>CAYQRN010000177.1:0-9376 GCA_964419995.1 uncultured Planctomycetia bacterium
CGCCACCATCGTCACGAAGGCATCTCCGCACTTTCACGAGTCGAGTTGACCGGACGTCTGTGGTCGAACGCTTACGATGTACCGGGCAAGCTTGTGGGCGACCATCACATACCCTCGATGGTCCCTTCCGGCGCCATGCCCCGCCTCCCGGATTCATGGGAGCTTGCCGGAGGGACACCACGCGCCGGGCGGCTCGACCGCACCGCACCTCGCGACACCCCTCACGCCGCGATCACGCGGCCTCCGCCGACGGTCCGCACCGGCCGATCCCTATGCGCTCGGCTCGAAAGATCCCCGGCCACCCGGATTTCGTGCGCTTACCGGAGGGACACGGACGAGGAGCGCCGTGGCCAGCTGGCGCCTCCCTGCCCGGTCAGCGCTTCCGTTCCTCCTCGGGAAAACAATTGAAGAGTTCGTGGGCCCGTGTGGCATCCTCTCCGGCGCCATCGTCGCCGCGTGTCCAGCGGACCCAGGCGCGGTTCATGTAGGCCTTCGCGTGCCTCGGGTCGAGCTCGATCGCGCGCGTGAGGTCTGCGTGCGCGTCGTCGAACCGGCCGAGCTTCGCGCGGATGAACCCGCGCGTGTTGAACCCGTTCGATGCGGCGGGCTCGAGCTCCACATATTGGGTCATCAGCCGCTCGGCATCCTCGCTCGACCCGAGGTCATCAGCCATGAACGCTGCGAGGAAAATGAGCTCGGCGTTCCGAGACGCCTCGCCAAGTGCGAGCGTCTTGACCTCGCGGTAGGCGAGGGCGTATGCTCCCATCTTGTAGAGCTCGTTGATCCTAATGGCGGCGGCGGCCGCGTCGCTTGGCGGTGCTTCAAGGGATTGCTTGCAGAGGCGGAAGTACTGCCGGAGCGACCCTTCGAGCTCCTCGTCGGGCCTCCCCCCGAGGACGCCTTCCTTCCATTCGGGGAGGACTTCGGCCTTCTTGAGGAGGTCCCTCACGGCGCCGTCGAGGTCGCCCTTGATGAACCGCACGTTGGCACGGTTCCCGAGCGCGACTCCCATCGTCGGGTCGAGGGTCAGAGCCTGATCGAGGTCCTTCAACGCGTCGTCGTAGCGGCCAAGCTTGAAGTACATGTACCCCCGATCATTCAAGGCCGGCGCATCGGCCGGTTTGGCGGCGAGCAGATCGGTCAACGCCTTTGCGCTCTTCTGCGAGTCCTCGAGGCAGTCGCGCCAAAGCGTCACACGCTGTCGGAGAAGCGGCTCAGATGTCGGGTTCGTGGCAAGGGCTGCGTCGAGGGTCCGTTCGGCAACGCGGTAGTCGTACCGTTCGAGGCAGGCCTCGACCTCCTTTTGAGCCGCCGCAGCGTCCGCCCACTCCCCGGCAGGTCGCGTTGCGCTCGCCGGTCCGGCCGGATTCTGCCCGAGCGTGGCCTCGTCGGAGCACCCCACGGCGAACAAGCCTGAAGCTGCGAGCACCACTCCGCATGCACGTCTCATCAAACTTTCCTTGGTTTCTGCAGTATATCACCCGCGGCCGAGGACGCGGCCGCGGGCGATCGATATGACTACGGTTGGGGCGTAGCCGGAAGGTGGACGGTCTTGTCGTCCGACACGAGGAACCCCTTCAGATTCAGACCGTCGAACTTGAAAATGTCGAAGAGCGTCTTGCACTTCGTCGAGCCAAAGAAGATGAGCTTCTTGAAGCAGGCCTTGACCTTCATCGTGCCTGCGAGGATCTTCGCGTGTGCGTAGGCGTGGCGCTGTACGCGGAAGGCGAGAGATCCTGGCCGCGACCGGCTCGGCTCCACCTCCGCGAGCACGCCGGCTTCCACGTGGCCCGTCACGAGGTCACCATCGAGGCGGACTACGATCTTCCCGAGACCGAAGAACTGTCCGATGTCGACCTCCGCATAGAGCCGCGTGTGGACGTCCGCCTCGACCTTACCGTCTACCGAGCCGGGTCTGAGCGCGAGAGCGTACCCGAGCTTGGCCTCCTGGATCAGGCGGAAGGCAATGTCTATCCCGATGGCCGGGATCCGAAGCGAACCGAGGTCGAAGCCCTTCGTGGCGACCGTGACACTGTCCGAGACCATTACGGGTTTGTTGCTTGAGACCGGCCGGTCGACGACCTGATGGCCGAGAAAGGAGATCCTGATGCGCCCCGTGAGGGCTTGCGTGCTCGTGCCGGAGCCGTTCACGTCGAGGACGATCAGGTCGCTCGTCCGGCCGAAGAACGACCCTCCGAGCCGCGCGGTGGTCGCAGCGGTGGTGGTGCCTCCAGTGTGGCCGGCCGTGATCGATCCCCGGATGAAGGCCTGAAAGTAGTCGTGGTTTCCACGCTCGATCTCGAACGGGACGGTCACGGGCGCGACCGATGCGGCGGTTCCGGCGCCCCTCGACCAGGACTTGAACTGATTGGTGCGTTTCGCGTCCTTCGCGACCTTGTCGTGGTGACCGCGCAGCCACCCGATCGCGAAGCCCTTCGTCTTCGGGCGGCTGACGAGGCGCGCGCGCGCCACCGCATCCTGCCCGGCGAGCCCGCCACCATTCAAGTCGTAGAGCGGTACCTCGGTCCCACGATCGTCTCGAAGCGAGTGCCCGAGGCGAGCAAGAGTGCGCTCGGCGTCGTTCAGGCGCTTCAGGCAGACGGAGGCCTTAAGCGAGATTGACTTTCCGGCTCCGTCGTTGACCGAGAGCGTGCGATCGCCCGAGGGCGCGTCGATGTCGGAGAGGACGAACGGCGTGAATGCGCGCGGCGCGAGTCTCCCGGTGATGAGGAGATGGTCGGGGAGCGTGATCAGCGGCGCGGGCGACCAGGCGGCCGGGTCGAACAGGCGGGCGCCGCCCTGCGCACGGAGCAGCGCCGAAAGAGCTGCCACCGCGCAAAGCACGGAAGCCCAAGTTCTCGCAGTACGCAACATGGTCTAAGTCTCCTTTCGATACGGATGAAGGTGGAGTCCGAACAAGGTGGCGCGACTGTCATCGACGGGGCTCCCGAGAGCGAGGCGCGGGCGCCTCATCGGGGGTGGTCTCGTCGGTTCCGATCTCCTCCTCCGCCGGCGCCTCGCCCGAGGTGGGCGATCCAACGGGCAAAGGGTGCCCGGCCGAGACGCGTTCGCCCGCCAGAGCCTCTGTGAGAGCGGTCGCGCCCAGGTCGATGATGGCGTCCAGCGCGGCTTGCTTCTTGTCCTTGGCAGTCGCGATGTCGACGCCCCTCTCAAGGACCCGTCCGACCGTGATAGCGGACGTGTCCCCGCTCGTCGATTCATCGCCTCCAGAGCCATTGGCTCCGAGCGTTTTACACCCCGACGGCGCGATCGCCAGCACGACAAGCATCAGGCCGCCGAACTTCGAACCATGCGTCATGGAACGTCCTTTCTGTGAGTGAACGACACCGGAGCGAACGTCGGAGCCGTTGCCGCATGACATGCGTCTTGTGCCTTTGTTCTGGTGCCCTGGCATACTGTGAGCCTGCAGTCATGAACTCCGCTCCGGTGCGTTCGAGAGGAGCGAACGCCGCGACGGAGACGGACCATGCTTCGGACCCTCCTTGTCCCGCTTGCCCTCTGGCTTCTCCCGGTGAACTTGGCCTCGCAGGCCGTGACCTACGGAGCTAAGAACATCGCGACAGGCCTACCTCATGTGAAGACCTTCGCATGTCGTCCGGGGGATGTGTTTGACATCGATGCCGCGCTTTCCATCGGCCCGGGAGGTCTTGCGCCAACGACGATGTACGTCCGCACGGATTCCGGGGGATGGCATGAGCTCGGTCCGGCTCGGAAGGCTCTGCGGATCCGCTACTTCGCCCGGGGCACCGAGGAGCACGTCCGCTTCGGCATCGACAACTGGGACGGCGACGACAGAGGCTCGATCACGATCCGGCGTGAAGCAAGGACGAATCTGTCGGTGATCGGGCCTGACCAGTTCCCCGATGGCTCGGTGCGCTTCGGGTATCGGGTGAACGGCGTCTCTTGGTCCACGGACAAACGCGTCGAGGTGAAGCTCTTCCACGCGCGCGGCGCGAAGAAGAGCGATATCCTCCCGGGCGCCGCGGTCGCGGTGCGGGGCCTTCGCTTCCAGTCCGGGTCGAACGAGACGTTCACAGTCTCGGGAAGCGCCCGGGCGGCGGCGCCAGCCGAAGCAACCCACTGGGCCGTTGTGATCGACAGCGACGATCTCGTCCCCGAGACAAACGAGTCCGACAACTTCATGGCGGCAGCGCATGCTCCCACACGGATTTCCGCCCGCTTTCTCGACGCGGTCCCCGCGCGGGTACAGCCAACCGTGCTTCTCCGCGCCGGCTACGCCCTGAAGCCGCGCCGCTACGTCAAGCCCCTGCCCATTGATATTCGGATGGAAGGCGACGTGAATCCGGGTCACGCCGACTACATCGTTCGAGCCACTGTCGTGGCCGACGAGAAGTCGGGAGGCCACGCGCATGGCGGTTCAGGCCGGCGTCCTACGGGGTGGCTCTACGCGCGCTCGGCCTCGTCGCAGAGGTCCGAGCTGCCCGTGAGGGAGCCGCTCGCAGCGAGGGCCCCGGGAGGGAACCCGGATGCCAAGGCCATCGAGGTCTCCTTCGACATCACGGACACCGCGGCGGTCCTCTATCTTGCGCCCGAAATCGCACAGAACGAGACGCTCCGCTTCGAGGTGGTGCACCGCGGCACCGGAGCGAGCGTCGCATCGCTCGAGCATCGGATAGGCGTCCGCTTCCGGCCGCGCGACCCAACTACGGGCCGGCACGTGGACCTGGTCGAGATCCCGCCCGCGGAATCTTCACAGGGTGGGCCTCTCTACGTGCTTTACTCGAGTAAGCCGGCTGCCGACGCTGCTCTCCATCCCTCTCGCCACTTCGTCTCGCCTATCATGCTCGAAACGATTCGCGCCGCCGGGGTGCGCTACCGCGAGGCGCAGCAGTCCGACCCGGCTCTGCTCCAGGCCATCGCGCAGATCGCGGCCTTTCGCGATGGCAAGGGCCGCGGTTACAGCTTTCCGGCGATCGAACCCCTCTTTCTCAACGACGCGAGCCTCCCCGGCGGCGGCCTCTTCGACGTCGGAGGGGACTTTGCTCCGCCGCATGGTGGACACCGCTTCGGCGATCAGATCGACGTCCGCACGAGGCACCTCGTGAAAGACGTTGACAAGCCGGCCGGTCTCCCGCCCTCGGAGAATCGTGCAGCCCGCGACCGCTCGCTCGCCGCCCTCGTGAGGAGCGCCCGCCTCCGCCGCTTCGAGCTCCTCTCCGCCGCCCTGACCGGCGTCGGCCTCCGCTTCGCCAAGGAGGGACGCAAGGACCACCTGCACGCGGGGCTCCCGGTCCAAGGACACGGCGTCGCCAGCGACTCTCCCTGAGGTTCGCTCACGCGTTCCCCGTCAACACCGCCCGCACGAAGCTCACACGATGTTCCGAATGAGCAGTGAGGCAGACACGGGGGATGTCTTCGAGTACCTGACCGATCTTCAGCGCCACGCGAAGGAACTCGCCGGGACAAGTCCGCCGACCGGATGCCGTGGAGCTGCGGAGATTCCCTCCAGCGCGCCTCTCCCGCCAGGGTCCTTCTACTCCAGTTCCGGATCCGGCCGGCCACGCCGGTCGGGCTCGGCGGCACCGTACCTCGCGACGCCCCTCATGCCGCGATCCCGCGGCCTCTGGCGACCGTCCGCACCGGCCGATCCGTACGCGCTCGGCTCGAAAGACCCCCGGCCCGCCCGGATTTCGCGAGCTTGCCGGAGGGACACGGAAGCAGCGGTCCGATGACGCGAGGACGGCGCTGCCGTCAGCACGGTGGTTCCGGAGTCTCTGGCCGGGAGTGTCCGGGATGGCCTTCTTTGAACTCCAGGACACAGTTTCGTCGTCCGATGTCGCAGAGGAGAGGGGCTCTGCGTCATGCGGGGAGGCCGGAAAGAGGGCCGGCGCCGCAGGGGGGCGGCGCCGGAGGCCGCGGGCGCGGGCCGCGGCGGGGAGATGCGGATCGGGAGGTCAGGAGCCGGAGCGGAGCTCCTTCAGCGTCGCCTCCATGCGACCGAGGGCCTTCTGGCCGTTCGGGAGCTTCTCGTAGATCGGCCGGAGCTTTCCGAGGCACTTCTCGTAGAGCCCCGCGTCCTTCTCGGCCTCCGCGCAGGTGAGGATCATCTGCCAGAACGTACGCACGGCGTTGTCGCCTGTCGGGATCCGACCCTCGCCCTCCATGGCGAGGAACTGCTTCCCCGCGGCGATGGCTGAATCCTTGCTCCGGACGTTCGCGGCGACGCCCTCGACCTCGCGATCGAGGAGCACGGACTCGAAGCGCGCCGTCGCGGCCTTGTCCGTGACGCCGAGCTTCTGGAAGCGGGCGCGGGCCTCCTCGAGGGAGTGCCGTCCCATTTCCGTCTCGGCGATGAGCAGCTCGGTCGCCGCGGCCTTGTCGCCGCCGTCGGCCTTGCCGCGGAGATCATCGAGACGCCGCAGAGACGCGAGGGTCTCCTCGAAGCCCTCCACGGTGCGGGCGCGTTGCTGCGTGAGCACGTTGCCCTCCGCGTCCAGGAAGACGAGGTAGGGGAATCCGCGTCCGCCCTTCTCCCGGAGAAGGTCCTGGTGCTTGTCCGCTTCGACGCGGGACGTGATGTGACAGAAGAGGACCACCTTCTTGCCGAACTCGGCAAGGGACGCGTCCGAGAGGGCAGACCCCTCGAGTGCGTCGCAGGGCCCTCACTTCGCGTACGAGCGCGTGAAGTACGCGAAGATGAGCTTGTGCTCCTTCGCGGCCGTCGCGCGCGCGTCATCGAAGTCCGTGATCCAGTGGGCCTTCTTCAGGAACTCCGCCTTGAGCTTGGCATCCCGTTTCGCCGCAAGCTCCTCCTGGCTCGGCGTCTGCTGCTGCGCGGCGAGGGACGCCGCGGGGCCGAGCAGCATGGCCGAGAGGAGGAGCGTCATGAGGGCATGGCGCATGAGCCTTCCTTCGTCTGCGAGTCTTGCCGTCCGCCGATCCGGCTTCCGCCCGGGGATCCTGTTCCGCGGGCGTCGGACGGTCCGGGGATTGTAACCGAAGGCGCCCGCCGCGTCGTCCGGCGGTTCAGGGGATGGCGCGGGGGCCGATCCGGAGGGCGGCGCGGCGGAGAGCGCCGGGGAAGAGGGCGCGGAGGAGGGTCATCCGCGCGATCCTGCGCACGTCGCGGCGGGAGATGCGGAGGCGGATCTCCGGGCGAAGGCGGTCCGGATGGCCGTCGAGGAGGCGGAGCGTGGCGAGGCCGAGCATGGCCGGAAGGGCGGCCGCGAGCCGGAGCCGAAGTGCGGATCGCGGCAGGAGTCCCGTGTAGTCCACCGCGCGAAGGAGAAGCCCGGCGGCTTCGCTTCCGAGGCGGCGGAGGAGAGGCTCGACCCGCGGAAGCGAGGCGGGATCCCGGAGGTCCCCGGGGGGAAGGCCGAGGGCGCGGAGATCCTCGGCCGGGAGGTAGCACCGGCCGCGGAGGAGATCGCGGGGAAGGTCGCGGAGGACGTTGACGAGCTGGAGCCCCTTTCCGAGGTCGATGCCCGTCGCGATCATGCGGTCGACCGAACCCTTGCGGAGTCGGACGCGGAGGGCGAGCAGGCGGCTCCAGAAGCGGCCGACGCACCCCGCGACGAGGTAGGTGTAGCGGTCGAGCGCCGCCCGCGTGGGGAGAGCGGTCACCGCGCCGGGGCCGTCGCGAAAGGTCATGAGGTCTTCGATCATCCCCGTCGTCAGGACGTCGAAGACGTCGGCGACGAGGACGCGATCCTCGTCGGGCAGCGCGGCGAAGGCGGCGAAGGCCTCCGGCAGCCTCGCGAGGAGGGCCGCTTCGCCCGCCGTGGCGGTGGTGTCGGGGAGGAGGCGGGATGCGAGGTCGGCGGCCAGTTCGAGGACGGCAGCGGGGCATGCGGCGCCGGAGAGGGTGGAACGGAGCCGGACGAGGAGCGTCATCCGGTCGCCGGCCGGCAGGATATCCGTGTCGGCGACCGTGTCCGCCGCGCGGGCGAGGAGATACGCGACGGAGGCAGGAGCGCGGGCAGCGCGGGGGAGGAGCGCGAGGCTCAGGTAGAACGATCGCGAGACGTCGCGGAGGATCGCGTCGAGACCCGCGCCGGCCCGGGAAGACCGCGGCGGTCCGCGGCGGGAGTCCACGGCGGGGCCGGACCGGGGCATGATCAGGACTTTCCGCGATCCTCGGGCCAGGGATGCCGGAGCTTCGTGAGAAAAGCGCGGAAGGCCGTCTCGAGCGCCGCCAGGTCCACGTCCTTCCAGACGAGCGCGAAGGCGCTGTTCTTTGCCGCCTCGGCCGCCTCGGACTTCGCCGCCAGCGTCGCTCCCTCGCCGAGTGCGGCGAGGCGCACGTTCCACTCCTTCTTCAGGGCCTCGAAGAAGTCATCGACGAGCCCCGCCCATGCGGGGTTGCTCCGGACCTCGGGCGCTTCCCGCATGAAGTAGACGAAGGCCCAGCCGCAGGCGTAGTAGCTGGCGATGTGCTGGGGGTTGTAGTATTCGGCGCGCCGGGCGGCGAGGAGCTTCCCGAGGGGCACCCACCCCGGCTTGCGGCCCTCGCACAGGTCCTTGGCGAGGGTGATGCGCCAGCGCGACGGGCCGATGGTGGCGACCTTCGTGCCGTACTCCGGGATGAGCGCGCCGCTGAAGTAGTCGCCGTGGCCCTCGTTGAACCAGTCCGGGGGATCGATCTCGCCCACGGCGTAGTGGATGTACTGGTGGAAGGCCTCGTGGTAGAGGACGAGGAGCGAGTCGCGGTCGGTGATGCGGCGCATCTTCCGGTTCGTCGAGTCGAGCAGCGTCTGGTAATAGTCGAAGAAGACCAGCTCCTCGTTGCCGACGTGCCAGAACCCTCCCGCGTTGGGCGGGGCGCCATAGGCCCTGAACTCCTCGGCGTTGCGGCAGACGCGGACGACGGACACGGCCTCCACGGGACGGACCGGCGGGAAGAGCTTCTCGAAGAGGGGGCGGATGGCCTCGAGATCCCGCGCGATCTTGTTGACGAGCTTCTCGTTGTCCGTGTGGTGGACGATGATGAAGTTCTCGGTGTCGATGGCCTTCCAGCCCTTCGGAAGGGAACGGCGGACCTCGATGCGGCGCGGCGCGTTGCGGAAGGGCCGGCGTGCGTAGTGCTCGGTGAGGGGGTCGCTGTCGGCCACTGGCGCCACGGAGAGGCTTCGGAGGATCCGGCGGAATTCGCTCTCGGCTTCGGCGGAGAGGGTCGGGTGGGTGCGGTAGACGACGCCGACGACGTTCCCGCCAAGCTCCCTGTGGCCGACGAAGATCCCCTGGGGCGCGGCGTTCGCGGGAGCGTTGGCCGGAAGGAGGGCGAACTCGGAGAAGGGCGGGCGGGCCTTCGCAAGGGGCGAGAGCCGCTGTCCCCGGAGGCGCTTCTGGACGAAGTCGTCGAAACCGTTCACGCCCTTCGAGGCCAGCATGGCCT
>CAYQRN010000178.1:0-9358 GCA_964419995.1 uncultured Planctomycetia bacterium
CCAAGGGTTTGGCTGTTCGCCAATTAAAGCGGTACGCGAGCTGGGTTTAGACCGGCGTGAGCCAGGTCGGTCCCTATCCGCTGTGGGCGCAGGACGCTTGTGGAGGGCCACCCCTAGTACGAGAGGATTGGGGTGGACGGACCTCTGGTGTGCCAGTTGTCGCGCTAGCGGCATAGCTGGGTAGCCATGTCTGGATCGGATAAACGCTGAAAGCATATAAGCGTGAAGCCATCTCCGAGAATGGGCGTCCCCATCAGGCCCCTGGAAGACTACCAGGTGATAGGCCAGAGGTGTAAGTGCAGTAATGCATTGAGCTGACTGGTACTAATCGGCCGATTGGCTTGACCACTTTTTTGTCCTGCCTCCCGCGGTCCGACCGTCGGAGGCGCGACGAAGAAGTTTGCGCGCAGGTTCCTGAGGGCGCGGTGCTTCGCTTCTTCTCGCTGTCGGTTGTCTTCAGTCAAACCGGAGGGTGACCTCCGGTGGGTTTTTCCCGGTGATCAGGCAGGAAGGCCACACCCGTTCCCATTCCGAACACGGAAGTTAAGCTTCCTGCGCCGATGGTAGTGCCTACAAGCGCGAGAGCAGGCTTTCGCCGGGGTCGATTTACCGCGCGGACGTGGTCCGCGCGGTTTTTTTTTGAGAAGACCTGGGAGTCGCGAGGGTGGCATTCCTCGAGGGGCGGCGAGGCGGAGGGGGACGGCGCTCCGCCGGCTGGGAGAATGCTCAGAGTCTCGGCCTGACGAGGCCTCGAACGATGCCCTGGATGGTGACGCGGTTTCGGTCGATGACGAGCGCGCGGAGGGCAGCGTTGGCCGGCTCGAGGCGGATGCGGTCGCCCTCGGGGTAGAAGCGCTTGAGCGTGGCCTCGACACCGTCGATCAGGGCGACGACGATGGCTCCTGGCTCCGGCGACGGGCAGGGCTCCACGAGGACGTAGTCGCCGTCACGGATCTGGTCCTCGATCATGGAGTTGCCTTTCACCCGGAGCACGTAGCCGCCGCGTTCGGCCGGGAGGAGGGCGCCGAGGTCGAGGGTGGACGTGTCGGACAGGGCTTCGATGGGGAGGCCGGCGGCAATGCGGCCGAGGACGGGAAGGGACAAGGTGGGAACGGGGGAGGCTGAAGAGGATCGCTCGGACCCCGGGGCGCGGTGGGGTGCGACGAGCTGGATGGAGCGGGCCCGTCGCGGGGAGGTACGGAGCGCCCCCTTGAGCTCGAGCGCTTTGACGTGCTCGGCAGCCGTGGCTCGCGTGATGCCGAAGTTCCGTGCGATCTCGTCGAGCGTAGGCGAGAGGCCGCGGGCTTCACGGAATTCCCTCAGGAACTCGAGGACGGCGTGCTGACGTTCGGTGAGGAACATGGGGACAGGCGCTGGCTCAGAGGAAGGCGAGGAACGTGATTCCCATGACGAGGGCTCCCTCGAGAAGCGACGTGTAGATGCTCCGGAGATTCATGGGGCCTCCTTTCCTGGTCAGGCCGGACTCGCCGGTGGAGCCTGGCTCTGTCCGTGTGCTGTACGGGTTCATGTCAGGAGGATACCTAGCGCATGTATGGTTGTCAAGATGAAAGTTCAGGTGGTTGTACGGGTTGTCAGCACGCCGGGATTGAATGCCGCTAACCTTAGTGGATCATGGACTTGAGACCGCAGCCTCGATGCCCGTCGGTTGCGATGGCGACAGGGCGAGGCTCAGGACCAACCCGACGGATGATCACCCCACCGCTCCTCGTCGATCCGGCCGCCATGCCCGTCGAGGAGACGCTCCTCTGTGACGTCCTCGTTCTCGGAGGGGGCGTGGCGGGTCTCCGGGCCGCGATCGAGGCGGCCGCGGGGGGAGCGCGGGTCATCGTCGTGACGAAGGACTCGATCCGCGAGAGCAACAGCGAGTACGCCCAGGGTGGGGTCGCCGCCGTGCTCTCGGATGAGGACTCGGTGGAGGCCCATCGGGACGACACCCTGACGGCGGGCGACGGTCTCTGCGATCCCGCTTCGGTGGAACTGGTCGTCCGCGAAGGTCCCGAGCTCGTGCGGGAGCTCATCGAGTGGGGTGGCCGCTTCGACCGGAGCGGGGGGCAGCTCTCGCTCACGCGGGAGGGAGGGCACTCGCGCCCGCGGATCGTTCATGCGGGCGGGGACGCGACGGGGGTGGAGGTGCAGTCGGTCCTCGTGAAGAAGACCACCGAGAGCGCCGGGATCACCCTCCTCCAGTACGCGTTCGCCGTGGATCTCATCGCGGTGGATGGCCGGTGTACGGGCGCCCTCGTCTGGAGGCCGACCGGCGGCCTTGCGGCGATCCTCGCTCGGGCGACGATCCTGGCCACCGGGGGCAGCGGCCAGGTCTTCCGGGAGACGACGAATCCCGAGATCGCCACGGGCGACGGCGTCGCCATGGCCTACAGGGCGGGCGCCGACGTCGCCGACCTCGAGTTCTTCCAGTTCCACCCGACGACCCTCTACGTGGCCGGGGCGGCGCGGCATCTCATTTCCGAGGCTGTCCGGGGCGAGGGGGCTCTGCTCCGGGACGCGGCCGGCGACCGCTTCATGGTGGACTACCACCCCCTCGCGGAACTGGCTCCCCGGGACGTCGTGAGCCGGTCCATCATGCGCCACATCGTGGCGACGGGGACGTCCCACGTCTTCCTCGACCTCCGGCCCCTCGGCGACGCCGCCCGCGGGCGCTTCCCCGGGATCAACCGGATCTGCGCGCTCTATCACATCGACATCGTCGCGGATCTCATCCCGGTCCATCCGAGCGCGCACTACATGGTGGGCGGTGTGCTGACCGATCTGGACGGGGCCACCACCGTCCCGGGGCTCTGGTGCGCGGGCGAGGTCGCCAGCACGGGTCTGCATGGTGCCAACCGGCTCGGCAGCAACTCGCTCCTCGAAGGCCTCGTCTTCGGGCGCCGGGCGGGCCGTGCCGCGGCATCGTTGCGGGGCGGAGCGCCGGCAGCACTTCCGGAACTGCCCCGCCGCGACTTCCCGCTGCCGGGAGACGTCATCCACCTCCCGGACATGGTGAACTCCGTGAAGAGCCTCCTCTGGCGCCACGTCGGGATCCTGCGCCGTGGCGAGACGCTCCGGGAGGCCGTGGATCGCCTCGAGACCTGGAGCGCGTACGTCCTCGACTGCCGCTTCCGCTCGCCCCGCGGCTTCGAGCTTGTCAACATGCTCATCCTCGCGCGCCTCATTGCAGCCTCGGCGCTCTGGCGCGAGGAAAGCAGGGGCACGCACTTCCGCACCGACTTCCCGGAACGCGACGACGGGCGGTGGCGGATTCACAGCAACGCGTCGCGGACGGCGGAGGTCCATGGGCAGACCAGCGGGCGATGAGGGGGACCGGAGCCGCCAGCGCCGCCGGGACCGTTCGCGGGAGGGTGCCGCGCGGACACGCGTGCGGGGCGACCGGGCCGTCCTCATGGGACTCGTGGACGGCGCCGTGCCCGAGGGCGGGCGCGTGCTCATGGAGCTCGGAGAACTGGCGCGGACCGCGGGGGCCGATGTGCTCGCCGAGGTCATCCAGAACCGCGACGCGCCCGATGGCCGGACGTTCCTCGGCCGGGGACGGGCCGCGGAACTGGCCACGACGGTCCGGGAACTCGGCGCCAACGTCATCCTCTGCGACAAGGACCTGAGCCCGGCGCAGGTGCGCAATCTCGAGGCTCTCTGCGATGTCCGGGTCATCGACCGCTCGGAGCTGATCCTCGACATCTTCGCGACCCACGCCCGGTCACTGCAGGCGCGGCTCCAGGTCGAGCTGGCACAGCTCCAGTACCTCGCCCCGCGCCTCAAGCGGATGTGGACGCATCTCTCCCGCATCACCGGGAGCGGCGGGATCGGCAGCCGCGGCCCCGGCGAGAAGCAGATCGAGGTGGACCGTCGCGTCATCGGACGACGGATGACGGATCTCCGGGAGCGGCTCCGGGACATCGCGGCGAGGCAGGAGCGCGTCATCGCGTCCCGCGCCGGCGTCCCCATGATCTCCCTCGTCGGCTACACCAACGCGGGCAAGTCCACGCTCATGAATGCCCTCACCGGCGCCGATGCCTACGTCGCCGATCAGCTCTTCGCGACGCTCGACACGCGGACGCGGCGCTGGGACGTGGGCGGCGTCGTCCCGGCCCTCCTCTCCGACACCGTCGGCTTCATCCGCGACCTGCCGCACCACCTCGTGGCGTCGTTCCACGCGACCCTGGCGGAAGTCAAGGCCGCTGACCTTCTTCTCCATGTCGTCGACGCCTCGAACCCCGAGGCGCCGCTCCACGTGGCCACCGTGCGTGACGTGCTCCGGTCCATCGGCGCCGGTTCCGTCCCGGAGCTCCTCGTGCTCAACAAGATCGATGGCGTCACCGATCCGGTGGAGCGCCAGATCCTCGAGCGGCGCTTCCCGGAGGGCGTCGCCGCCTCGGCTCTCGGGAGGGCAACCTGCTCGGATGTCGAGGCAGCCGTCCGGGCGCGCCTCGAGGAGGACCGCGTCACGATGGACCTCGTGGTCCCTCTCTCCGACGGTCGGACCCTCGCCGCCCTCGAGCGGGACGCCGATGTGCTGTCGCGTGCCTACACGGGAGGCGCGGCGCGGCTCCAGGTGCGCCTCCCGAGGCACCTCGGGCCGCTCTATGCCGCCCTCGCGGCCGGAGCGTCTCCGCCGGCGGGGGAGGGCGGATCGTCGTGAACGGCGACACGGAAGCGCCTCGGGCGGCTACCACCAGCGGTGCTTCATGGCGTGCGGGAAGATCTCGACGAGGTAGTCCGAGAGGCTCTCCTCCTCCGGAAACAGGAAGTTGAGGAGGAGGAACTGCTCGATGGCGATGGCCATCTCCTTGGCGCTCTGGAACCGGTCGGCGGGGTCGGGCTGCGTGGCCCGGCGGATGACGGCGAGGAGTCCCTCCGGCACGTCCGGATGCCGATCCCGCTCGAGGACGAGCGGCGCCTGCTCGAGGGCCACGACGAGGTCCGAGGTGTTCGTGGCCGTGAAGGCGAGCCGGCCGGTGAACAGCTCGTACATGACGAGCCCGAGGGAGTAGATGTCGGAGCGGTGGTCGGTTCCGAGCTTCCTCACCTGCTCGGGCGACATGTACGGGTACTTCCCGAAGGTCATCTCCCGCTCCGAGAAGAGGAGCGTCGTGCGCGCCTTGGCCACGCCGAAGTCCGAGAGCTTCGGGATGCCGCGGAACGAGATCATGATGTTCGTCGGGCAGATGTCCCGGTGGACGATGTTGAGGGGGCGGCCGTCGCGCGAGTGCTTCCGGTGGGCGTAGTGGAGGCCGCGGCAGATGCGGGCGATGACGTGCGCGCCGAAGTCCACCGGGATGCGCCGGTCGAGCTCGCGGTGCCGGTCGATGAACTGGAGGAGGTTCACGCCGAAGACGTGCTCCATGACGATGAAGTACGTCGAGCGCGTCCGGCCGAGCTGGAACACCTGGATGATGTGGGGATGGACGAGGTTCGCGACGAGCTTGGCCTCTCCGATGAACATGTCCCGGATCATGGGATCCTGGAGGCGGCTCTTCCGGATCACCTTGATGGCGACGAGCTTGCTGAAGCCGGCGATGCCGCGCTTCTCCGCCAGGTAGACGGCGCCCATGCCGCCCGCGCCGAGGCGGCCGAGGATGCGGTAGGTCCCGGATGAGCGGATCCGGGTCGGATCCCGCTGCATGAAGCGGAAGAGGCTCCGGAAGGCGCCCGCGAGCGGTCCCCGGGGGTCGGAAGCAGTCGTCATCCTGGTCTCGCCCCGCGCCGGCGCGGGGGGTTGGTGCCGCAGGTCCCCGGTGTCCGACCCGGCGTCCCCCGCGTCGACGGGCATGGTACGGGCGACCTTGCCGGCGTCCAACGGCGGCGGCCGCGCGTCACCGCTGCCGCAGCTCGACGAAGTACCGGCGGATGACGTCGAGCGCCGGCTTGCCGGCGGGCGTATACATGATCCGGTCGTCGGCGTCGTTGTTGCGCCACCAGGTGTAGAAGTAGGCGCCCCGGAACAGGTCGGGCGCGTCGCGCCAGGTGCGGGCGAAGGCCTCGTAGCAGTCGGCCTGCTCCTTCAGATCCTCGGTCTTCGAGATGAAGTAGTTCCACGGGTCCTTGTTGATGCCGTTCTGGCTCGCGTAGCCCACTTCGGTGAAGACGAAGGGCTTGCCGCGCCTTTCCTGCGCGGCCACGAGGCGGTCGCGGACGCGGATCCAGGCCTCGGTGATCTCGTCCACCGTCGGATCGTCCTTCTCCGTGAGCGAGTGATACCCGGTCATGCCGATGACGTCGATCCGATCCCAGAACTCGATGATGTCGATGTGGTCCCAGTTGGCCGAGTACGTGATCTCGCCGCTGAACCGACCGCGCACGTTGTCGACGACGTTTTCCCAGTGCAGCCGGTGTTTCTCGAGGGAGCTGAATTCGGATCCGATCGAGAAGAGGGCCGCGCCCGTCGACTCGGCGATGTCGGTGAAGGCCAGGATGAACCGGTTGTACGCGTCGAACCAGTGATCGATGTCCGTGGGAACGATGTTGCCCCGCCAGTGCTCCGGCGTCGGGTTCCTGAGGAGAACGATGGGGAGAAGGCTCACGGCGAGGCCTGCCTCGCGCGCCTGGCGGATCGTCCTGTCCAGCACGGCCATGGATGCGGTCCGAGCGGGCACCGGGACGATCCTCACCGCGTTCCAGCTCTCCATGAACCAGGGAACGACCAGGCAGACGATGTTGGCCCCCGTCGCCGCGATCTCCCGGATCATGGGGCCGTAGTCGAAGTCGGGGGCCTTGGCGTAGAGACCGAGGCAGAACCCGGCGTGGACCCGCGGGGGCGTGCCCCGGTCGATGACGGGGTCGCCGTGGACGCCCGCTCTGGCCTCGCGGGCCTCGCGCTGCCGCCTGCGGAGGGACTCCCGGAGGCGCGGCGAGGCGGCATCGATCGCCGTCCTGGCGAGGCCGCGGCTCACGAGGTCCTCGTTGAGAGTGACGCCGTCCGCGCCGTCCACCATGCAGAGCCAGAAGCCGTCGGCATCCCGGGCGCGCGCGTCGAAGCGGACGGTCACGCGACGCCCGACGACGGCCGCCGCGAGGGCATCGCGGGCCATGACGGCGTGAGACGTGAGCGCGGGGGCTCCGGCGTCCCGCCGGGGCGCATCGATGCCGAGGAGCCGGAAGACGTGGCCGCCGGCGGCCACGAAGTGAGCACCGTCGAGCGCCCGGACGCCCGTGACCTCGCCGACCGTCGTGGGGAGGCGCCCGGCGGGGATCGCGGCGGGATCGCTGACGACCCTCTCCGGCCCCTGTCCGTCGCTGAATCGGAATAGGGGGTCCGGAGGGGCGCCCGGCTGCCCGCAGGCCACTTCGGTGACGACGAGCAGGGCGAGGATGGCGAGACGACGCTGTCCGTTCATCGCGTTGGGGCGCCGACGGCCCGGGAGAGGCCTTATAGCCGGCGGCGGGCCTCCGGCCAAGGCGCACCGCCGGCGTCCGCTCCGCGCATTGACCTCGCCGCGTCCATCTCTTACGATCCGCGCCCGGTGCCGCGGCGCCGCCTCACCCGCCGGCGCGCAGGTTCATCGAGGGGCCCGACCAGGGAATACGTTGGCTGCCGCCCTGCTCGTCATCCTCGCGCTTCTCGCAGGACATCTGCCGGCCGTCATCGCCGCCTCCGGCCGGCCGACCGGAGGCCCTCCGGCGGCCCCGTGGCTCCACCCCCTCGCGCGGGTCCTCGATACCGCTGCCGGCGGACCGGATGCCCCTGCCGCCCGGACCGCCGCCCTCGCCCTCGTGATTCTCGGCGCATCGGGCCTTCTCGTCGCCAGGTTCGTCCGACGTCTCACGGGAAACCGCATCGTCTCCGTGGTCTCCGCGGCGATCTTCGTGATCCATCCCTCGACGGCGGGACTCAGGACCGGCCGCCTCGGCCTCGCCGAGCTTCTCACGACCTTCCTCATGCTGCTCGCCCTCGTGCTCGACGTCCGCCCGCGCCGCGATGCCGGAGCGGCAGGTCTCCGCCGCCCTGCGCGGCCGGACGTTCCGGTGCTCGTCGCCGCCGTCGCGGCACTGCTCGCCGGGCCCGCCGCCGTGGCGCTGCCGCTCCTCTTCCTCCTCACGGACGAGGCGTTCCCGGCCATCGCGGGGCGGCCCTCGGGGCGACGTCCCGCGTCTCACCTGGCGCTCCACGGCGCGCTGGCCCTCCTGGCCGCGCTGCTGCTCGCGCCGGGCCGGGACGACGCCATGACACGCCGCGGCGAGGCCGTGGCCGAGGGCGTTCCGGTGACGGCCCGGGCCCGCGTCGCCGCCCTCGCCACGCTCGCGCCTCCCCCGGACGCGGCTTCGGCCGCCGGGTCCATCCTCGAGGCTGCGGTCGTCGTCGCCGGCGCACTGGCCCTTGCGGCGCATCGCGCGCTCCATCGCCGAAGGCCGCGGCTTCTCGTCCTCTACGCGGGGTTCGCGGGGCTCTGGTATGGCGCGGCGGCCCTCCTGCCCCCGGGCCCCTCCTCGATCCAGGCGTCCCTCGTGGGACCGGCGCTGCTCGTGTCCGCGGGCCTCTGGCGCGCGGCGCTCCGGATCGCGCCTCCGGCGTCGGCGCCGGAATCCGCGGCCGTTCTTCCGCCACCCCCGGACCTCGCGCTCCTCCGCCGCCGGGCCGATCTCGTCCTGCCGATCCACGACCCCGGGCTCCCGGCCGCCTTCGAAGCCCCGCCGGCCGGCGGAGACGCACCGGGGGAAGGCGGCCGCGTTCTCGCGGATCTCGTCCGCGCCGCCGTTCGGGAGGAGTTGGGAACCCTGTTCGGACCACCTCCGCGGCCGGCGGCAGCGCGGCCGGCCGGCGGAACCGCTGCCGGTCCCGGGCGGCGGCTCGTCGACGCCGGCGCCGCTGATCTCCTGTCGCGGACGATCTTCGACGGGTATCTGCGGCCCCACATCACGCCGGCATCCGTGGTCCTCGACGTCGATTCAACGGACCCCGGCCTCACGATCCGCTTCCTGCCCTTCGCGCGTCGGGTCGTGGCCGTGAGCGGCACCACGGACGGATTGCCCCTTCCGCCGGAGATGGCGTGCCCGCCCGACAACCTGGACCTCGTCGTCGCGGACGCGACGGAACTGGCGCCGATTCGGGATGCGGCGGTGGACTTCGTCGTCACATCCGGCGGACTCGACATGCGAAGCCTCCCGGCGATCTTCCGGCTCCTCCGGACCTTCGCCCGGGTCCTCAGACCCTCCGGCCGCGGCGCGCTTTTCTTCACCGACCTCCTCGATCCCGCGCGCTTCCGGGAGTTCGCCGATGCCGCCGCGGGGAGCGCCGGCGCGGGCGCCATCGAGACATGTCTCACGGCCGACGTCGTCCGCAGGTTGCTGGCCGGCTCGGGGCTCCGCCTCGACTCCGTCCACGTCATGG
>CAYQRN010000179.1:0-9268 GCA_964419995.1 uncultured Planctomycetia bacterium
GCACGGTCCCAGGCCGCCGGCGCTCCGGCGGCCCCCCGCCCGGAAGCGCCGAAGCCGGCGCCGGCGCGCCCGCCCGCGGCCGCCAAGGCGGCGCCGAAGGGCCCCTTCGATCCGGGCACGACGGCCCGCCGCCGTTTCGTGTTCTGGACGCTCTTCGGTTCTCTCGGGCTCATCACCATCGGAACCCTGCGGTTCTTCTTCCCCAGGGTGCTCTTCGAGCCGAAGACGAAGTTCAAGATCGGGCCCATCAGCGACTATCCCTACGTCGCCTCGGCGCCGGTCTTCACGAAGTGGCAGAAGGAGCACCGCATCTGGGTCGTCCGCGACCCGGACCGGATCCACGTCATCCTCGCCGTGTGCACGCACCTCGGCTGCACGCCGGACTGGAAGGAGAGCGAGAACAAGTTCAAGTGTCCGTGCCACGGCAGCGGGTTCGACCGCTACGGCGTGAACTTCGAGGGGCCCGCGCCGCGTCCGATGGAGCACTGCCACGTCACGAAGGATCCCATCGACGGGCAGATCGTCGTGGACAAGGCCAAGGTGTACCGGGCCGAGCGCGGCGAGTGGGACCGCGCCGGAGCGTTCCTGAGAATCTGACCGATCCACCGCCCTGCGCGGGCGGAGACCATCCCCCGCGGGGCGCCCCGGCGCCCCGCATCCGGCATGACGTCCCGGAGGACGGAGTGAGATGAGCGACAAGCCCCCGCAGATGGTCGATCTCCTCAAGCAGACGAAGAAGGAGATCACCGACCTCGAGGTCCGTCAGACCCAGGTCTGGAAGTCCATCATCCGGCACCCTCTCGACGAGAAGCCGCGCAACCGGATGCTGGCGGTCCTCTCGAACGTGTTCCTGCATCTCCATCCGGCCCGCATCAACCGCGACGCGGTCCGGTACAGCTTCACCTGGGGCATGGGCGGCATCACGTTCTTCCTCTTCATCGTCCTCACGCTCACGGGCGTGCTCCTCATGTTCTACTACCACCCGTCCAAGCTGCAGGCGTTCAAGGACATCCTCTACCTCCAGCACGACGTGCCTTTCGGCATGCTCCTCCGGAACATGCACCGGTGGGCCGCCCACGCCATGGTCATCACGACGTGGATCCACATGCTCCGCGTCTTCATGACGGGGTCCTACAAACCGCCGCGCGAGTTCAACTGGTCCGTGGGCGTCATCC
This sequence comes from uncultured Planctomycetia bacterium, assembly GCA_964419995.1. Lineage (GTDB taxonomy): Bacteria > Planctomycetota > CAYQRN01 > CAYQRN01. The sequence continues at coordinate 1,176 of CAYQRN010000179.1, forward strand.
TCCTCACACTCACCATGCTCCTCTCCTTCACGGGATATCTCCTCCCCGACGATCAGCTCGGCTTCTGGGCCGTGACGGTCGGCACCAACATGGCGCGCGCCACGCCGGTTCTCGGGCATCAGGGCCCCTTCGGCGAGGAGCTCGGCGTCAGCGCCTTCAACGACGTGCGCTTCGCCCTCCTCGGCGGATCCATCGTGGACAAGAACGCCCTGCTCCGGGCCTATATCTGGCACTGCATCGGCATCCCGATCATCGCGAGCCTGTTCATGATCGTCCACTTCTGGCGCATCCGGAAGGACGGAGGCATCTCGGGGCCCGCGCCCTTCATGCTCGAGAAGGAAATCCGGTGACCGGAACGGGGATCTGACCCATGAAACAGCTCTGGAAGATCGTTTCGCTGCCGGACAACGTCCCGATCGTCATCATGCTCTTCCTCGTCTTCGGGTACTTCATCTACGCGATGAGGCTCGCCCGGAGGAACGACCGGATCATCCGGCGGCTCGAGGCCGACCCCGAGCTCGCGAAGACGCATCACCGCAAGGCCGAACCCTGGCATCCGTCCTGGGAGAAGACCGTCCAGGTCTGGCCCTACCTGCTCCGCATCGAGCTCCTGGCCGCCATGGTGGTCTTCGCGGCGCTTCTCGTCTGGTCCATCGTCCTCGACGCGCCCCTCGAGGAGATCGCCGACCCCACGCTGACACCCAACCCCTCGAAAGCGCCCTGGTACTTCCTCGGCCTCCAGGAAATGCTCGTCTACTTCGATCCGTGGCTCGCCGGCGTCGTCTTCCCGACGGCCATCATCATCGGCCTCATGACGATCCCCTACCTCGACGTCAACCCCCTCGGGAACGGGTACTACACCTGGATCCAGCGGCGATTCTCGATCGTCGTGTTCCAGTTCGGATTCCTCGTCCTCTGGGTGCTCATGGTCTTCATCGGCACCTTCTGCCGCGGGCCGGGCTGGATCTTCTTCGTCCCGGGACAGCGCTGGGATCACCATCGCGTCATCTCCGAGACGAACCGCGACCTCCACCAGATGATCCTGCCCGACACGCTCTGGGGGAACGCCTGGGCCGTGGGCGCGGTGGGCGTCCTGGCGCTCCTCCTCTACGGCCTCGTCGGCACGGCGGTGTTCTTCCGGTGGTTCACGCGGAAGTTCCCGCGCATGTACACGAGTATGGGAGCTGTGAGGTTCCACCTCCTCTCCTCCCAGCTCCTCTTCATGGCGCTCCTGCCCATCAAGGGCGTCCTCCGGTTCGCCATTTCGCTCAAGTACATCCTCGTCACGCCCTGGCTCAACGTCTGATCCGATCTGCGGGAAGGAACCATGGCTGAGGCAAAACCCAGGGATCCGATCACTCAGAGATCGCTCCTGCCCCACTTCCTCGTCATCTCCCTCATCACCGTGATCTTCATGGTGTGGGCCGTGTGGGACGAGGCCTATGCGCGCCGCCCGTGGAAGGGCTATCAGGCGGAGTTCACCGACCGTCTCGCCGGCAAGCTCGAAGCGGACCTCGCAGCGGCACGCGGCGCACTCTCGGGGAACGCCGGGTACGACGCCGCCCGCCAGGCCCTCGCGGAGGTCGAGCGGGTCTTCTCCGCGCCCGTGGACGGCGGCCGTTCGCCGGCGCAGGAGATCGAGGCGCTCCGCACGACCCTCGCGGATCTCGAGGTCGATCTCAAGCGCCGGCAGGACCGGTTCGCCGTTCTCCGAGGCGAGTACCAGGCCCTCATCTACAAGTACGAGAAGGCGCGTTACGACGCCGATCCCGGCGCCGCCGCGGGCTACCAGAGGGAATACCGCGAGATCGAGACGCAGATCGCGGCCCTCGACGTGGACAGCCTGAAGCAGCGCAAGGAGCAGATCCTCCGCACGATCGAGAACCTCCGGGCCCCCGTCGAGGAGGCCCGCCGCAACGTCGCGTCCTTCGAGGACCGCATCACGGAACTCGAGGCCCAGGTCGCCGCCAACACCGACTTCGACGTCGCCATCCGGCAGATCCACGTCGAATCCGGCGAGTCCAAGGTCAACAAGGCGGGCTGGGAACTCGTCGACCGCTGCGAGTCGTGCCATCTCGGCACGTCGCTCCAGGGGCTCGAGTCGTGGGAGCACCCCTTCAAGACCCATCCCCGTCCTGAACTCCTCGCCACCCATCCGCCGGAGAGGTTCGGCTGCTCCCCATGCCACAACGGCAACGGGATCGCCACCGACACGCTCCAGCACGCCCACGGCCTCGAGAAGCACTGGAAGAAGCCCCTCTATCCGGCCGACCACGCGGAGGCGGGCTGCGTCCAGTGCCATACCGCGGACCTCGTCCTCGACCACGGCCCGACGGTCACCCACGGCAAGGAGCTCTTCCTCACCAGGGGCTGCTACGGCTGCCACCGCTACGAAGGGTTCGACACGGAGCGCGAGGAGGCTGCCCACGTCCGCAAGGAGATCGATCTCGCAACGGGCGCCATCCGGGACCTCGATCGCCGCATCGCCGAAGCCGGAGCCACAGCGGACAGCGACGCGACGGCGGCGGCGGACGCGGTGCGCCTCCGCGACGTCGCCCGCAATCTCACCGTGGACCGTTCCCGCGAGGAGACCCGCCGGGCCGACCTCGAGCGCCGCCTCGCCGCCCTCGCCCTCGAGACGAAGCGCATCGGCCCCACGCTGCGCAACGCCGTCTCGAAGCTCCGGCGGGAGTGGATCCCCTACTGGCTCGAGGATCCCCGGCGCTTCCGGCCCACGACGAAAATGCCGAACTTCTGGCCGGTCAGCGACTACTCTCCGGAGGAGCACGCCCGGATCACGGGGATCCGCGACGAGGAAGTCCGCGCCATCTCGGCCTACCTCTGGGCCACCGGCGGAGGCGGCGACCGCAACGCGCCTTTCGCGCCGCCCGAGGCCCCGCCGGATAAGGTCGACACCGGCCGCCGTCTCTTCAAGGAGCGCGGGTGCCTCGGCTGCCACAGCATGACCTTCCGCATCGAGCGGAAGGACGATCGCCCCACGGCCCTTGGTCTCGAGATCGAACTCGACCTTTCCGGCCCCGCTGCGGCCTTCCGTTCCGGCATGGATCTCGAGGACGGCGCCGGCAACCGCGGGCGCGTCGAGTCCGTCTCGGGGTCGAAGATCGTCGCGACGATGCGCTACGGCCGCTTCGCCCCCGGGGCGAGCGTCACCGGCACCCTCGCCGACGCCACCGCCACGGCCACGGTCGCCTCCCTGCGGGAAGCGGGTTCCTTCGCCACGGACCTCACGGATGTCGGACGCAAGGCCCGCTTCGAGTACATCGCCCGCTGGATCATGAACCCCCGCGGCGTGGATCCGCAGACGGTGATGCCCGACTTCCGGCTCACCCCGGCGGAAGCCAACGCCATCGCGACCTTCGTCATGGCCAACGCCGCCGACGTCCACGCCGGGGAGCCTCTCGTCCTCCCCGACGCCCCCTTCATGAACGTCGGCCCCCTCCCCGAGAGGCCCGAGGAGCCCGTCCGGGGACGCGACGAGTCCGACGAAACCTGGCGGTCCCGCCGGTCCGCCTACGACCGCGACCTCGCCCGGCATCAGACGGAGCGGGAAGCCTACTTCGCCGCCAGCGACACCCAGAAGGCCGTCGCCCGCGGCGAGGAACTCGTCCGTTTCTACGGTTGTTTCGGCTGCCACGACATGCGCGGCCATGAGAACGAAGGCCGCATCGGCAAGGAACTCACCAACGAGGGCAGCACACCCCTCGACCGCGTCGACTTCGGCTGGCGCGAGGAGGAGTTCGACAACCACTGGGACCGGAAGAACGTGAAGGGCCAGCTCGGAGGCTACACGCTCATCTCGTTCATCCGGAACAAGCTCAGGACACCGCGGACCTGGGACATCCTCAAGGAGAAGAAACCCCACGAGAGGCTCCGGATGCCGAACTTCGGCCTCACGGAGGACGAGGTCCGCGCCCTCACGACGTTCGTCACGGGATCCGTGGACGTCGAGATCCCCGACCAGTTCCGCGCCATCCCCGAGGGTCCGAAAAAGGACATCGCCGACGGCTGGTGGGTCGTGCGCAAGTACAACTGCGCCGGCTGCCACGCCTTCGAGCCCGGTGAGACCCCGAAGCTCTGGAAGCTGCCGTGGTTCGAGGGCGACAATCTGCCGCGGCGGCCTCCGATCCTCCACGGCGAGGGCGCGCGCGTGAACCTCGACTGGCTCACACGATTCCTCGCGAACCCGGCCCTCGACCCGGCCGACATCCACCGGAACGGCGTCCGCGCCTATCTCGCCGTCCGGATGCCCACGTTCCATCTGTCCGAGGACGAGAACCGGAAACTCGTGAAGTTCTTCGCGGCCCTGGCGAACCAGCCCTATCCCTACATCGCCCCGGCGGTGGCGCCCCTCACTGCCGACGAACTCACGGTCGCCCGCGAGATCTTCCGTCACGGGAAGTGCATGTCCTGCCACGTGGGCAACGTCGCGGAGATCACGGAGAAGACCGTGGCGCCGAGTTTCGGCCTCGTGAAGAGCCGCCTCAACCCCGACTGGGTCCGCCGCTGGGTCATCGCGCCCCAGGCGTTCGACCCTTCGACCTCCATGGTGGGCCTCTTCGAGTTCGACGGGAAACGCTGGATCATCAAGGACATGCCCGACGCCGTGAAGAGCTACCCCGGCGACCATGTCGAGCTCTTCCTCCGCTACCAGGATCAGTTCACGGACGCCGAGCTTCCATTCCTCAAGTGATCTTCCGCCGCCGGCGACCCCTGCACGCGCCGGCGGCACGGAGATTGCTTAAGTCCAGCCGCCGTCGTAGTATGGCGCGGCGTCCCTCGATCCTGCGGGATTTTCCCGCCGGGGGCTACCACCCGCGGGCGCCGTTCCCGCGGCCGGCGTGGTCCGCACGGACGGTCCGAAGCGTCACGCCCGAGGGCCCCGGAGTGTCCGGCCCCCCCCCTCCGGCGGCGCCCCTGAAGGAGAGGAAAGGAATGAAACCCAGCATGATGCGTTCCCTGCCCGTGATCGCCGTCTTCGCCCTTGCCCTCGCGGGCTGCGCCTCGGATTCCGGCTCGCGCCGGTCCGCTCCCGCGGCGCAGGAGGCGCCTCCGGCCCAGCACCCTCAGCCCCACGCGACCGCGACCCCGGCGCGGGTCGTCGAGGTCCCCGCGGCGACCGCCGGCCGCGCCGTCATGTTCTACCCCACCGGCGATCAGGCCACGAGCGTCCTCGCCATCGAGAAGATCGGCCCCGCCGAAGTCCAGATCGGCCAGCCCTTCGACTACGAGATCCGCATCACGAACCTCTCCCGCCTCGGCCTCGACGGCGTCACGGCCCGCGACCGCGTACCCGCCGAGATGCGCGTCAACGGCGCGGAGCCCCGCCCCGAGTCCATGAACGCCGGCGAGATCTTCTGGCGGCTCGGATCCCTGCGCCCCGGCGAGACCCGCACGATCCGGATCAACGCCGTGGCCGCCGCCGTCGGCAACCTCGTCTACTGCGTGTCCGTGGACTACGAGACGGCGCTCTGCATCCAGACGGCGGTCATCGAGCCGAAACTCCAGATCGTGAAGCAGGCTCCCGCCGAGGTCCTCGTCTGCGACCCCATCCCCGTGCGCATCGTCGTGACCAACGCCGGCACCGGCGCCGCACGGAACGTACGCGTCACCGACGCGCTGCCGGCGGGCCTCGTCACTGCCGACGGGCGCCAGAGCATCGAGCTCGACGCCGGCATCCTCGGACCCGGCGAGTCCCGCGAGTTCACGATTCCCTGCCGCGCGACGCGTCCCGGCCAGTACGAGAACCGCGCGTCCGCCACTGCAGACGGCGGGCTCAGCGCCGACTCCAATCCCACGGTCACGATCGCCCGCGTGCCCGTCCTCGAGATCGCGAAGACGTGCCCCGAAATGACGTATCAGGGCCGCCCGGTCAACTACCAGATCACGGTCCGCAACACCGGCGACGGCCCCGCCCGCGACACGGTCCTCGAGGACATCCTCCCGGCGGGCGCAGCCTTCCTCCGCGCCAGCGACGGCGGCGCGCTGGCCGGAAACCGCATCGTCTGGAACCTCGGCACGCTTGCGCCGCAGGACACGCGCACGGTGACCTGCACGGTGACGGCCACGGCCATGGGCATCCTCGCGAACCGGGCCAACGTCGCCGCCTACTGCGCCGAAGCGCGGTCGGCCGCCTGCGACACGCAGGTCAAGGGCATCGCGGCCATCCTCCTCGAGGTCGTGGATCTCGAGGACCCGGTCGAGGTGGGCGCCCAGACGACCTACGTCATCACGGCGACGAACCAGGGCTCGGAGCCCGATTCCAACATCCGGATCGTCTGCCAGCTTGAAGCCGCGGCCCAGTTCGTGTCCTGCGGCGGAGCCACGCCCGGCACGGCCTCCGGCTCCACGATCACTTTCCAGCCCCTGGCCACCCTGGCGCCCGGCGCCAAGGCGGAGTGGCGCGTCGTGATCCGCGCGGTGGAGGCCGGCGACAGCCGGTTCGCCGTGGAGATGAACACCGATCAGCTCCAGCGCCCGGTGAACGAGACCGAGGCCACGAACCTCTATCGCTGATCTCCGGTACGGGGAGCGGAGGCCTCCCTCCGCTCCCGGCCCGCGCCCCATGGGGACTCCGGGAGGCTCCGGCGTGACGAAACAGGCATCGGCATCGCACGCCCCCCGCCCCGGCGCTCTGCGCCCCCGCCTGCTCGGCGCCCTGCGCCGGCTCCTTGCGGAGCCCGACGGCTCCGGACGGCGCGCGCGGTCCGCTCTCCGCGTCCTCCTCCTCGGCGCGGTCAAGTTCCGTCGCGATGTGTGCTTCCAGAGGGCGGCGGGACTCGCCTTCTCGACGATCATCTCCCTCATCCCCCTCGCCGTCCTCTTCTTCAGCTTCGCCGGGCTCCTCGGCGGCGGCGATCGCATCATCGCCTGGGTCCGCACGCGGGTCTTCCCCCTCGTGGCGCCGGATTTCCAGGAGGATCTCGGGGTCTGGCTCGACACCTACATCTCGACCACGGCCTTCCGCGGCGGGTCGGCCGGCATCGTCAACGCCTCGGCCATCTTCGGTCTCCTGCTCACGGCCTTCGGCGTCATGGCCATGGCCGAGCGGTCGCTGAATCTCATTCTCCATTCGAGAGTCCGGCGCCGCTGGATCCAGAAGATGTCCGCCTTCTGGGTCATCCTCACGGTGAGCCCCTTCCTCATCGCCCTGGCCATCTGGCTCGGCGAGGTCGTCATGCCGCCGGGCGGCCTCATGGAAAGGCTCCACGATCGGTCCTGGCTCCTCCGCCGGGTGGGAGGTTTCGTCGTCCCCGTCGTCGTGGGCTTCGCGAGTTTCACCACCCTCTTCGCAGTTCTTCCGGCCTCGCGTGTGCGTTTCCGAAGCGCGGCGACGGGCGGGCTCGTCGCGGCCGTGCTCTGGGAGGTCTCCCGCCGCGCCTTCTTCCTCTATGTGGGCCACGCGGCCACGATCACGGGCTTCTACCCGAAGCTCGCCGCGCTCCCCCTCTTCCTCATCTGGATCTGGATCAACTGGGTCATCGTGCTCTTCGGCGCCGAGATCGCGAGCGTCCACCAGGATCCCACCACGGCCCGCGCGACACCGCCCGTGGCAACGCGGCGCTCCGGCGTCGCGACGGCCCTGGCCCTCCTCGAGGCCCTCACGGCGGACTTCCGGGCGGGGACGCCGCCCCGAGCCCTCCGGGATGCCGCCGCCCGCCTCGATCTCGACGAATGGACGGCTGAACGCGTCGCGACGGGGCTGGTTGCCGGAGGCTTCCTCATCGAGGATGCCCGCCGCCCCGGCGTCTTCTCGCTTTCCGTCGCCCCCGAACGTATAGCGTTGCGTGATGTGGCCGAGCGACTGCTGCAGTCCGAGTTTCCGGACGATTTCGTCTCCGGAATCGCAGGACCCTCGGCGGGCGATTCCGGCACCGGCGGACGTGGCGTAGCGACCGCCTGGAAGGCCTTCCTCGAGGCGCTCGACGGCCGATCCCTCGCGGAGCCCCCGGCGACCCGCGACGGTGCGGACCGGTCATCCTGAAGACCCCCCTGGGCCGGAGCCCTCCGCCCGGCCGGAAGCGGACAGACTCATGACCGACAAGCGACGCTCGAACACCTCCGGGACCGGTCCC
>CAYQRN010000180.1:0-9158 GCA_964419995.1 uncultured Planctomycetia bacterium
CCCTGCTCGTCCTCGAGGGGACGGAGGTCGTGGCCAACCGCATCGCCCTCTGCGAGGGACAGAGAGTCCTGGTCGTGACCGGGCCCAACACGGGCGGGAAGACTGTCGTCCTGAAGACGGCAGGGCTCACGGTGCTCATGGCCCTTTCGGGCCTGCATGTGCCGGTGCGGGCCGACTCGCGGATTCCGCGGGTCCCGGCCATCTTCACGGACATCGGGGACGAACAGAGCCTCGAGCGTCATCTGTCGACGTTCAGCGGCCACGTCGCGAGCCTGCTCGGGATCTTCTCGGAAGTGCGGCCCGGGTGCCTCGTCCTCCTCGACGAGCTGGCGGTGGGCACGGACCCTGTCCAGGGGGCGGCTCTCGCCCAGGCCGTCCTCGAAGCTTTCGCGTCTCGCGGTGCCGTGGTCCTCGTGACGACGCACTACGAGTCCCTGAAGGCCCTCCCGCTCGCGGATGGGCGCTTCCGGAACGGCGCCATGGGCGTGGAGAGCGGGACCGGCATGCCGACCTGGCGTCTTGTGCTCGACGTGCCGGGATCATCCTCGGCGCTCTCGACCGCCCGCCGCCTCGGACTCGATGGCGCCATCGTGGACCGTGCGGAGGCCCTCGCCGGGGCCGGCCGGTCGGACCTCGAGATCGCCATCCGGAAGCTCGAGGACGAGGCGACGGAGATCGGAGCGCTGAAACGCAGCGTCGCGGAGGCGGAGCGGAGGCTCGAGGCGGAACGGCGCGGCGTGGCGGCGAAGGAGGAGGAGCTGCGGACCCGCCTCAGGGCCGGTGTCCGGAACGAGCGGGACGCGCTCCTCGAGGAGGCGCGGCGGCTCCGGACCGAGGTCCGGGACCTGCAGGAGGCGCTGCGGTCGGAGGCGGTGCGCCGCGATGCGGATCGCCTCGCCGGGGCGAGTCGGCGGCTCGAATCGATCATCACCGATGCCGCGGCGCAGGAGCGCGCCGAGGAGCGCGAGGGGAAGGGTGGAGCCCTGGAGCCCGCGGAGCTCGTACCCGGCCGGACCGTCCACGTCCTCGGCCTTGACCGGGACGCGGAAATCGTGAGGGCGCCCGACGGCCGGGGGCGTGTGCTCGTGAGGGCGGGCGCCTTCAGCCTCGAAGTGCCCCTGGGGGAACTGGCGCGGGCGGGGTCGACAGCGGCCGCGCCGGCGGCGCCGCCAGAGCCCGCGAAGGCGCAACGGTTGCCGGAGCGGGCGGACATGGCGCCCCTCGTGTCGCCCTCGCGCGAGAACACGGTGGACGTCCGGGGACTCCGCGTGGAGGAGGCCGTGGAGTCGGTCCGGGGGTTCCTCGATACCGAGACGCGCCGCGGAAGCGATGTCGTGTTCATCATCCACGGCCACGGCACAGGCGCTCTCAAGTCCGAGATCCGGAGATTCCTCCGCTCCTCCGGTTACGCGCGTCAGTTCCGGCCCGCGGAGCAGGACAAGGGGGGCGATGGCGTCACCGTCGTGTGGCTCCGAGCCTGACGCGACGGCGCGACGTCACTCGATGAGGGCCCGGAGATCGGCGGCGGTGAGCCCGGAGGCCGATGGAGAGGCTCCGGCGAGAAGCCGGTCGGCGAGGGCCTGCTTGCTGTCGAGGAGGGCGATCATGCGTTCTTCGACGGTGCCGCGGGACAGAAGGCGAAGGAGAGTGACGGGGCGCTCGCGGCCCATGCGGTGGGCGCGGGCCACGGCTTGGGCCTCCACGGCGGGATTCCACCAGGGGTCGAGAAGGAACACGGTGTCGGCGGCCGTGAGATTGAGTCCGACCCCGCCCACCCGGAGCGAGGCGAGGAGCACGGTGCAGCGGGGGTCCGTCTGGAACCGGCGGACCGGAGCCGCCCGATCGCGGACCTCGCCGTGGAGTTCGGCGGGCTCGATGCCTCGGGCGAGGAGGGCGTCCTTGACGAGGGCGAGGAACGATGTGAACTGACTGAAGACGAGAGCCTTGCGGCCCGAGAGCCGACACTCGTCGAGCCTGTCGAGGAGGACGTCGAGCTTGCCGGAACTCTCCCCCTCGTGGCCGGGTACGAGGGCCGGATGACAGGCGACCTGCCGGAGCCGCAGGAGGGTCTCGAGGATGAGGACGGGGTTCCTGGCGGCCTCGCCGCCGCTCCGGAGGGAGGCTCGCGCCGCGTCGAGAAGGGAGGCGTGGAGCCGCTCCTGCTCCTCCGACATGTCGCAGGCGATCGTCTGCTCGATGAGCGGCGGCAGGTCGGGAAGGACCTGCTCCTTGGTTCGGCGGAGGAGGAGGGGCCGCAGGGCACGGTGGAGGAGCCGGAGAGCGCCATCGTCCTGCTCCGCCGCCCTCAGCAGGGTCGTCGCACGCCCTTCGCCGAAGAGGGCGGGATTCAGGATCTCGAGGAGCGAGGCGAGCTCTTCGGGCGCATTCTCGACGGGCGTCCCCGTGAGAGCAACGCGCATGCGGCCCCGGAGTCGGCGGGCCGCCCCCGCCGTGAGCGAGTCGCGGTTCTTCAGGGCCTGGGCCTCGTCGAGAACGATGAGGTCGAAGCGGAGGGCGGCGAGCCGCTCGACGTCGCGGCGGAGGATCCCGAAGGTCGTGACGAGAACCGTTCCCGGCGTCGGAGCGGTGGACGCGCCTCGGTCCCAGGGGCGGATGCTGACGCCAGGAACGAAGCGGGCGGCCTCGGCGATCCAGTTGTGGACGAGGGAGCGGGGAACGATGAGGAGGTGGGGCGCGGCGGCCCCGCGGACGTTCCAATCGGCGATGTGGGCGAGGACCTGCACCGTCTTGCCGAGGCCCATTTCGTCGGCGAGACACCCGGAGAGGCCGGCGTCCGCGAGGAAGCGGAGCCAGGCTGCGCCTTCACGCTGGTAGGGTCTGAGCTCGCCGGCGAAGCCGGGCGGAGTGGCTGTCGGGCGGGGCGTCTCGACGTCCCTGAGACCCGCCCGGTAGGCCTCGAAGGCCGGGTCGACCTCGGCGCCGAGGTCCTCCGCGGCCGCGGCGAGGAGGAGCCCGGCGGCTCCCTCGAAGCGCAGGGCACCGCCGGATTCCGAGCCCGACGGCAGGAGCGCCGCGAGGCCGCGGAGCCGGGCGGCCTCGGGGCCGAGGAGGAGGCACTCGTCGCGACCGACATCCACGAAGCGCGCGCCGCGGCGGCAGGCGGCGAGGACGGCGGCGAGGCTCGCTGCGGGATCCGTGGCGGAGGGTCCTCCGGAGATCTCGAACCAGTCCGCTCCGGCCCGGATGCGGAGGGGCATGGCGCGGGCCTGCCGCACGTCGCGGCCATCGAGGCGGAGGAGGAAGCCGGCGTCGAGAAGGCTCCGGGCAGCGGCGGGAAGAAGGGCCGCGTCGAGGCCGAGGCGGTCCGGGTCGCCGGCGGGCTCGAAACCGGCCTCGAGAGCGGCGCGCAGGGCCGCCGCCTCGGCGACGGCGTCGCGGGCGTACTGGCATCCGAGCTGCCGGTCGAAGGGATGGCGATTCTGCGACGAAGGCCTGAGAGGAGGAGCGTCGCCGTAGAGGAACTCGAGGGCCAGGATGGCCTGATCGCCCATCCTGTCGATGCGTCCCCGGGGTCGCGGAGGTTCGCGCCGAAGGGGAAGGGGCTCCGGCGCGTCGCCGAGGATGATCCGGGGCAGGATCGCCGTCGGTTCGTCGCCGGCGGTGCGGCGGTCGAAGGCGGCGATGGAGAGGATCCGCGGTGAGGATGTGGCCGTCTCCTCGAGCCACGCGATGGCCCCGTCATGGCGTACGACATGGATCCGGTCGCCGAGAATGAGGAGGGGCGTTGGCGTGAGGGGAAGGAGGATGCGGTCGCAGCCGGCGCCGGGGGGCGCCGCGCCCTCGAGCTCGCCCCGGATCTCGACCTGGTCCCCCGGGAGCGGTCGGATCCTGAGGCGAAAGGCGAGTTCCTCTCCCCCCACCATGAGCCTCGGGGGAGCGGAAGGACGGGGCGAAAGATGCAGGCGGGCCGTGGCGCAGAGGTCCCGAGTGAGGAACGAGAGGTTCGCCTCCGGCAGCGCCGCCCAGGGCCCCCGGGGCACGACGAAGCCGCCGCCGCGTCGCCAGACGCCCGCGGCCTCGGCCAGGGCGTGGCAGGCGCGGAGCGGCGCGGCGTCCTGGATCCTCCGCCATGTTTCCGTCGTCATGGGGAGGGGACGGAGATCGTCATCCCGGATGTCGACCAGGAGACGCCGGTCGCGGACCGTGGCTTCGAGATCGATGACGAAACGGGGATGGAGACCGCGGGGCGTGTCGCCGTCGTCTCCGGCTCTCTCGGCCGCAAGGGCGAGGAGAACCGCCCTCAGGTGCTCGCAGCCCCTGCCCGTCTCGTCCATGTGGGGGCAGTCGCAGGCCGCGAGGGCGCTCTGTTCGCGCCGGGGGATGATCGTGACGAGCAGCGTGCGCCGCCCATGTCTCACCCTCGCTTCGATTCGCCCGGAAGGGTCGGCGGCCAGGTCCTCGACGCCGCCACCGTCGAAGATGTCCCGGCCGATACGTTCCTCCTGCGCGTCGAACGGGATGTCGATCCGGGGGGCGTCGGAGGGCATGGCGGGCGATGTTCCAACGGCCGGGCGCGTCCCGCAAGGCGACGGCGCGGATCGCCGTTCCCTCACACGAGCCGGGGAAGCGCGAGCCCTGCGGCGCCGGCGGCCAGCGTGGCGAGGAGCGAGAGCGCCACGCGCCGCCCCGTTTCCCGGTCGCCGAGGAACCAGACGATGCCCGCCTTGACGAGCGTGTTGACGGCCACGGCGACGAAGATCGTCGCCGTGGCGAGGGTCGCCGTGAGCGGCGGCGACTGCTCCGTAAAGTCCTGGGCGACGGCTGCAGTGATGGCATCGACGTCCACCATTCCCGATGCCGCGGCCGTCAAGAGGAGGCCGAGGCCACCGAGCGTGGCGGACAGGACTCCGGCGACGAGGCGGACGCCGAGAAAAAGGAGCGCAAGCTTGATGGCGGGAAGGAGCGCGAAGGGCGTCCGGACGGCCATGTCGCCGTCGCGGGGGGCCTCGGGTCCCGTTGGACTCGGGCGCGCGAAGCTCCAGGTGAGAAGCGCCCCCGAGCCGAGCATGAGTCCGAGCGGCGGCAGGATGGACCCGGTGAGGGCGGGGGCGAACGTGACGGTGAGGAGGACGACGCGTGCGGCCATGACGGAGCAGGCCCCGAGGACCGCCGACACGAGGGCACTGCGGAGCTCGGGAGTCCTTCGCGATTGCTCGGCCACGGACAGGCTCACGGCCGTCGAGCTGACCAGGCCCCCGACGATCCCCGTGAGAGTGAGGCCCCGGCCGCCGAGCGAGCGGACGAGAACGTAGCCTCCAAGACCGATCCCCGAGATCATGACGACGAGAAGCCAGAGCCGGAACGGATTCACGACGCTCAGCGCCGCAACGAGGTCCCGAGGAACGCCCAGGGCCCGGAGGGCTTCGCCGAGAGGGGGCCAGGCATCCGGGCCGTAGGTTCGGTCGGGAAGCAGCGGCAGGAGGACGAGGGCGACGAGGCCGAACTTGACGGCGGCGGCGATTTCCACCCGCGTGAGACGCGCGGCGAAACTGTGAAGCGGCACCTTGATGGCGAGGACCGCCGTCACGGCGACGGCGAATGCCATGGCCGTGATGCGCTCGGACGTGAGGGAGAGCACTCCGAGGACATAGGTGAGGAGGAGCGTGAACAGGCTCGTGGCGCCATAGTGGTCGGTCTTGACGGCGCGGATCCCGTAGATGAGAGCGCACAGAATGGCCGTGACAGCGAGCCCTGCGACGGCGAAGGTGGCGCGGAGATCCGAGAGGTCGTCGAGGATCTCGAGGGACGCCCCGAACAGGGCGACGAGCGTGTGGGTGCGGATACCCGCGGGCGGTCGCATGGCGACGCCCGGGGCCGTCACGTCGGCCTCCCGCGGGAATCGGGCCTTGCCCATTTCACGTTCGACGCCGATGAGAGCGCCGCAGAAGAGGGCGCTCAGCGACCCTGTGACGAGCTCGGAGTGCGTCATCGACCGATCTCCGCGGGTGACCGTGCCGTGGCGGAAAGAACGTAGCCGTCAGGCGACCGTGATTCGAGGCGGGGCGGGGACCCGGATCAGGCGGGTTCGGCCCCGGGGCTCTCCGGGATCCGGGGCGGGGGGGGTGGCGTGTCCGGCGGAGCCAGGAGCTCGATCTCGCCGTCGAGGATGCGGTCGAGATTCCCGCTCCGCTCCCCCGTTCGGAGGTCGCGGACATGGGCCGAGGGGGCGAGCGTGTAGACTCGGATGCGGGACTCCTGAGTCCCTCCGGGCTCGGGTGGCGTCTCGAGCTCGGAATGGAGGAGCATCCGGGCGTGGTCGAGGGCCGTGTCGTCCCCGGCGCCCGTCCGGAGGCGGATCGTGCGGTGGGAGGGCCGGTAAATCAGCGTGACGTCGAGGCGGGGCTTCGGGATGAGGCGGCCCCGGCCGCGCTTCAGATGCGTCCGGGTGAGGGTGAGATCGGACTTGCGGATGGGCGTATCCTCCGCGGGCGACGGACGAACCTGGACCCGGACGATCTCCCGGCGCCAGACCTGCGATCGGCCGTCGCGCCGCCGGAATTCGTGGAGCCCCGCTTCGTCCCGGAGCGCTGCGAAGGCGCCGGCGCCCTCGATGAGAAGCGTGAGCGTGTCCTCGGGAGGATCCGTGTCGACCCGGTCGTCGAGGACCTCCGCTGCGAGGTCGCTCCGCCGCGCCCATGCCGTGTACATGCGGGCGAGGCGGAGCACGGCGTCAAGGGGCTCGCCGGTGCCGCCGGAGCGGCGCAGGATCACGAGGGCGTCGCGGGCGAGGCGCGGGTCGCCCGATCGGAGGACGGTCTCGACGCACCGGAGCTCGCGGAGAAACCGGCGCACTCCCTCCGCGTCGGCCGTCGCGGTACCCCGCGGGCCGCGGCGGATGATGCGGGCCGAGAGGTCGCGTCCCCGGGCGCGAAGTGTCTCCATGGTCCTCGCGAGGCTGTCGGCGAGCCGGATGGCCTCGAAGGTGTGGCGCGACGCGGCATCGTCGTCGTAGAAGCCCGGGCGTCCCGTTTCGTGGAGGAGCCGGCGGCGCTCCTCGAAGAGCGGCTCCGCCTCGTGGAAGAGCGTTTCGAGTCGCAGGAGCCCCTCCTCGAGACCGGCGAGATCGGGTGGCGGCGCTGTCGTGGTGCCGGCCGCATCGGGCGCGTCCTCGGCGCCCTCCGGCGGGACGACGTCCACGGCCACCGCGCCGCCCCGGGGCACGAGTCGCACGATCGACCCCGCAGGCACGCGGTGCGTGACGATGCGGCGGGCGAGGGGGACGAGGATGAGGCGTTCCACGGTGCGCTTGAGGGCGCGGGCGCCCATGGAGGGCGAGAAGCCGCACGAGAGGATGAGAGGGATGAGGTCGGGATCCACGTCCACGGAGAGGCGCCGGCGGGCGATGCCGGAGCGGGCGATGACTCGGCGGAGCTCCGCTCCGGCGAGAGCGGTGGCGGTCTCGCGGGACAGCTCGTTGAAGTGGATGATGCGGTCGATGCGGTTCAGGAACTCGGGCCGGAACACGCGGGAGAGCTCCTCCGCCACGACATCGGAGCGCCGGACGCCGGGGCTGCCGCCGAACCCCAGCGGACTTGGGGGGCGCGTGGCCGCGCCGACGTTGCTCGTGAGGATGAGGATCGCGCGCCGGAAATCTGCCGTCTGCCCGGTGTGATCCGTGAGGCGTCCGGCGTCGAAGATCTGGAGACAGAGATCGAAAACCGCGGGGTGGGCCTTCTCGATCTCGTCGAGGAGGATGACGGCGAAGGGATGTTCTCGGACCGCCGACGTGAGGAGCCCCGGAGCTCCTGGGCGGCCGATGAGCCGCTCGAACCCGTCGTGGGCCTGGTACTCGCTCATGTCGAAGCGAAGGAGGCGGGCGGGGTCTCCGAAGATCCGGGCGGCGAGGGTCCGGGCAAGTTCGGTCTTGCCGACACCGGGGGGGCCGACGAAGAGGAGGACGGCAGCGGGCTTCTCGGGGTCCGTGAGGCCGGCCTTGAGGAGCGCGACGACGTCGCACAGGGCATCCACGGCGTCGTCCTGGCCGAGGACCCGGGAGGCGAAGTGCGCCCGGAGCTCGCGGGGGTCGAGGGGCACGGCATCGTCGAGGAAATCCGCCGGCATGCCCGTGAGGGCGGCGAGCGCATCGAGGACGTGGCGCGCCGTGATTTCGGATCCGGCCGGCGCCCGGAGGTCGATGACGCGGCGCAGGAGGCTGATGCACCTTCCCGGATTCGCGATGCCGGCGAACCAGTACGCGGAGAGGTCGAGGAGGCGGTCGACGACGGGCGGGGCGATCGGGCATCCCGATGCGGCGATGACGGCGTCCGTGATGCGGCGCGTCGTCGGCGCGTCAGCCGGGTCCACCTTCATCGCCGGGAGGCTTCGCCGGAGCGCGCCGGATTCGGCGATGGTGGCGCGGTAGCCCTCCGGCGTGGTCTCGCCGATGACCGCGATGGCTCCGCTGTCGATGTGCGGGATGAGAGCGGAGGCCACGTTGCTGTCCGAGCCGGCGGCGCGGCCAATGCTCGGAAGGATGTGGACCTGGGGGATGTAGAGGACGGTCCGGGCGGGCCGGCTCACCTGTTCGATGAGGCCGGCGAGGCGCGTCTCCCACTCGCCGATGTACTTGGTTCCGATGAGGAACTCGGACGGGGGGACGCTGATGACCCGCCAGGGATCACCCGCATCATCATCGATGAATGCGTGGACGAGGCCCGAGACGATGGTCGTCTTGCCGCTGCCCGGCTCGCCGACGAGGACCGCGGCGCGCGGAGCCCCGCCCGTCACCGTCCTGGCGAGGGCGCGGACCTGCTCCTCGACGGCGTGGGCCCTGGGCAGGCGGCCCGCCAGGGCAAGGGCGGTGAGATCCATGCCGATGTCGAGGGGGCGTGCGCGGCGCTCAGCCATGGTGGCAGGATCTCCGTCGGTCTGCTTTCACGGCATCGCCGGACGACCGATCATGACAGGCGCGCGGCCAGGATCATCATGTTGAGACCTTTCCACTGGAGGCGCTTCTGGATGCTGAAGGCCGTCTCGTTGTGGAGGAGCCGCTGGTACCAGCGCTCGCGTTCGAAGATGACCTTGCCGGCGCAGACCGTCGTGCGCGGGTAGTCGCGCAGGATCTCCTCGCAGAGCCTCACGGCCTCGTCGACGGCGTCGGTCCCTCCGCTGCGGCGCGCACCCACGGCAGGCGCGCC
>CAYQRN010000181.1:0-9143 GCA_964419995.1 uncultured Planctomycetia bacterium
CCCGGCGCGGCTCCGCTCACGGCGACAGGAGGCTGTAGATCGTGTTCGTCGGGTAGTTGGCCGGCACCCAGCGGAGAGTGAGACCGAGGAGGTCGAAGGCCGGGCCGCCCGGCGCGAAGACCTCCCAGAGGCCGCCGTAGGCGCCCGTGGCGTAGGCGTTGGCCAGGGCCGTGAGGTCGCCGGCGGACCCGCCGGCGCCAGCGGAGATCCCGGCGACGGCGTTCTCCGCCGTGATGATCCCCGGCCCGTACTGCGCGGCGATGATCCCGTTCGAGGTTCCGGCCCCGCGGATCTCGATCGAGAAGGTGTTGGACCCCGAGTCGGGATACTCCGGGGCGCAGCGCCAGAAGACCTTGAGGCGCGCCGCGGGATCGAGGGCGTAGGTGCTCGTCATGTACGTGACGACGGGATCCGCGAGCGACGTCTGGAGAGATGGGACGTTGAGATCGGTCCAGAGGACGGCCGCCTTGACTGGCGGCGCGGCCATCGCGGCGGCCGACCCCGTCTGCACCGTCGACTGCCCGCCGAACGTGACGTAGCCGTTCTTGTTCACGAAGATCGTCGGCGCGGGGATGTTCGAGTAGGCGGTTCCGTAGACGACGGGCGCCGGTCCGGGGATGCCGATGCCGGAGCTCTCCGCGTTGGCTCCGCCGGTGCCGAAGAGCACAGGTCCGAACGCTGTCCCCCCGGAGGCGCCGGTTTCCATGGCCCGGATCCACTCCGGCGAGGCACCGGGCTGGAAGACGCGGACGTCGATGACGGTGTCGGGAGGAAGCGTCGGGTGAGTGAACCAGAGCTCCTCGCTCGAGATGTAGAAGCTCGAGGCCATGGCGCTCCAGGAGCCTCCGATGGCGGAGAGACGGTACTGGACGGTGGCTCCCGGAACGAACCCGGCGCCGTGGAGCGTCTTGATCGAGCTGCCGATCGCCAGGGGCGGAACGTAGTCGATCCGTGGGGTCACGGGAGACGATGCGAGGGTGTAGGCGGACGTGGGCGAGCCCGGGGGGCCCGATGGCGTGAAGGTGAGCGTCCGTCCGTGGAGGTCGAATCGACCGGGAATCCCCCCGGCGATGCGGCCGAGGAACTGCTCGTGGATCGCTTCGAGGAAGGCGCCCGCCACGGGCATGGCGAGGGAGAGGTTCATGGACCCCGTCGTCGAGATGCCGAATCCCGGCGAGATGCCCACGACCGCGATGTTGGACTTCTGGCGGTTGGTCGTGTAGTCGAACGTGATGGTCCCGTCGCAGGCGAGGGTGACGCTGAAGGTGTGACGGTGGGACGTGGCGCAGCCGAGGCCACCGGCGCTGACGCAGGGCCCGACGTAGGTCGGGGGCGTGATCTCGACCACGTCGGTCCACGTGATCGTGGTGGCCGCTCCGGTCGTCGACCAGGTGATGGACGGCGTCGACCCGCCCACGGAATACGTGGGATCGAAGGCGTGCCAGAAGGGCGAGATGCGGGGCGGTCCCGCGAGGTTCAGGGCGGCTGTTCCGAAGAGGATCGGATCCGGCGCGCCGAATGTCAGGTTTCCGTTGGCGTTCACCCACACGGAGGCGTAGGGGACGCCGTAGAACGTGAAGGGGCAGGGGAGCACGAGTTCCGCCGAACCGCCGGGACCGATGGGCAGGGTGCCGCCGGTCGGACCGATCACGAGTTCCGTCGCGGCCGTGAGGGCGACACCGGCCGGCGTCGGGGCTGCGACCGCGGCCTGGATGGCGCCGAGGGTCCCGGTGAGGCCGGGGGGAACGGAGAGCACGATGGTGGACGTGCCTCCTGCTCCGATCGCGAAGAGAGCTGCCAGCCCTCCGCCGAAGCCGTTGAAGAGGATCGTCGGCATGGGGTCGAGGGCGATGTCGACGAAGCCGGGGCCTCCGGCGCCCGGCACCACGGCAGAGCCCGGAGCGAGGGGATTGTGAGCGACGAGATACGGGGAGAAGGGGAGGCCGCCGAGAGTGAACGTGAGCGATCCCGGCGAGGTCAGGGGCGCCACGATTGGGAACGGCGGTCCATCGATGCCGTTCACCGTGAGCGACCCGAGCGGGCTGTTGGGGTTCTGGGCGGTGAGTCCGGCCGTGGCCAGGATCAGAAGGACGAGAGGAACGATCAGCGACGCATGGGGCTTCATGACTGTGTCTCCTTCCGGCCCGGGACGATCCGCGGAGGTCTGCTCCACCGGGGCCGGGCGCCGTCTCCATGAGCGCCGTTCGCGGACTTCGGGGACAGGCCGATTGCAGTCTTGTCCTCCCGGCAGCCCGGACCTGTCAAGGACCATGCCCTCCGGGCGCGACAACGCGGCCGTGCCTGAGGGGTCCGGTGCCACGGGCGGTGGGGAAAAGCCCCGGCTGACCGGGCCCGGTCAGCCATGGCGGGATGATCTCCGTCATGACTGACCCCCGCGGGGACGGGCGGACTTCGGAACGGGTCTTGCGTAGGGCGCGATGGCCCGGTGCGATGCCGCCCCGCGGACTCCTGTGCCACGCTCGCCGCCGGGCCCCCGGAGGAGTGGAATCATGACCCGATCGAACCGGTCACTCGAAACCCTGTCCGGCATCGCGGGCATCCTGCTTGCGGCCCTGGACGCACGAGGCCAGTCGGGACTTGATGCTTCGGGCTCCCGGCCATTCATCCTGCGGGATGGATCCGTCCACGTGGTCGAGATCCCGGGCGAAGCCGTGTCGCCCGACGAGCCGACCCGACTCGACAAGGGCTTCGCGGATGAGCGTTTCCCGACAGGCCTGTCGCCGGACCCGTACGCGCTCGGCTTCGCCGCGGGCGCCTTCCGGCCGCCCAGGGGCACGAAGCTCGATCCACGGATGGCCGTGCGACAGAGCGCCCGTTCCGGGGACGCCGCCGCCGAAGACGTCACTTTCGGCTACGTCATGTTCGAGGGGCGCATCACCGGGGAGAGGAAGGCCGAGGTGTCCGCCCTGGGCGTCGACCTGCTCTTCTACCATCCGAACAACTGCTTTGCCGCCCGCATCCCGGTGGGGGCGATCCACGCGCTCTCGCTCCTGCCCTCCGTCCACTGGGTCGGCTACGCGCGTCCGGAACAGAAGATCCACCCCAATCTGCTTCGCGGCATCGAGGAGGGCTGGCTCCACGGGGCCATCCCGGTCTGGGTGAACCTCTTCCAGAGCGACCTCGGGCCGAGGAGCAGGAGGATCCCGGGACGACCTCCCGTGGTCACGTCCCCGGATGGCACCGTGCGCGAGGGGGATCCCGCCGACGGCACGTGGGCGTGGGAGACTCACGGCGCCGTCGCCGCCGTCATCGAGCGCTGCGGCGCGGCGATCATCGGCTATCGCGAGGAGATCCGCGCTTACGAGGCCATCGCCGACACCGCGTCGATCATGGCCCTCATCGAGAGGGACGAGATCGCCTTCGTCGAGTGGCGCACGCCCATGCACGGTTTCCATGACCGACTGGTCCCCGTGATGGGGCACGACTACGTCCGCGAGTCCATCCCGGCCTCGACAGTGACGGTGGGCGTCGTGGACTCGGGATTCCACCTGGCCAACGGCGGCTACAACGGCCACCTCGATCTCGACAAGCAGGCCGTGGGTTGGGATCTCTGGCCCGGCGCGTGCGGCTCCGTCTTCTGCGACGAGCCCTCGACCAGCTACCACGGAACGTCCATGCTCGGGACCATCTGCGGCACCGGCACCGTCAACAACGCCCTCCGCGGCACATCCCCGTGGCTCGGGGAGCTCGGGGCCGACCACCGCCTCTTCCTGGTCAAGGGATACACGACGGCGGCGTTCGTCCACATGCGGTCGGCGTACACCGACCCATGGGGCAGCACCACGCCGCGGCCCGTCATCGTCAGCAATTCGTGGGGCTTCGACGGATGCCTGAGCGGGTGCACCGTGGCGGCGAACTGGATCGGATCCGAGGCCGATGCCCGGGTCGCCGACGACGAGGTCTTCACGCAGAACCAGCTCTACATCTTCGCGGCAGGAAACGAGGGGGGGCTCGGAGGCCAGCCAAGCGTGCCGGGGACCATCGGCATCCCCGCCGTGGCGAAGAACGTTCTCACTGTCGGAATGACGCGATCGGGGAGGAACCTCACGACCGGCGAAGAGGCCGGCTCCCTCGTGGACTGGGGCAGTGCGGGGCCGTGCGGGGACGGGCGCTGGAAGCCCAACGTCTCGGCTCCGGGGTGCCTCATCACCTCGACGCTCGGAGGCACGACGAGCGGCTACGCCGGGGGATGCGGGACCTCCGCGTCGACGGCAGCCGCGGCCGGCGCCCTGTCGAGCGTCGCCGAGATCTACGGGGACTTCCGGAACAGCGCGCCGCTGGCCCGCGCCTGGGCCATGGCCACGGCCGTGACGTGGCAGGACACGTCCTCGATCTGGGTCGGCGGCCCCCTGCCGTCCAACCACCTCAACACGCTCGGGATGGGCCGGATCTCCTCCCTCAAGGCTCACTGGGGCGGTGGCACGAACCCTTGGTATCGGAACTGGGCGTCGGACAGCCTCGCGTCGGAGACCGACACCTTCGACCTCACCGTGAGCCCCGGAGCGTCGCGGCTCGTCGTCGTGCTCACTTGGGATGATCCGCAGGCGGCCCCAGGGGCCAACCCCGCCCGCGTGAGCGACATCGACCTCTTTCTCGACCTCGAACCCTGGAGCCCCCAGGGCAACGTGGCGGAGTACTGGTCGAACTCAGCGCTGCAGACCGTCGAACACATCGTCCTCGACAACCCGCCGCCCGGGAATTACCGGGTGAAGGTGTACCCCTACTGGAATCCCCAGCCCGTCCGATGGGGCGCCATGGCGGTCCAGATCCTCGGGGACACGACGCCGGGGGGCACGCTGACGTCCTCGGTGAGCGCGAGCTTCGTCCGGCCGAACGACACGGTGACCGTCTCGGTGGCCGCCTCCAGTGACGCGACCCTGGCGACCAACGTCTTTCTCGGCCAGGACGCCCATGACGGCATGACGCTCCTCGGCACGGAGACCACGCTGAAGGACGGCCAGGTCCTCACGAACCGGCACACGCCGGAGGGGCACTACACGTTCGGGGACATCATCGCGGGCGACTACCGCTCCATGAGCTACACCTACGGCGCCGGGCCCGGAGATGCCGTGCGGACGATCCACCATCAGGCCCGTTCGGACAACTCCGGCATCCGCTTCACGCAGGCCACGATCGTCGTGGACGGCACGCCGCCTCCGAACCCCTGGGGTCTCCATTCGACGACCCACCCTCTCGGCGGCTGGTCGAACAGCCGGACGCTGGGCTTCGCCTGGTCGCAGGCCCCCGACAACCTCTCGGGACTTGCGGGGTACTGCGACGGGAGGAGCGGATCGCTTCCGGTCGGAGTTCCGGCGGTGCTCGTGCTCCCGCCGGTGACGACGAGCACGATGACGGTCGGGGCGGACTACACGACGCTCTGGTACGGCCTGCGAGCCGTCGATCAGTCCGGGAACTGGACGTCCGAGGTCGTCGCGGGACCCTACGGCATCGACACCGTGCTCCCCCTTCCGCCATCGAACCTCGCATCCACGAGCCACACCCCCTGGGGCTGGTCCAACGATCCGGCCGTCGCCTTCTCGTTCAGCCCGGCGTGGGATGATCGGTCGGGGATCGCCGGATACGGCACGGCCGTGGCGGAGGCTCCGTCGGACCCGCCGCACACCGTGGTCCTCCCATCCACGGCGACCGGAACGACCCTGACGCTTCCGACATCGCCCTACGGCCGGTACCTGAGCGTGAACAGCGTCGATCAGGCGGGGAACTGGAGCGCCGCCTACGCCGTAACCGGTCCCTACTTCGTCGATACGGTACCGCCCGAAGGGGTCTCCCTCGTCATCAACGGCGGGGCCGCCGAAACCGGAAGCGCCGACGTGACCCTGTCCATCGCCGCCGCCGACGGCGCATCCGGTCTCCAGATGATGCGCTTCAGGAACGACCTCGGCGCCTTCTCCCCCTGGGAGCCCTTCGCGACGCTCCGCGCCTGGAACCTCGGCGCCTCCGGCGGTTCCACGGCCCTCGGCACGCAAACCGTCGTGATCGAGGTCCGCGACGTCGCTGGAAACGTGGCCTCGGCCCAGGACTCGATCTACCGCTACGCGCCGGTCACCTATCACGGGACGGCATGCCAGGGCTGGCTCGGGCTGCCGGTGATCGCGGTGTCCGGAATCCCTGGCGTCGGGCGCGCCATGACCATCGCGGTGCAGAACACGGCCGCGCCCACGGCGGTCCTCTACGCCGGAGTGTCGGACACTGCCTGGGCCGGCTACGCGCTTCCTCTGAACCTCGGGAGCTTCGGACTTCCCGGCTGCGTCCTCGGCGTGTCCCTTGACCTCATGGTCTGGAACGGACCGCCGGTGGCGCTGCCGATCGCGATCCCGACGAGCCCCGGTTGGGCCGGCCTCACCGTCTATCTCCAGTGGATCCTGATCGGCGATCCTCTGGGGACCCCGGCGGTCCTGACCCGGTGGGCCGAGGTCACGATCGCCGGGCCGTGACGCCGGCCGGAGAGGCCGGCGCCGGACCGCGCGATCCTACTCGAGCGCGCGCCGGAGTCGCCGCAGGACGAGGCGGTCGCAGTCCTCGCGGCCTGCCGGTGCGATGGCGCGGAGATCGTCGTGGTGGTCGTTCTGGTAGTCGACGAGGACGAGCTGCCCCTTCCGATCGACCAGGACGAAGTGGACTGCCCCGACGGCTTCGTCGCTCATGACGTAGTGCGCGTGAAGCACGTAGTCGGCCTCGCGTTCGTGGTTGGCCACGTGAGCGGCCACCCCCCGCGCCATGTCCCAGAGCGCAACCTGCTCGTTCATGCCGCGACGGATGGCGAGGGAGGGCACGTCCTTTCCGGCGTCGACGCGGCGAAAACCGGCGCCGTCGAGCCGACCGGCGAGGCGTGTCGAGCCATCGGCGTCCGGTGTGGTTCCCGTGAGGACGGGGAGGACGAGGAGCGTCGAGCGGGCGATCGTCTTCCGGAGGATCGCCGTTCGCTCCGCCATGGCTGAGCGCTCGACGTCGCCGGGTGCTCCGACCTTCCGGCGCATCCGTTCCGCCATCGCCCCGGAGGGGGCGTCCTCCCTCAGGGGATCCGCGAGTCCGAGGATCGGCCGCAGCCGTCCGGCGATGAAGACGCAGGCTTCGAGGGGGTTCGCGGGGAGCGGATCCTCCGGCGTGCGGTCCGCCGCCGTCACCCGATCCGTCCAGACGATGGTTCCATCGCGCGCCGCGACGGTGGCGCGGACCTCCTCGATGCCACGGGCCGGCTGTCCGACGATCTCGGCGAAGAGGACCCAGTCCGTGGCGGGCGGATTCCGTCGAACGAAGTCGCCGAAGGAACTTGCCACCGCCGCCGCGCCGGCGCCCGCCGGCGCCTCGAAGACGGCGACGCCGACTTCGAGGTGCGCCATTCCGGCCCGTTCGAGAGTGACGGCGAGAGCTTCGCCCACCTCGACGAAACTCCGATCGCCGAGGCGGGCCGGGAGCACCGTCAGGGACGCGCCGGGACCGGCAGCGAGGAACCTTGCGGCCGCGCCGGCGGGCGCGGACTCCGGTCGGGACTCCTGGGCGGAACACGCTCCAGCGACGCAGAGCACGAGTGCCGCGGCCCTGGCCGAGTGGGAGAGAACGCGGGATCTGCGACTCATGGGACCTCCTTCGGGAAGGACTGTATGTGAATGCTTACATATTAAGAAAAAAGAGAGGAATCACGGTTGCGCTCCATCGAGCATGAGCCGGCCTGCCCCTGAGAGGAGCCGCTGGCGCTGCGCGCCGTCGAGGAGTCCGAGCTCCCGGCCGATCAGCGCCGCGGTGCCGAGCCCGATGACGGCCCACGCGGCGAGGGAGGGATCGGGCCGACGGCTGGCCGGATCCTTCGCCCGATGGGCGGCGATGCGCTCGCGGAGGTGATCCTGGTAGCGGTCGTACATCCGGCCGAGCGCCGCGCGGATGTCCGGGTCGTCCGCTTCCGTGAGCCCCGCGAAGACGAGGCGGGCGAGCCCGAACTCGCCGAGGTGCCGGGCTTCGTACTCGAGGATCCGGTCGGCGGCGCTGCGCGTCCCGCTGCCCCTGGTCGCGAGGCGCGACCAGGCCTCGGCGGACGTTTCGTAGACGTGCGCGATCGCCGCGATGAACATGGCCTTCTTGCCGGGCCAGAGGCGGTAGAGGATGTTCTCGCGCACGCCGCACCGCTTCGCCAGAACTGCCGTCGTCGCCCGGCGATACCCGACTTCGGCGAAACACCGTGCGACGATCGGGATGAAGTCGCGCCGCTTCGCGTCCCTCGAGTCTCTGCGTGGCATCGGTGGGGCCGTCGTCCGGAACGGGGGCGTGTGTAAGTGGACGATTACATTATGGCCCCGGAGCGCCCGGCGTTCAAGGTCACGAGATCCTGCGCGGGGATCTCGAGGCGGCCCCGCGGCGCGGCACGGGGCGCCGTCCTCAAAATGCTTCGAATACGCGGCTTGGGGCTGCGAGGGGACGCATGGGGGCCTGCGGGGCGTCTGCCGCCGCGAGGGCTTGAAAGGCGGCATGCGAGGGTCCACACTGGCCGTCCGGCCGCGGGCCCGGAAGTGCGCCTCGGCGCGCCGGTGATGCGCGGCGGTTTTCGCACGGCGAGAGAGAAGGCATGGGCACGAAGAGCGTCGAGGCGCGGCATCGGTGGAGGTTCTTCCGGGCCGGGGGTGTCGATCAGGTCCGGATCGAGAGGGGCGAGGACATCGCCGGGCTCCCGGATCTCGACCAGAAGCTCTGGGTCGCCCTCTCCTGCCCCGTGAAGGGGCTCGAGTTCGACGAGCGGACGCTCGGACTCCTCGACACGGACGGGGATGGCCGCGTCCGCGTGCCAGAGATTCTCTCCGCCATCGACTGGATCGGGGGCGTTCTGAAGAGCCTCGATCCCCTGATCGACGGCGAGGACGGTCTACCGCTCCGGGAGATCGACACCGCCAAGCCCGAGGGGAAGCGTGTGCTCGCGTCCGCCCGCCACATCCTCGAGGGACTCGGGAAGAAGGACGCCGGCGTCATCACGGTGGCGGACACCATGGAGACCTCGCGCCTCTTCGCCGAGGCGCGGTTCAACGGCGACGGCATCGTCCCGCCGGAGTCCGCCGAGGATGCCGCAGTGCGGGCGGCGGCGGCGGACATCATCGCCTGCCTCGGGGGCGAGGAGA
>CAYQRN010000182.1:0-9097 GCA_964419995.1 uncultured Planctomycetia bacterium
CGGGCCCTCGTCCACCCCGGCGCCTTCGACGCGCAGGGGTTGCGGCTCCTCGAGGGAGTGTTCGAGCGGCTCATCGTGCCGCCCGGGGGGGAGGCTCTCGAAGCCTTCGCCTGCAACGCTCACTGCCCCGACGGGCGCCACGTCGTCATCGACGCGGAGGCCGCCGGGACGGCGGAGCGGCTCCGCGCGGAAGGGTTCACCGTGATTCCCGTTCCCACGGGCGAGTTCAGGAAGAGCGGGGGCTCCGTCTTCTGCCTGAAGATGGCCGTGCCCCGCCCGCCGAAGGCCTGACCCGGAACGTCATGCGCAACGAATCGCTCAGGAACGTCGCCATCATCGCCCACGTCGACCACGGGAAGACGACTCTCGTGGACCGCATGATCGCCTGGACGGGCCTCGTCCGCGAGAACCAGGATCTCGGGGACTGCGTGCTCGATTCCAACGCGCTCGAGCGCGAGCGCGGCATCACGATCCTCGCCAAGAACATCTCCGTGACGTACCGCGGCGTGAAGATCAACGTCATCGACACGCCCGGCCACGCGGATTTCGGGGGCGAGGTCGAGCGCGTCCTCCGCATGGCGGACGGCGTCCTCCTCCTCGTGGACGCCGCCGAAGGACCGCTGCCGCAGACCCGCTTCGTGCTGCGCAAGGCCCTGGCCCTCCATCTCCCCGCCATCGTCGTCATCAACAAGGTGGACCGGAGCGACGCCAGACCCCATGAGGTCCTCGACGAGGTCTTCGAGCTATTCCTGTCCCTCGGCGCGGACGACCGCCACCTGGATTTCGCGGTGCTCTACGCCTCGGGCCGGCAGGGCTTCGCCCGCTACCAGCTCGAGGACGGGCACAACGGGATGGAGCCTCTCTTCGAGACGATCCTGAGCCGGATCCCGGCGCCCGAGGTGCGGCCGGACGACCCTCTCCGGATGCTCGTCACCAACATCGATTTCAGCGAGTACACGGGACGGGGCGCCGTGGGCCGGGTGTTTGCCGGCCGCATCGAGGAGAACCGTCCTCTCGCCGTCGTGAAGCGGGACGGCCGCGTGACGACCTGCGTCCCGAAGCGCGTCGTCACCTTCGAGGGACTCCGCCGCGAACCGCGCGCCGTCGTGGAGGCCGGCGAGATCTGCCTCGTCGAGGGGCTCGAGTCCGTGGACATCGGGGACACGCTGGCCGACCCCGCCAACCCCGTGGCCATGCCGGGTCTCGCCGTGGACGATCCGACCCTGTCGATGCTCTTCACCGTGAACGCGAGCCCCTTCGCGGGCACGGAGGGGAAGTTCGTGACGTCGCGCCACCTCCGCGAGCGTCTCGAGCGCGAGCTCGAGTCCAATGTGGCGCTGCGCGTCGAGGACACGGACAGGCCGGAGACGCTCAAGGTCTCGGGCCGCGGAATCCTCCACCTCGGCGTCCTCATCGAGAACATGCGCCGCGAGGGCTACGAGTTCGCGGTGGGGAAGCCGCGCGTCATCCTGCGCGAGGAGGGGGGGCGGCGCCTCGAGCCCGTGGAGACGCTCGTGGTGGACGCGCCGGCGGACACGTCGGGGCGTGTCATCGAGAACGCGTCGAAGCGCCGCGGCGAGCTCCGGATCATGGAGTCGCGCGGCGACCGCGTCCACATGGAGTTCGAGATCCCGTCGCGGGGTCTCATCGGGCTCCGGACGCGCGTCCTCAACCTCACCGGCGGCCAGGCCGTGATGCACCACAACCTGCTCGAGTACCAGGAGTGGAAGGGGGCGCTGCCCGAGCGGACCCGGGGCGTCATGGTCTCGTCGGAGACGGGGGAGGGGGTCACGTACGCCCTCCACGGCCTCCGGGACCGGGGCCCCTTCTTCATCCACCCGGGGGAGCGCGTCTACGGCGGGATGATCGTCGGCGAGCACTGCAAGGACAACGACATCGACGTCAACGTCTGCCGGACGAAGAAGCTCACGAACATCCGGGCGGCCGGGGCGGACGAGAAGCTGATCCTTCCGCCGCCCCGCATCTTCACGGTGGAGGAAGCCCTCGAGTACATCGACGAGGACGAGCTCGTGGAGTTCACGCCGCGCTCGGTCCGCCTGCGCAAGATCCACCTCGATCCGAAGGCTCGGCGACGCCGGAAGGACCCCGCGGAGGCGGGTACGCTCTGACGGGGGGCGCCGGCGCCGGCGCCGGACGCTCAGGGGAAGATGCCGCGCTGGAGGTAGGCCCTCTCGATGCGGCGCAGGCCCACGACATAGGCCGCAGAGCGCATGGAGATGCGCCCGATCTTCATCTCGCGGACGGTCTCGGCGTAGGCACGGAGGATCGTCGTGCGGAGCCGTTCATCCACCCGCCCCTCGTCCCAGTACTCGCAGCTCCGGTTCTGGAGCCACTCGAAGAAGGACACGATGACGCCGCCCGAGTTGGCGAGGATATCGGGGATGACCTCGATGCCGCGGCCGGCGAGGATGCGGTCGGCCTCCGGCGTCGTGGGGCCGTTGGCGCCCTCGACGATGACGCGGGCCCGGATCCGGCCCGCGCGCTCGGCGGTGACCTGGTTCTCGATCGCGGCGGGCACGACGATGTCGCAGTCCACGCCCCAGAAGGCCTCCGCGGGGAGAGTGTCGCCTCCGTGGAAGCCGGGGAGCGCCCCTGTGGCGCGGCTGTGCTGGAGCAGGGTCTCGCAGTCGAGGCCCGCCTCGTTGACGACGCCGCCCGTGTGATCGAGCACGGCCACGATCTTCGCGCCGAGCTGCCGGAGGAGGATCGCCGCATGGGAACCGACGTTGCCGAATCCCTGGACGGCGACGCGCTGCCCCTTCATCGAGAGTCCGCGGTCGCGGATCCACTGGTCCGCGACGAAGGTGAGTCCCTGGCCCGTGGCCTTGTCGCGGCCCACGCTGCCGCCGCATTCGATGGTCTTGCCGGTGACGACGGCCCGCCCGCGGTTCTTCGAGAAGAAGGACACCGTGTTCATGTAGGTGTCCATCATCCAGGCCATGGTCTGCGCGTTCGTGCCGACGTCGGGCGCCGGGATGTCGTAGTCGGGGCCGATGTTCGTGCCGAGGGCGTGGGTGAAGCGCCTCGTGATCCGCATGAGTTCGTCCTGGCTGAAGCCGCGGGGATCGAGCTTCACGCCGCCCTTCCCGCCCCCGAACGGGTTGCCGACGAGGGCATTCTTGTACGTCATCCACGCTGCCAGGGCCTTGACCTCGTGGAGATCGACGTCGGGATGGTAGCGGATGCCGCCCTTGTAGGGGCCGAGGATATTGTTGTGCTGGATGCGGAACCCCCGCAGGACGCGGTACTCGTTCGTGTCGAGCCGCACGGGGAAGTTCACGATGATCTCGTTCTTCGGTTCACCGAGAATGGCTCGGACCTTCGGATCGAGATTCATGGCGTCGGCGGCGGCGTTGAACTGGACCAGCGCCACTTCGTAGAGATTCATCGCGGCCTCTCCGGCCCTGGGCTCGGACATCGGGGGTCTCCGTCGGGGATCGGGACGATATGCGGCCGCTCCGAGGCTCATCAAGGGACGGGGGACGACGCGCCCCCTTGCCGCGGGCGGGGGCCGCTGTAACGTGAGCGTCGAAGCCATGACACGCAGGGAGGCGCATCCTTGAATCTCCGGATCCTCGCCGTGGCGCTGGCCGCGCTTGCGCTGTCCTGCGGCGGCGATGACGGAGGCGGGCGGCCGGAGTCTGGACCTGCCCCGGAGGGCTTCCCGCTGGCCTCCGACGGACCCCTCCTCTTCACCGTGGGAGGGGCGGCTCGCGTCCACACGGGAGATGTCGACCGGACCGCCGGCTTCCTCCGAACCGCCTCGCCGGGGCTCGCGGAGGATATCCAGCGGCGGAACGCCGTGCGCGGTCTGCTTCTCGGCATCGCGCTCATGGACGTGCGCTATCCGGGCCGCTACGCCGTGCTCCGGGAGAAGGCGGCGGCCTTCGTCGCCCGTGTCCGGGCGGGCGAGGATTTCGCCGCCGCCGCCGCGACCGTGACCGCGGCGGATCCCGACGCGCGTTTCCAGGTCGAGAAGGGCATCCCGCTCCGCGACTGGGCGAGGAACGACAACGGACTCACGTTCGCCTACGTGAGGGCGCTCTTCAGCCTCGGAAAACCGGGCGAGATCAGCGCGCCCGTGCCGTCGTGGATCGGCGTCCACGTCATCCAGTACACGTCGCTCGAGCCGGGAGCGTCGCGTCTCGAGGACCAGCGGCAGTCGCGCCAGCTCTGGTTTCTTCTCGACCCTGCGGCGGAGAAGGAGCAGGCGCTGTCCCGGATCTTCGCCGAGACGCTCCAGCGCACCCGGGTCAAGGTTCACGACAACCGGTTCCGGGACCTCGTGCCGAAGGAACTCTGGGAGGACGCCGTCCGCTGAGGCCGGCGCGTTTCCGACTCCCGATTCCGGAAGCCCCTTGTTTCCCTGTCCGGGATTGACGATAACGGAGAAGGGAACCCGGATCCGCCATCCAGGGCGGCGGCCTGCGGATCGCGCAGGAGACGCACCGCGCCGCCGGAACCCCGCCTCCCGTGATGCGGGGAGCCCGGCAGCGGGCAGGTGGACCGGGCCTTCAGGGGACGGTTGGTCCCGAGCCGGCGTGCTTTTCCGGCTCCTCGCGGGGAGTTCGCTCAGCCCCCGCCTTTCGATCTCGATTCCCGCAGAGAGACCCCGGAGCGCTTCCGTCGGGGGCGCCCCGGACGTCAGGATAGGACGGTCCCGCGGGACAGCTCCGGTACGTCCGCGCCGCCACGGCGGCCTGAACGTCGCATCGGAGGCGGTCCGTCCGCAGTCCTCAGGATAACCATGGACAATTCCCGATCCGCCAACAGGCCAGGTCACAACAGGCACCGCAGGGGCAATCGCCCGCGTCACCGGGGCCCCCACCAGAACCGGGACGCTGAATTCGCCCCGCGCCGCGGCGGCGACGAAGGACTCATGGGCGAGCCGCTCGTCGGCGGTCCGGAAGGGGAGTACCACGGCGAGGGGGAGGGCTTCTATCCCGGGGGGGGATTCGACAGGCAGGCGCAGGTGTCCGGTCCCCCGGTGGCCCTCGAGAGCAAGGAAGGGCTCCTCGAGATCATCAAGGAGGGCTCCGGCTTCCTCCGCTTCAGCTCGAACAACTATCTGCCGAGCCACGACGACATCTACGTGAGCCAGAGTCTTATCCGCCGCTACCAGATCCGGCCCGGATCCATGGTCGTCGGCGAGGTGGCTCCGCCGCGGCGCCAGGGGCAGAAGCCGGCGCTCCAGACCGTTCTGAAGATCAACGATCGCGACCCGGATCTTCACGCCCGCGAGACGCCGTTCAAGGATCTCACGCCCACGGATCCCGACCAGCGGTTCCGCCTCGAGGTGGGGAAGCGATCCGACATCTCCATGAGGATCGTGGATCTCCTCACGCCCATCGGACGCGGGCAGCGGGCGCTCATCGTCGCGCCGCCCCGGACGGGCAAGACGATCCTCATGCAGAAGATCGCCAACGCCATCTACGGCAACTGCGGCGACTCCGTGAAGACCATCATCCTCCTCGTCGATGAGCGTCCCGAGGAGGTGACGGACTTCCGCCGCAACACGAAGGCGGAGGTCATCGCCTCGTGCCTCGACGAAGGCACGGCCAACCATGTCCGCGTGACGGAGTTCGTTCTCGAGAAGATGAAGCGCCTCGTCGAGGCCGGGCAGCATGTCGTCGTGCTCCTCGACTCCATCACGCGCCTCGGCCGCGCCTACAACAACGAGACGAAGCACTCGGGGCGCATCCTTTCGGGCGGCATCGACGCCAAGACGCTGGCCAAGCCCAAGGCGTTCTTCGGAGCGGCGCGGAATATCGAGAACGGCGGCAGCATCACGATCATCGCCACCGCGCTCATCGACACGGGCAGCCGGATGGACCAGGTCATCTTCGAGGAGTTCAAGGGCACCGGGAACATGGAGCTCGTGCTCTCGCGGGAGCTCGCCAACACCCGGATCTTCCCGGCCATCGACATCGCGGCCTCCGGAACGCGCAAGGAAGAGAAGCTCTTCGCACCTAAGGAGATCGAGAAGATCCGGATGCTGCGCCGGGTCCTCAACGAGATCCCGAAGCCCGCGGAGGCCATGCGGCTCCTCATCGACCGCATGGAGAAGACCGAGGACAACGCCGAATTCCTGTCGCGCCTGGCCGTGACTGCCCACGGCGATTGAGGTTCCGGAGGCCTTCGGGGGCGAAGCCCGGGGGCTGCCGTTGCCGATACATGACCTGCGCTCCCGGTGCGTCCGGAAGCGGAGGGACATGGAACCGATCGGCGAACCCATTTCCGTGGCGCAACGTTTCCGACTCCGGCGCCTCCTCGGCCGCGGTAGCCTCGGCGCCACCCATGTGGTGGAGGATGCGGAGGCCCCGGGGGCGTTCCGGGCGCTCCGGCTCGTGCCCCGCGGATCCCTTCCGGGAAACGTCGTGGCGGAGCTCCGCCGTGCTGCCCTCGTGCAGCGGCGGATCCGGCATCCCGGGCTCGCGCGGTGCCTCGACTTCGGATTCGACCCGGACAGCCGCTGCCACTGGCTCCTCGCCGAGCTTGCCGACGGGCCGGACCTCGTGGAGGCGGCCGTGCACCTGCCCGTCGCGGCCCTGGTCCCCCTGGTCCGGCAGGTGCTGGATGCGCTCGGGCACCTCCGCATCCACGGCATCGCGCACGGATCCATCCGGCCGTCCAGCATCCGGATCGTCTCCGGTCCTCCCGGCGGCCGTGCCGTGGTCATCGGCGGCGGCCTCCCGGAAGTCGATGATCCGGAGGGGGGGCAGAGCCCGTGGTACCGGGCGCCCGAGGTCCTGGCAGGCGGCGTACCGACTCCGCTCTCGGATCTCTACTCCGTCGGCGTGACCCTCTATCAGGCCCTGACCGGAACGCTGCCCTATGCGGTCCTTGCCTCCGTCATGGGCAGGGAGGGCGCCGGGCCGGCGTCGCCGGAGGAACGGGACCCCCTGTCCGTCCTGCTCGGGCCCTTCGCCGCGCTCATCCGGCGCCTCCTCGACCGCGACCCGGCGGCCCGGGCGGCGTCGCTGCCGGCCCTGCTCGACGCCATCGCGGCGGAGACCGGCGTCGAGGACGTGCCGTCGGGAATCGCCGTCGTCGAGTCCCTCGCCCCTGCGGGGCGGCTGGCCGGCCGGGAGACCGAGATGCAGGTGCTCCGGGGGCTTCTCGGAGCGCCCGAGCGGCGCTCCCGCTGGCGCGTCCTCGAAGGCGATGCCGGCCTCGGCAAGACGCGTCTCCTCGCGGAGTTCGCCCTTCTGTGCGAGGTCCGCGGAGTGCGGGTCCTCCGCCTGAATCCGACCTTCTGCGATCCCGGTCCCGCGGGGCTCCTAAGGACCATCGTCGCCGGACTCCGGCGGATGGACGCGGACGCCGTGGACCGGGCCCTCGTCCGTCACGGGGAGCTTCGCCGCGTCGCGGAGGACGCCGGGAGAAGCGCGTCCCGGCGTGCCGAACCGCCGGTCCCGGCGCGCCAGGGGCAGCTTCGCCTGTTCCACCAGATGGCGGAGCTCGTGCGGGGAATCCTGCGCGAGGAGCGCCTCGTGATTCTGATCGATGACGTGCACGCGGCCGACGCGCTCTCGCTCCGCGCCCTGGCCTTCCTCCTCCGGGAGACCTGCTCGGGGGGGCTTGCCGCCGTTCTCTCGACGGACCCCGGCGCACGACCGGGAGGCGAGGCTGGAGAGGCACTGCGGGACCTCGTGGAAGGCTCCGGCGCGTTGAAGATGCGGATCGAGCCCCTCGGAAGGGACGCGGTTCGGGAATTCGTCACATCCGTTCTCGGCAGCGGTGCCGAGGCGGAGCGGCTGTCGGTGCGGATCCATGCCCGCACACAGGGGCACCCGGGGCATGTCGAGGCGCTCCTCCGATCCCTCCGGGAGGGGGATCTCCGCGGGCTCCGCGGAGACGGAGTTCCCGCCGGGGCTGAGGCCGTCGCGCTGTCCCTCGGCGGCCGCGCACAGGCGCTCGAAGGCCCGGCGACCCGCGTGCTCCGCGCCCTGACCGCGGTCGGGCACGGAGTTCCGGTCCGCGCCATGCCGAACTTCCTCGGGCTGTCTTCTGCCACCCTGGCTCAGGCCCTCGACCGGCTGGACCTCCTCGGGTTCCTGGTCGGAGATCCGGTCTCCGGGGGCGGGCGCAGGGTCGCCGTCCACCCCGTCGCCCTCGCGATGCTCGAGGGGAGCCTCGAGCCGGCGGAGCGCTCCCGCTGGCACGGAGCGCTGGCGGCCGTCTCTGGCGCCGCGGAGATCGGGGCATTCGAAGAGGCCCTGCATACTGCGGAAGGCGACGGTCCTCCGGAGATGCGTCTCGCAGCGTTCCTGACGGCCGCGGAGCTTGCCCGGGACCGGCATGATCCGGACGCGGAGCGCCGTCTGGCCGGGCGCGCCCTCGATCTTGGCCTCGAGATCGGCGATCGGGCCGGAGTCTTTGCGGCGGCCCGGCTCGTCTCGGAAGGCTGCCGCGCCCTCTGTGATGCGGAGGGTGCACTGCGGGCGCTCTGGCGCGCCGGTGGGAGAGAGGGTCCGATCAGCGGCCCGCCGATGCCGCCCGAGCTCTTCCGGGAGCACGCGCTCGCGCTCTCCATGCTCGGCCGCGGCGCGGAGGCCGAGGATTCCTTCGCGCACGCGGTGGCTCTGGCCACGGCCGCCGGCGACCGCGCCGGCGCCGGTGCCTCGCTCCTCGGTCTCGTCGGGCTTCTCTTCCGGCGCGGCAGCTTCGACGAGGCCGGGCGCGCTGCAGCCGAGGCCCTGCGCGTCATCGGGGACGGCGGTCCAGCGGAGATCCGCGCGGGGATCGAGAGCACGCTGGGGCTCATGGCCTGGTACCGCTGCGACTGGGACGCGGCGCTCCGGCACCATCGATGCGCGCTCGGGGCCAAGGCGAGGCAGCGGGACCGGGGCGGCATCGCGGCGTGCCGGATCAACATCGGGCTCGTCCACTGGAATCGGGGCGATCTCCGGGAGGCCTTGCGGCACTTCGAGCGTGCCGCGGCGGCGGCCACGCGCACGGGCGACTTCCTCGTTCTCACTGCGGCGCTCAACAACGTGGGCGCCGTTCGACTCGAGAGCGGGCATCTCGACGAGGCCCGGGAGATCCTCCTGCGCGCCCTGCGCATGAGAAGCCG
>CAYQRN010000183.1:0-9067 GCA_964419995.1 uncultured Planctomycetia bacterium
AGTTCGACATGGGTCGGAGCCTCCTCGTCGCCCGTGCTCTTCGCCTTCGTGTCCGTGATCCAGCGCGTCAGAGTCTTCCCCGCCACGAGCTTCATGGCGATGAAGGGCTGGCCCTTCGCCGTGCCCGCCTCGTACACCGGGCAGATCCCCGGGTGGTCGAGCCGCGACGTGATCGCCGCCTCCCGCCGGAAACGCCGCAGCAGCGATCCCGTCGGGTCCGTGAACCCCTAAAGGATCTTCAGCGCCACCTTCCGCTGGAGCCGGACATCCTCAGCGACGTACACCGCGCCCTGGCCCCCCGACCCCAGCATCTCGAGGATGCGATAGTCGCCGATCAGAGTTCCCGTGTCCGAGTCCTCGATCGGGAACCGAAGCCCCTCGCCCCCGCCGGCCTTCCAGTTGCCGGACCCCTCGCCGTCTCGGACCTCGTCCCGCTTCCCGTCGTTCATGTCGTCGGTCGTCCTCGCTCATTCCACCAGGGCCGCCCAGTATACAGCCTCTCGCCGGGCGGGAGCCGATCGCCCTTCGCACCGCGCGAGCCGCCCGGATGTCCGAGAAGGCGCGAAGCCGCAGGAAGAAAGTCGCGGTCCCCCCGGGCCAGCGAGATGCGTCCAAGGTGGCGAAAGGCGGAGGAGATCGAGCTGGTGTCGGGTCTTCCCGCGAAGGAGAAGCACGAGCGGCTCCGGGCGGGCCAGATGCTTTGCGGGCTTGGGAGGATCGACGCGGATTCCCTGGAGCAAGGTGCGGGCTCTGGTCGCCGTGGCCACCCCCGAGACGGAAGATGGCTCGTTCGAGCGGGCCCTCGCCCCGACGGCCAACGCGCTCCGTGCGGAGGTGGCGCGGGAGGGGCATCGGTGCCGGCTGTGCCGGGGAACCTGGCGGCTCATGGTCCACCATGTGACGTGGCGCTCCGAGGGCGAGGCGACGTCGGCGGAGAACTGCGTGACCTTGTGTGGCTGGTGCCACGGCCTCGTGCACGAGGGGCTTCTCGTCATCTCGGGCGAGGCGCCCCCGGCTCCCGTTCCTCAGGGCCGACGAGGGACGGCCGGGCAGTCGGAGGAGGGGGGCCTCGAGGGCATCGCGGGGCAGGAGGAGGCGCTGCGGCTGTTCGCACGTGCAACAGCCGCCGCCCGCCGGGAGGGGAGGACCGTGCCCCACTGCCTCATCGACGGTCCGGCCGGGACAGGGAAGACCACCTTCGCCAGGGCCATCGCCGCCGAGATGGGGACGGAGGCCCGGATCGCCAACGCGCCCCTCATCCGGGACGCGATCGCGGTCATCGCGCTCCTATGCTTCGGCCGCCCGTGGATCGGTGATCTTCATCGACGAGATCCACGCCCTGCCGGAGGCTGCACGGCTGTTGCACGTGCGGACGGGAACAGGGATGGGGAGGGAAACCGCGACGGCGTGACGGCGGCAGAAGGAACTCAGTGACGCGACCTGGCGGGGCCGAGCGCGAAGCCGGCGCCGGGGTCCACGCAGCGGCGAGGACGGTCGAGCGCCATTCGCAGCCACTTGTTCCTGCCGATCGCCTTCGACAAGTTGCACGTCGCGATCGACATCCACGGCGGCCGTTGCGATCTTCACCCCGGGCCGGCGCATGTCACCCCGCGGGGGGGAAGCCTGAAGGCCCCTTTTTCTTCAGAACGGCGCGGGAACGGATAGATAGAGGGATGGACGACACCCGAGGGAAGGGCGGATCTTGAGGATCGCAGTACTCGGCGGCGGCATCACGGGCGTGACCCTGGCCTCCCGCCTCGAGACACGGGCGGACGTCGAGGTCACGCTCTTCGAGGCGGACGCGGAGCTCGGAGGCCTCTGCCGAAGCGTCACCGTGGACGGTTTCACGGCGGACCTCGCAGGGGGGCACATCCTCTACTCGAAGGATGGCGAAGTTCTCCGGTTCCTGCTGGACGCTCTCGGGCCGGACGGCGCGGTCCAGAGCCAGCGCCGGACGCGCATCCACCACAGTGGACGGCTCGTGACCTACCCCTTCGAAAACGGGCTCGGCGACCTGGATCGGGAGGAGACCTTCGAGTGCCTCCGTGGCTACATCGACGCCTGGGTGGCGCGGCGCTTCGGAGGGTCGGAGGAGCCGGCGAACTTCGAGGGCTGGTGCCGGTGGCGCTTCGGCGATGGAATCTCGCGACTCTTCATGCTGCCCTACAACAGGAAGATCTGGAAGGTGGACCTCCGCGCCCTG
The DNA here is from genome assembly GCA_964419995.1 of uncultured Planctomycetia bacterium. Classification (GTDB taxonomy): domain Bacteria; phylum Planctomycetota; family CAYQRN01; genus CAYQRN01. The sequence continues at coordinate 2,204 of CAYQRN010000183.1, forward strand.
TCCACGGGATGGGTCCGCGGGCGGGTGCCGGACGCTCCGATGGAGGATGTCCTTCGGTCGGCGCTCGGAATCCCGACGGTCGGGTACGGGCACCAGGCGCTCTTCCATTACCCTCGCCGCGGCGGGTTCCAGGCCCTCGTGAGGGGGCTCACCGGACGACTTCGCCGCACGAAGGTCCGGCTCCGGACCCCGGTGGCGGAACTCACGGGCGGGCGCGGTGCATGGCGCGTGAATGGCGAGAGCTTCGACAGGGTCGTTTCGACGGTGCCGCTTCCGCTCCTCGGCCGGATCCTGCGGCCCCTCCCGGAGGCGGTCGAAAGCGCGTTCCGGGGGCTGCGCTGGAGATCGCTCATCACCCTCCTCGTGGCGCTCCGGAGGCCGCCGCGAAGGGAGGGGCTTTCGTGGGTCTACCTCGCGGCGGACGAGGACGGTCCGATGAACCGCATCACCTTCCTCTCGAACTACAGCCCGGAGAACGCCCCGCCGGGGTGCGGCTCCATCCTGGCCGAGGTCACACACGATGGAAGCCAGAGGGCGGATGATCTGCTCTCGGAAAGCGTCGTGGCAGGCCTTGTCCGCACCGGCATGTGCGAGGCCGGAGATGTCCTGTTCACGCGGGCCTTCGACGTCCCCTTCGCCTATATCCTGAACGACCACGACCACGATCGGCATGTGACGACCGTGCGCGAGCATGTCGCCGCGATCGGACTCGCCGTGGCGGGGCGCTTCGGGAACTACAACTACTACAACTCGGACCAGTGCGTCCGGGAGGCCATGGACGTCGCGGAGGCCGTCCTCGGAGAAACGGGCGGGCGCTGATCCAGGGCGCGGCGCCGTCACGGCGCCAGGGGACCCTCGTTGAAGATCACGAGGTTGCGGCTCCCGGAGACTCCAAGCTGAGATCCGTCCGCGCCGAGAGCCTCGACCCGCCATCTCGCCGGGACGGGCCAACCTGCCGTGGCGGCGGGCCAGGGCGCCGAAAGAGCCGTCCAGACGTCCGGCACGCCGGACGGGGCCGCGCCGGCGCTGATCCTGAAGGCCGCGCTGCCGGCGTCGATGGCGAGATTCGATCCCGGCGTCATCCGGAAGGTGTGCGAGACGCCGCCGGCCGCCGTGAGGCGGAGCCGGTAGGCAGCGGCGTCCGGCACCGGCATGAAGCGGAATTCGGGCTCGGGGCCCCGGTTCGAGACGGCGGCGCCGGGCGGCGGGCCGAGGAGCACCGGCGCTCCGGCGCCCAGAGGAGGCTCGTCCGCGCCGAAGAGGGGCTGGAGCACCGCCTCGGCGCTGCGCAGACGGAGGCCGAAGGGGCCCGGTGAAAGACCGTGGCGCGTTCGGACGGCGATCCAGAGCGGTTCGGTCGCGCGGGGCCCGGCCGAGACGAACTCCGCGAACCACGCGCGCCGGCTGTCGGCGTCGGCCTCGACGAGGGGCACGACCGGAACGGGCGGTACGCGGAAGGGTTCACGGAGGGCGAGGGCGAGGGAGCGGTCGAGCGTGGGGACTCCATGGTGAAGAGCCGGGACATCGAGGACGACGAGGGGCCGACCGGGATGGCGGGTCGAGATGTCCGCGAGGCCGTCGCACACGGTGCGGATCTGGAGATCTGCCCCGGCCCACGCGTTGAGATTGAGCGCCGTCGTGAAGGAAGCCGTGGCGATGAGCAGGGCGAGGACAGGGACGAGGCCCGCAGAGGGCCGGCGGCCTCCTGCTGCCGTGAGGACGAGGAGTCCGATGAGGGCGGCGAGAGGCTGGTAGAGGAACCGGCCGTTGGTGAGGCCGGGGAGCACGAAGAAGATGGGAAGGGTAGGCAGGAAGGAAAGGGCGGCAAAGGCTCCGAGGAGGATTGCGGGCCTGCGGTCGCCGGGCTCGCGGAGGCGCCGGAAGAGACGGAGACCGGGCAGGGCCAGCGCCAGCGTCGCGAGGGCGGCCGCCAGCATGCCGGAGAGGGGCGGGGGGATCTCCTCGCGGTTCACGGCGACGAGGCCGTACCAGAGGCTTGCCGGAAGGCGTTCGAGCGTCCGATTGTGCGCGGCGTACGCGGCGAAGGTCATGCCGCCGTAGGTGCCCGTCAGGGTGCCGAAGATCGCAGAGCGGAGGGCGAAGTACGCCGCGATGATGATGGCGGATGGGATGGCGCGGAGACAGGCGGTCCGGAATCGGTCCCGGAAGGGCGCGGCGGGATTCCGCAGGAGGAGGTCGGCAAGGAAGAAGACGCCCGGCAGCGTGAGCGCCGTTTCCTTCGAGAGGAGCGCGCCGACGAAGGCGATCTGCGTGAGCGCCGCGGCTCCTCGCCGGCCTTCGATGGAGCGGAGCTTCTGGAGGAGCGCCGCCACGGAGAGGACGAATCCCATGAGGACCATCCTCTGGCCGACCCAGAGGATCGTCTCGGGATGGATCGGATGCACGGCGAAGAGGAGGGCGCCAAGGAAGGCCGGACCGGGCGAAGCGGGGGAGAGGCGGCGAAGGAGGGCGAAGAGAAGCCAGACGCCAAACATGTGGAGCGCGATGTTCGTCGCGTGGAAGGCAGCCGGTTCGGGGCCGAAGAGGGCATACTCCCCCATGGCGATGAGCACGGGGAGCGGACGGTAGAGCTGTTCGCTCTTCCACGCGGAAGGCCAGAGGAAGTTCTCGGCGAACTTCCGGAACGAGAGTTCGCTGCCCTCGGTGATGAGCCCGAGCGAGTAGTCGTCCTTCACGAAGGCCACGCCCGCCGCCGGGGCGTAGAGAGCGAGGACGACGGCGGCGAGCGTGACGTGGAGGATTCCGGTCCGCATGGGGTTCCCGTGGGGCAGGCCGCCGGATCGTGCGCCTATCGGTGGCGAAACCCCGCCTTCCTGGTCAGCATCGGATCGACACCTCCGAGGCGACGACCGCGGAGATGACGTCTTCCGTTCCCTTCACGACGGCGCCGGGGAGGATGACGCTGTCCCGGACGAGGATCGGATCGGCGATGACGGCGCCCGGGCCGATGACCGAGCCCTCGATCCTCGCACCCGGGTGGACGTGAGCCTCCGGGGCCACCAGGGAGGGGAGCCCCCGGTGGGCGAGCCAGCGGCGGTTGCCCTCGAGAAGGTCACGGGCGTAGGTGATGTTGAGGTCCCAGGCGATGACGGGAGCCGCGGCGATGCGGGCGCCATCGTCGATGAGGATCTGGAGGGTCGTCGTGATCTCGTACTCGTCGCGCAGCGCGGTCCGCGGCGTCTTCCGGATGGCATCGAAGACCTCGGGTCCGAAGAGGTAGATGCCGCAACCCTTGAGCGTGCTGCGAGGCCGCCGCGGCTTCTCGACGACGCGGGCGACGAGATCCCCTTCCCCGAGCTCCACGGAGAAGTTCTTCGAGAGACGTGCCGGATCGGGCTCCTCCGTGACGGCGAGGACGGCTGCGACGTCGCCTCGCTCATATCGCTCGACGAGGCGCTCGATCCTCTCGGGGAGGAAGAAGATGTCGCCAAGAGAGAGGACGAAGGGACCGTCGATGCGCCCGTCGAGGCGGCCCACCGCGTGAGCGATGCCGAGGGTCTGCTCCTGTTCGACATAGCCGATCGAGACCCCGTGCTCGCGGCCGTCGAGGAGCGCGTTGACGATGCGTTCCATGAGGTGGCCGACGACGATGCGGACATCCCGGATCCCGAGGGAACGGAGGATGTCGATCTGGTGGACGAGGATCGGCCTGTTGCCGATGGGGAGGAGGGGCTTCGGGTAGTGCGCGTGGAGAGGATCGATGCGCGAACCCCGGCCCGCCGAGAGGATGACGCCCGTGTACGCGCCTCCGGTTCCAGCGCTCATGCCTCCTGTTAGCACGGGATGCCCTCGCTTCCTACCGGAGGTCGAGCGCGTAGGGCGACAGGTCCGTGCGGGCGAGGATCGACCAGGGTTCGGCGGCGGAGCGGAGGGCCTCGACGAGGATGAGGAGGGTCCGGCCGCCGCGGAGCCAGTCGGCCGCGGCGAAGGTCCGTATGGCGGGAATGCCGAGGGCGGCCTCGACACCGGCGAGGGTGAACTCGCGGGTGGGCACCCTGGCGGTGAGGACTCCTGAGGGGAGGGCGCAGACGACGCGGAGAGCGCCGGTTCCGGGGGGTAGTTCGAGCCGGAACGTCCGGTGGAGGTCGGCGGCGCGCAGGACGGACCCGCCCGGGGGTTCGAGGATCCGCGCGACGGGCAGGCCGTCTCGAGGAACGAACGGAGAGCCGGACGCGGCATCGCGGGGCGTGACGACGACCCTCACCGACCGGAAGACGAGAACCGGGGCGACGTCGATGTCGAGGAGCGGGATGCGAGCCGTCGTTGGGCCGTCGGGCAGGTCGGAGCTCGCGATGTCGTGGGTGCGTCCTGCCTCGCCGCCGCCCGGCAGGACGCCGCGCCAGCGGATCGTGATGGCCTCCGGACGGCGGAGGAGAGGCACGTCGATGCAGGGGATCTCGCGCCCGGGGATCTCCTCCTCGAGAACGAAAGCGGCGCCGTCGGACCGGAAGGTCCGGGGCGGGAGCGGCCCGCGGCCAAAGCCCGGGGCCGTGAGATCGAGGATGGGGGCTCCGGCCGTGGTGAGGAGCCCGTCCGCGAAACCCGGCGCCGCGGGCCTCAGCGGAGGTCCGAAGGGATCCGTCGGACCGGTGGCGAGCCAGCCGCCCGTCATGACGTCCGTTCTCCGGTCGCGGAAGGGGGGGCCGAAGAGTTCCGCAAGCCCCCAGTTGAGGCAGTGGACGCCCCGGAGTGCCGGTGGCGCGCCGCGCAGGACCGACGCGGCCGCCCCGTGGCGTCGGATCAGATCGCCCTGGCTCTCGGCGATCCGCAGGATCTCGCGGGAGGCCTTCTCGAACGCCCCGGCGTGAGCGGCGCGGCGAGGAGTCTCGAGGACGGCGAGGCCGAGGAGGAGGAGCGGCGCGGTGTGGCGAAGAGCCGGATGGACGGCAAGGGACACGGTGAGCGCCAGCATGAAGAGTGCTGCGGGCAGGTAGAAGCCACGGGTGTGGAGGATCGGCTCGGGGCCGCGGGGTCCGGCGAGCAGGAGGGGAGAGAGGGAGGCCGCAACGGCGAGGAGCAGGAGGAGGGCGGGCTGCCTCGGTCGAAGCGCCGCCGCGACGGCGGCGACGGCCGCGGCCACGAGGAGCGGAACGCCGGCTGCGGCAGCGAGAGCGGCCGGCATCGTCGCGGCCGTGGACCGGATGAGATCGAAGGGCGAACGGGCGCTTCCGTAGGGGGAGATGCCCCCTCCCACCGCGCCGGCGCGGAAGACGAGGAAGAGAGCCAGCAGGAGGGCATGTGCCCCTGCGGCTTCCGCGACGAGGCGCGCGCAGCGGGGGCGGTGCATGAGCCCTGAGAGGAGCACGAGGCCGGGCAGCGTGAACGTCATCTCCTTCGACCCGTAGGCAGCGAGGGCGGGCAGGAGGCTCAGGGCGAGGAGGAGGCGGCTCCGGCGCGCCAGGGCGCCCGCCACGACGGCGAGGGACGACAGCGTGAAGAGGGCCGCGAGGAGATCGAGGCGTCCGGCGAAGACCCAGTGGATGGCCTCGGCATGGATGGCGAGCGCTCCGAATCCGATGGCTCCGGCGGCGGCGAGAATCGTGCGGCCGGGGATCAGGAAGCGGTCGAGGAGGAGGAAGACGAGTCCGCCGACGAGCGCGTGGAGGAGGAGGGCCGTTCCATGGAATCCCGCGCTGTCGGCGCCGAAGATCGACCAGTCGAGGGCGAGGGAGAAGGTGCCGACGGGGCGGTAGAGGCGGTAGAACGGGAAGCCCCAGTGAGGTCCGTGGAGATCCTCGAGCACGGACTCGACCGATCCCGTCCGGTGAAGGCGGGCGAGGGCTCCGAGATCGTCGGACAGGAATCCCGTCCGGAGGGCGGGGAGCCATGCCGCCGCCGAGGCGAGCATCACGATGGCGAGGGCCGCGACCCGGCTTCGACGACGGAGACGGTCGCGGATCTCCGGAAGCCGCATCCTGCTCAGCCCGCCGTGACGCTGACGTCCTCGAACCGGATCCAGGGAAGGAGAGCGCTGCCCTGGAGGAGGCGGCGTTCGGCGGAAATGGCGCCGAGGCGTGGCAGGAGATCGTAGAGATTGCCGGCGATGAGCGTCTCGGTCACCGGGCGGCGGCCCGTCGGCGTGAGGAGGAATCCCCCCTTCACGACCCCTGAGAACTCCCCGGAGGCCACGCTGACGTTGCCGCTGAAGCGGTGAACGAGGATGGCCCGGGGAGACTCCGCGATCATGGAATCGAGAGGTACCGGTCCGGCGTCGATGCGGAGTGCCGTGGGGCCGACCCCGGGAACGGATCCGGCGCCCCCGGACGCATGGCCCGTGCTCGTAGCCGGTCCGGCGCCCCGCGCGCGGGCTGCGGCGGCCTCGTAGTGGTTGTAGAGGAACGAGCGGAGCACGCCCCCCTCGACGAGAGCGAGGGGGGCGTGGGGCTGGCCCTCGCGGTCGAAGGTCGAGGATGCGCTCCCGCCGGGCTCGCAGGCGTCGTCGATGAGGGTGAACCCGGGGGCGGCGATGGGCGTTCCCAGGCGGTCGGCGAGGGGGCTCTGACCGCGCCGGATCACCGACGCCGAAAGGGCGGCCACGAGATTCTCGAGGAGGAACTCCTCGACCGCCTCGGGAGCGAAGATGACCGGACCCCGGAAGCTTTCGCCCCGGCCGGCGCCGAGGGCTTCGACACAACGGGAGACGAACCGGCCGGCGGCCTCGAGCGCCCGATCCCGGTAGGGAGCGAGGGAGCGGAGGTTCTCGCCCTCCACGAAGAAGCTCCCCACGTCGGATCCGTCGACCGCCATGCCGAAGAGAGACACGCCGGCGAGGGTTTCCGACTCCTCCGCCGCGACGCCGCGGGAATTGGCCACGGCGGAGATCGCGTCCGTGAACGAGAGGGA
>CAYQRN010000184.1:0-9062 GCA_964419995.1 uncultured Planctomycetia bacterium
CTGCGAGTCCGCCTCGAGGAGCACCGTTTCCCATCGATCGCCGCGATCCCCGCCCGCATCCGGGGCGGAGAGGGCGGAGCGTCCGAGTTCGACGACGGCGACGATCACGCCGGCGAGGAACACGACGGCGGCGACGCGGCCGAGGGGTCCCCGGGGCACCAGCGCTCCGCGCCGCGGGCTCGGGCGCGGCGTGACGTCGGCCGGCGGCGCCACCGGAAGGGCGGCCGGGACCTCCGGCGGGGCAGGAGCCGCCGCGGCGACAGGCGCCTCGACCGCGGAGGCCGGCTCCGCGGCGGGCGGATCGGCCGGAGGCGCCGCGCCGGCGGCGATCCCACGCGGTGGCGCATCCTCTATGGCGGCCTCCGTCGCCTCCGGCCCGGGGTCAGAGGAGCAGGCTTCCGGAGCCACGGCCTCCGCGACGGCCGCGGCGCAGGCGTCATCCGGAACCGGCGTCACGATTCCGAACCCGAACTCGCGGGCGAGGAGGAGGATCTCGTCGCGGTGGCCGGGAAACCGGAGGACGAGACGGTCGATGCCGGGGTCGCGGCCCTCGAGCACGGCGTCGTGCAGCACGTCCCTGATCCGTCGGATCACGACGGAATCGACGGGTATCCCCTCGAACAGCTCCGGATGGTGCATCGCGACCGCCCTCGCATTCCCGCCCACGTCAGCGTCTCGCGCGGCGGATAGTAACGGCGGCGACATCCGGCATCGAGCCCCGGAAAACGCGGCCCGCCTGATTCAGACATCGGCGATGGAGCGCAGGAGCGCGCGGCGCGAGCGGTGACGCTCCCGAAACCGCTCCATCTCCCGCGCGAAGGCATCCGTCTGCCCCGTGAGCGCCGCGAGCCGGCTCACCTCGGCGAGCCAGGACCGCACATCGCGGGCGGCGCGGGCGCCCCTGTCGCCGGCCCGCCGGTGGGCGGCGATGAGGAGCCACCCGGCGGCACGATCGGGTTCGGCGGCGGCGAGGCCGGCGGCGGCCGCCGCCAGATGGGCGGCGGCCACCGGCTGCGTCACGGCCACGCCGTCGGCTTCGACGACCGCCCCCTCGGCGAGGTAGAGCTCGAAGACGAGCGTGGGCTCGCGACGGTGCCGTTCGAGGTGTCCGAGAAGGAAGGCGCGGCGACGGGCCCAGTGCGGCGGCGACATGCGGGCCTTCAGCGCCTCGAAGAGGGACCGGCTGGGCTTGGCGAGGAAGGCCTCCTCGAGGGCTCGGACGGCATGGCGTTCCTGTCCCTGGCGGAGCAGGAGACGGTCGAGCTCGTCCTGGATGAGCGAGTTGTGGCGCCCGCCGGGGTTCCGCACCTCGCGACGGGCGATGCGGATGGCCTCCTTCTCCTCCCCCGCCCGCGCCAGCGCCCGCACGAGATCGAGGGCGTCGCCGGTACGCTCGAAGTGTCGCCTGGCCACGAGGATCGAGAATTCATGCCGCCCGCGGGCGGCGAGGATCTCTCCGAGGAGCCGCTCGACCCGGTGGCGGTCCATCCGGAGGAGCGCGCGCCGGGCATCTCCCCGCCCGGCCCCTCCGTCCTCCGGGAAGGCCAGCGGCAGGGCCGCGGCCCGCCGGCGCAGCAGGTCCTCGAGGCAGGACTGGTCGCCGGGCCCCGCGCACATCTCGATGAGCGTCGTCTCGAGAAGTCCGAGCCAGCCGTGGTCGTCGTCCGCCCAGAGCTCGAAGGCGCGCCGGATGGCCCCTGCGCGGATGCCGGCGCCGCCCTCGGACCTGCGGTCGCACCGGAGCAGCGCCTCGAGGAGCAGCGACGCCAGCTTCGCGATGAACTCGCGCAGGGCCGCGTCGTCGGGGTCGAGCTCCGTCCGGAGCGCCGGGAGCCGCTCGAGCAGGCGGAGCGCCAGCTCCACCGGGACATGCGGAATGGTCTTGCGCTGCCGGCGGAGGTCGTCGAGCAGTTCCGCGGCGTCGGCAAGGAAGCGCCGCGTCCGTTCCGCGGGCGACACCGTGAGCCGCCGCGTGATCTGGCCGATCCGCCGTTCGAGAGTGCGCTCCAAGCTGGCGTCCGACACGCCGTCACCTCCTTCCGGACTCTATCAGGACCGGCGAAGGCGGGCGTCGGGTTCAGCGGTGGCTGTCGAGCCGACCAGGAACGAAGTCGCCGGGGGCAAGGCCGGCGTCCATCCGGAGGGCCCGGACAACGATTTCGGAGCGGGAGCCCTCCGCGAGGTCCACGAGCGCGATCCGCGAGGGGGCGCGGCGGCCTGCGAAGAGCTCGAAATCGGAGGCCGTGAGGACGGCGGCGCGGCGGCCGGACGCGAACCAGTCCACGCGGAGGACGCGGCCGTCGGAGCGGCGTAGGGTGGTCCATGCGCGATCCCAGGGAGCGCCACGGCTGCGCACGCGGCCGTCGAGGCGCAGGAGGGTCTCCCCGTCCAGGTCGCGCTCTTCGACATCCTCGAAGTCGAAGAGGTCCGGGTCGAGGGCGAGGAGATCGAAGTACCTGAAGGCCGTGCCGAGGAAGCGCTCCGACTCCGTGGTGGCGGGCATGGAATCCGCGCGGCTCCCGGACGCGAGGAGCGACCACCGGGCGGAAGAGCCCCGGGGGTTCTCGTGGACCAGGACGAGGCTCTTCGGATCGCGGGGGCCCGGCGCGAAGCCGAGCACGGTGCGCACGCCCGCCGGCGTGCGGATGCGGCGGATCTCGATCCTGTGATGGGCGCGGCCGGCGCCCGGCGCGATGTGGTGGAGATCCCCGAGAAGGATCTCGTCACCGGCCGAGGGCAGGTTGTTCCTCCAGAGAGCGACGGCCTTCTCGATGGCCGCGCGCCGGAGCATGGCGGGATCGGCCGGCGCCGGGCCAGGTGCGGGCTGGGGTGTCCCTTTGCCGGTCCCTCCGGGCGTCGCGTCCGTCCGCCGGTCGCGAAGCCAGCGTCGCTCCCACGGCGAGGGCGTCCCGTCCGCCTGGCCCGCGCCTCGGGGCGCCGGCGCCGCGCCGGACGGCGCGGCGCCGGGCGGGGCCTGGTTCGTCGGTCTCACGCCCCCCTGCGGGGCTCCGGAGGGAGGCTGGAGCGGCGCCGGGCGCTGGGCCTCTGCCGACCCGAGAAGGACGAGGGCGACGAACACTGCGGCGCGGAAACTCGTGGCGATCATGGGACATCCATCACGCTGTCCGCTGCCCCGGGTCGGGGAAGCGTGTCGCGGCCCTTCGCTCCATCATGATAGAGGACGGACTGCTGGACCCGGCGTAAGAAGGAAGCGCCGAGCCGAGGCCGGCCATGAAGCCGCGAGAATGTCGCAACCTGCCAGGAACCAGCAGGTTGCGACACCGAACCAGGCGTGGCTTTCGGCCGGGTTTTTCAGTTCGCTGGAACGCCCATCTCGTCGAGGAGGAACCGGGCGCCGCCCACGCGGTCCGTGACCCACAGCACGTAGCGGATATCCACGCTGATGGTCCGGGTCACCGCGGGATCGAAGACGAAGTCGCTCGTCATGCTCTCCCAGTTCCCGTCGAAGGCGACGCCCACGAGCTCTCCGCGCCCGTTCAGCACCGGGCTTCCGGAGTTGCCGCCCGTGATGTCCGTGTCGGCGACGAAGCAGCAGGGAAGATCGCCGAGTTTCGGATCGGCCCAGGGTCCGAAGTCGCGCTTCTCCGCCGCGCGCTTGAGCTCGGCCGGGACGTCGAACGGCTCCGTCCCGCGGTCCTTTTCGAGGACGCCGGCGAGCGTCGTGAAGGCGTGATACGTCACGGCATCCCGCGCCCTGTAGCCCTTCACCGTCCCGTACGTGAAGCGGAGCGTCGTGTTCGCGTCGGGGTAGAGGCCGAGGGACTTCCGCCACTCGTACATCCCGCGGATCAGGACCGGGCGGAGCTTCGTCACGACGGCGGCGAACTTCGAGTACCGGCCATCGACCGCCTGGATCTCCTTCATGAGAGCGGCGGCGAAAGCGAACACCGGATCTTCGGACCGCGATTCGGTGGCGGGTCGCGATTCGAGGAGCGCGAGGCGCCGCTCGCTGTCTGCCACGTGGGTCCGCGCGAACAGATCGTCCACGAAGGCGGCAATGGCCTCCTCGGGTCGGTCCTTCCCCTCGGCGACGCGGTCGACGGCCTCGACGCGCTGGTTCGCCGGCAGGCGAAGCGCCCGTGTGAGAAGGACCTTGAGCATGGTGGCATCCGTGGCCGGATCGTAGTCGCGCCCCATCTCGGCCACCTGGTCGCGGAGCTTCCCGAGGTTCTCGGTCCGGAACGGCTCGTCTCTCTCCTCGTCCGGCTTGCCGAGCTGCTCGGCGATGCGGTGCATGACGTTGGCCAGCGCCATGACCTGGCTGCCGTTCAGGATCTGGCGAAGCAGCGTCTCCTTCTCGACGAAGGTGTCGAGATCCCGGTAGATCTCGTCCATGGTGTCCATGGCAGCCGCGCATTCGGCCTTGAGATCCTCGCGGCCCTCGAGCCAGCGGCGGAATTCGGCCTCCTCCTTCCGCTTCCTCTCGACGAGCCGGGTCCGGGCCAGTCCCTCCACCATGCCCTCGTCCTTCTTGAGGACGTTGTAGAGGCTCTTCAGGCGGTCGGCGAGCTTGATCGTCATGGCCTCATCGCCGGCGGCGGCCTGTTCGAGGAGCTTGATCTCGGCGCGGGCCATCTCGATCTCGAAGGGGATCAGGAACTTCTCGCGGTGCGCCACGGAGTTCGAGTCTCGGTAGCGCAGCGTCGTGCCGGGGTAACCCATGATGAAGACGAGGTCGCCCTCGGCGAGGCCGCCGCGCGCCACGGGAAGGACCTTCTTCGGAACGTACGGGACGTTCTCCTTGGCGTGGGCGGCGAAGGAGCCATCCGGCGCGACGTAGGCGCACATGAAGGAGAAGTCGCCGGTGTGGCGGGGCCACATCCAGTTGTCCGTCTCGCCGCCGTACTCGCCGATGGACCGCGGCGGCGCGTAGACGAGGCGCACGTCCCGAATCACGTCGTAGACGATGAGGTAGTAGCGTGAACCCGAGAGCATCTCCGTCACCTGGGCGTCGCCGGACTCGTTCCGGCGGTACTCCCGCGCGATCTCGGCGCCCCGGCGATTGATGGCCCGCGTCCGCTCCGCGTCGCTCATGCCATCCTTCACAGCGGAGAGAACCTCCTCCGTGACGTCGCGCTGGAGGCGCGTGATGGAGATCGAGTAGTCGGGAGCGTGGATCTCCTCGGCACGGGTCTTCGCAAGGAAGCCATGACGGATGAAGTTCTGCTCGGTCGTGCTGCCCGACTGGATCGCCCCGAAGGCGACGTGGTGATTGGTGATGAGGAGGCCCTCCTTCGACACGAAGGATGCGGATCCGTACGACCCGCCGCCGTTCAGCCGCACGCAGGCGTCCTTGAGGCTCACCCCCGTCTCGCTGTAGAGCTCCTCGGGAGAAAGGGCGAGACCGCGGGCCTTCAGGTCGGCGAGGGGGAGTTCGCGGATCTGGGCCGGCAGCCACATGCCCTCGTCGCCATGGGAGGTGGAGGGGGCGAGCAGGGCGGGGAACACGAAGGCGGTGAGCAGCGCGATGCGCAGGGCCATGAAGGACTCCGGGGATGGGGACGGGGGAGCGCCGGCCGCGCTTGCGCGGCGGGGTCCCGGCGTGCGAGTATCGTCAGACGTTTTCGCAGCAACGCAAGCCACCGGACGCCTCCGCCTCCGGCGGCGCCACATGCCTCTCCGAGGACCCCGTGCCGGGACCCGCCACCGGATTCCTGCCTCTCCATGAACGGCTGCGGCGCCGCGCGGAGCGCGATCCCGAGGGCATCCTTTTCGTCCACGGCGGCTCGGGCATGACGAGCCGGAGGGTCCTGGCCCTCGTGGAGGCCGCGGCATCGGGTCTCGCGGCGCGGGGCGTCGGCCGCGGCGACCGCGTCGCCTTCACGGCGGATCGCAGCCCCGCCGCCGTGGTCCTCACGCTCGCGGCTTCGTCCCTTGGGGCCGTCGCGGTCCCGCTCGACGCGGATCTCGGATCCTTCGAGCGCGCCTCCATCTTCGACCATGCGCGGCCCGCGCTGGTGGTGGACGGCGACGGCGGCGACGGCATCCCGCGCGCGAACTTCGCCGACCTCGCCGGCAGTTCCCCGGGAACGCCCGCCGGCGCGGCGCGGCCCCGCCCCGGAGATCCGCTCCTCATCCTCTACACGTCGGCCGCCCGGAGCCGGACCCGGGGCATCACACTGACGCACCGCAACGTGACGGCGGGGGCCGTCACCGCCGCCCGCCTGCTCGGACTCCGCCGGCGGCGCCGCATCCTCGCCATCCTTCCCGCGGCGCATGTCGGCCAGATCGTGACGACGGCCTTCGGGGCCCTCGTTTCGGGTGCGACGGCCGTCCTCGCGCACGATCCGGCCCCGGACGAGACCCTCAGGATCGTGGCCCGCGAAAGGGTGGCCGTCCTCCTCGGCCCGCTCCAGGCGATCTACCTGGTCCTCAACGATCCCGATCGCCCGGAACAGGATCTTCGCAGCCTCGCGCGCATCGTGATCCTCGGCTCCACATGCCCGGTCGCCCTCGGAAGGGAGATCCGAGGGACGCTCGGCGCTTCCGTCGCCACGGCCTTCGCCCTCGAGGAGACGGCCGGGATCTTCGCGGGAACCCGAGGCGATGATGACCCCGGGATCCTCGCCGGGAGCTGGGGCCGCGGCGCGCCGGCCCTCGCCCTGCGCGCCCCCGGGCCGTCTCCATCCGGAACCCCCGGCGAGATCGAGATCCGCGGCTCCGCCGTCATGGCCGGCTGCTGGAACGATTCCGACGCCACGCGCGAATTCCTGATGGACCCGCCCTGGCTCCGCACGGGCCTCCTCGGCACCGTGGGCGAGGACGGGATCCTCCGCGTCGCCGGCCGGATCCGCGACGTCGTCGAACGGAACGGTCTCCTCATCGACACCGCCGAGATCGAGGATGTCCTCGGCGGACACGAGCTCATCCGCGAGGTTGCCGTCGTGGGCCTTCCGGACGACACCCTTGGCGAGATCGTCTGCGCGTGCGTCGTTCCGGTCGCGGGGGCCGGCGACCTCACGCCGTCGGCTGTCCGCTCCCTCTGCGCGCGGGAGCTCGCGCCGCGGAAGATCCCCGACATCATCGTGGCCCTCGATCAACTGCCGCGCACGCCGGAGGGCCGGATCCGAAAGGACCTCCTGCGCGGCTTCCTCCTCGGACAGGACTGAAACGGCCGAGGACAGGCGTGGAGGACCGGGTTGACTCGGACGGGCGCGATTGTGCTAAGATCGCCGCCCGTCCTGTTCTCGGATGGGATCCCGGCCCTTGGCCGGGAGATGTCTCGTGGAAAGAAGGGGTTCCGAGTCCACGGTCGTCGCGACGTGCGGGATCGCTCACGGCTCCTGGCCGTGCGATTTCGCAAGTCGGACCCTCGATCGCAAGTCGAAGCAAGGAAAGGGCTTGAGCGCAATCGCTCGCTCGGCTCCGACCGGCACCCGGCTTGCGCAGAGGATCCGCGTTGGCGCCGGCTTCCGGGTGCCGGTACCCGATGACCGCTCGATCGCCGTGCGCAGGTTCTCCTGCTCTGCACGCGGACGATCGGCAGGGTTCGCGGCCGGCCCGCCCGTGCGGGCCCTGGTGATCGAACGATGGATGGTCTGGCGATGAAACAGCAGGTCGCTCATGGCTCCGAGCCGGCTCTCGGGCTCGTCTTCCTCCTGGTCCTGTCGGTCGGGCTCGGCGGCTGCGGCGGTGGCGGCGGAGGTGGCGGAGGTGGTGAGGGCGACAACGTTTTCATCTCCCTCGAGATCGCCGACATCCAGACACCGCTTGCGAACCAGGCTGGCGCGACGACACCCGCCGTCATCGGCGGTGTGAAGCTCAACTCGCCGCTCACCTTCACTTTCGGCGGGGTCGTGGATCCAGCCTCGCTGCCGGCATGCGGAGCCGCCACCGGCTCCATCAACATCACGACGCAGACGGCCCAGGGAACCGTGGCCGCCCAGGGGAGTTGGGAGATCGACGCGGTGGATCCGAGGATCCTCCGCTTCTTCCCGCTCCAGCCGTCGAGCCCCGGCGCCGGCTGCATCGCCGGATTCCTGCCGAGCGCCAGCGCCCAGAGCCAGCAGGTCTACACGGTGTTCATCCCGCGGGCCGCGCCGCCGGGCACGGGCGGCAACCCGCAGGTCCTCAACGTGGGCGGGGCGCCCATCGCCACCGACATCCTCATCTTCTTCGCGACAGTGACCTGCCAGAGCGCCAATCCCGGCCCGTCCTTCGCCGATCCTATTCCGGGGCCGCCGCAGGTCGTTTCCACGTCGCCGATTTCCACGGACTTCGACGTCACCTGCGCCACGATCGGCACCGTTTCGCCGCCGACGACAAGCCCCACGAATCTCCTCACCGTCGTGGTGACTCTCAACGAACCGGTCCGCCCCGACACGGTGAACCTCTCGACGTTCCGCCTCCTCAACGTTTCCGCCAACTGCGCCACGCCGCCCCAGATCCCGGGCGCCGTGACCTTCCTCCAGGGCGGATCCTGCGCCGGCGCCACCGGGGCGCAGCTCACCTACCAGACGACGGTCCAGCTCGCAGCAAGCACGATCTTCAAGATCGATCTCTCGTCCAGCATCGTGGATTTCGGCGGCAACCCCGTCGACACGACGGGCTTCCGCCTCTTCCGTACGGCCGTGGGCGGCAGCATCGTGACCGCACAGCTTGCCGAGACCTTCGACTCCGTCACCAACCGCGACACGGTGACGGGCGTCGCCAACTGGGACGGCACGGGCACGGCCTACGCCACCTTCCCGATCGAGGTCGTCGGAACGGGTGCTGATGGCCCCTTCAGCCCCGCCTCGAGCATGACGATCAACACGAACGCTGCTCTCGGCATCTTCAACTACACCTCGATCAGCGTCCCGAACGGTGTCACGCTCACGATCTCGGGAGCCTACCCGGCGCAATTCCGCGCCCAGGGGATCACGGGCCAGCAGAACGCCGTCCAGATCAACGGACTCCTCATCTCGAACGGCGGCGTCGGCGCGGCCGGCCAGGCCAACGCCGGCGAGCTCACGCCTCCCGCCGGCGGCACCGGCGGCGCCGGCGCGGGCCGCGGCGGCAACGCATCGCCTCTCCAGACCCAGTCGGATTTCGGCGAAACC
>CAYQRN010000185.1:0-9054 GCA_964419995.1 uncultured Planctomycetia bacterium
TGGCCTTCGCCCGGGCGGCGCTGGCGGGAGAGACGGGTGTCACGCCCGCGGCGCACTCCGACGGCGACGTGGCGGCGGCCGCGGCTGGCTTCGCCGCCCCGGAGGACGCTCTCGGGGCGCTCCTCGCCGACGCGGATCCCGCCCGCCTCGTGCGGGAATCCGCTCTTCCGCTCTGGCGGAACGGTGGCGTGCCCCTGCCGCTCGTGGCCTGTTCGGTGGCGCTTCGCCATCCCGCGTGCTCGACAGTCACGCTGACGGAGGGGCGCGAAGTCCTCCCGTCGTTCACAGTGGATCGCTTCGACCGCGGACTCCACGGGGTCGGCGTGGCGTGCGCCTTCGAGCCGGCCCACCTCGCCCTCTCCCGGGGCTCATGGATCGACGGCTGGCGCTTCCTGCACGAGGGTCCCGTGCTTCTCTCCCCGGACGGCGTGCTCTGTCACGCGGCCTCGGCGGGGCTCGTGATCCCCGGACCGGACGGCGCGCCTCCGGCCGTGAAGAGCACGGAGATCCTCTGGGCCGTGACGCCGAGAGGTCCGGCCGCCTGCCCCCCCTCCTGTCCGGAGGTCTGCCTGCCCCGTCGCAACGGCGCCGTCCACTGCGGTGCGCCCGAGGCGCGGCGCGGCTCCTGCGGGCACGAGGAGGCGCTCGTCGCGGAGCGCCTGAGGAGGATGGCGGACAATGTCGCTGCGGGGCGATTCCCCGCCGCATCCTGAGAACGCGGGGGCCGCACCGGCCTCACTCCGCCAGGTTGACGAACTGGCCGCCCGTCGCCGTCGCGAGGCGCTGGAGGAACGCCGTCCCCCGGTCGAGCTTCGACATCGTGATCGTGTGGAGGTGGACCTTCCCGGTCCGGTTCCAGCGCAGCACCTCCTCGATGATGTCGTCATCCTTCACGAGTTCCCCCTCCGTGGGCTCGCCGTCCGTGAGGAAGAACACCGTGTCGGCCGGGGGTTTCGGCGGCGGGCCGGTCGTGTTGACGGCCTTCGCCTCCGGCACGAGGCCGAAGGCCGCCCGCAGCGCCGCGTAGGTGTTCGTGCGTCCCTTCGGCTTGCCGTCGGCGGCGAGGGGGACGCCCCCCGGGCGCATGCCGCCCGACGACATGCGGGGCGGCTCGAGCTTCGCGAGCCAGCGGCACGCGTCGTCGACGTTCCCCTGGGTCGCCGGCTGGAGCTCCTTCTTCCAGTACTTCACCTCCGTCTCGAAGGCGACGATGGTGAAGGACGTGTGAGGTTTCATCTGGCGGAGGACGTACGTGAGCTCTTCCTTGGCGATCGTGAGCTTCACGTTGGACGAGTACTTCCGCTCCTTGTCGGTGCGTTTCCCGATGTTCTTCATGGGGATCGGCTCGAGCATGCTCGTCGAGATGTCCACCACGAAGAAGAGCCGCTCCGAGTGCGTCTCGATCGTGTGATAGCGGTGTCCGGACCGCCCGTAGCGCTCGCCCTTGGTGTTATCGACGGCCGCGGCCGGAGGAGGCACCTCGAAGGTGTCCGCGGCGCGCTGCCACCAGCGATCCCAGGCGGCAGGATCGAAGCCGAAGTCGTTGGTCGTGATCTCCGCGAGGGCCATCTTCGTGTCCTCGAGGATCCGCGCGTCGGCGGTCTTCATGAAGGCGATGAGGGGGCCCACGGAGTCCTTCGCGCGGATGGCCGCATGGGCGCGGAGCACGGCGGAGATCACGCGCCAGTCCCCGTCGGCGAGGGCCGAACAGAGGGCGGGAACGGCGGCAGGGTCCTTCGAGGCTCCGAGGGCGTCGGCGGCGGCGATGCGCACCGCGGCGGAGCGGTCGCCAAGACGCGCCGTGAGGGCGGGTGTCGCCGTCCGGTCGGCGAGGTTTTCGAGGGCCTGGCAGAGCGCGCGGGCGACCTCGGCGTCCCCCTCGGCCTGCAGCCGCGCGATGAGCTTTTCGGCGTGGGCCGGTTTCCGCCCGAGTCCGAGGGCCATGGCCGCGCCGAGCCGGTGCTCGGCCTTCGGGGCATTCAGGACCTCGTCGGCGAGGTAGGCGATCGTCGGGTCGTCGGTCTTGGCGGAGAGGATGGCGGCCGCCCGGGCACGGACGCGGGGGCTCCCGTCCGCGAAGCAGCCGACGAGGAGCTCGGCGATCTCGCGGCCGTCGAAACGGGCCATGGCGTCGATCTGGTCGACGCGTTCCTGTTCGTCGGAGCTCCGGATCATCTTCCGGAACTCGCGGATCCGGTCCGCCTGGGAGGGCTGCTGCGCGGCGGCGGGGAGGATCCCCGTCACCGTCGCAAGGGCCGCGAGGAGCGCCGCCCTACTGAACACCGCCGTACTTCTTGAGCACATATTCGCGCCATTTCTGATGGAAGGTGGCCGTGGTGAAGCCGAAGGTCTCCATCATCGCGGCCTTGTAGTCGTTCTTCGTGCGCTTGAGCGTCTGGAAGAACGTGCGGAAGGCCTCGCGATGTTCCATCACGAGGTAGTCGACGTAGGACCAGGCCATGGCGTGGTCTTCATGGTCCATGTCCGAGAGCCGGCAGGCCGCCACGCGCGCCATGGGGCGTTCCTTGGCGGAGGAAACGAGTCCGTAGATCTTCTTCCGCCAGTTGGAGGTCTCCCACGTGGACTTGGCGGGGGTCTCCCGGAAGCAGTAGGTGCGCGAATCTCCGAACTTGTCGGCCTCGAGCCAGTGGGCGAGGCCCACGTCCACCCAGTAGTCGAAGTCCTGCTGGAAGCCGTAAGCGGCGTGATTCAGCAGATGGACGGCGTTGTGGTAGACGTGCTGGTGGAACTCCTCCTCCGTGGCGTACCGGTTCCGGTCCGGCCAGACGGCGAACTTCCCGGCGGTGCTGTAGAGCTTGAACCCGTTGGCCTGCCCGCCGCCCATGTAGTTCATCGTCGCACGGAGGCACTGGCCGGAATCTGCGACGAGGTAGATCGTGTGGCGGCCGCGGAAGGCCGCGTCGGTGACGCCGAGGAGGGTCATGAAGGCGGAGCAGGCGTCCTCGATGCGCTGGGCGTAGATGTGCGCGGACTGGTCGCGGTCGTAGCTGACGTCGCCGATCTTCACCTTCGGGATGGCCGAGTAGACCATGAAGTGATCCGTCTCGATGGCGTGGATCTTCCCCTTGATCGTGCGGATGACGGTCTCCTGGGCGGAGAGCCAGGCGAGCCGCTCCGCCACCTCGCCGTCGATGAGCGCCTGGGCCTCGACCGAGCGGCAGCCCGGGCAGACGACCTTCTGGGTGCCGTGGCAGCACTTGGCGGCGAAGACGCGGTCGCACTTGTGGGGGAGGGAGAGCTTGCAGGCCGCGGGCTTGCACTCTCGGGCCGTGCAGGGGACGAACCCGGCCCCGAGGCACTTGAAACAGCGCTTCGGGGGAGTCGGATCCCCCTGGGCGGCAAGCGATCCGGCCGCTGCGTGGAGAAGGAGAAGGAGCATCCCGGCCGCGCGGGCCGTCACTCCTGGTCTCATGGCTATGGTCGAAACCCTCCGTCGGAGGCAGGTGCGGCGTGATTGTACCGAACGGGCCTTCCCGGACCCAACCGGGGTGATCCTTCGGCAGCGGCGACCGACTATCGGGGCTCCCGGACGGCTGCGACGACGTCGTCGAGGATACGGTCCGTCGTGAGACCCTCGGCCTCGCCCTCGAAGTTCAGGATGATGCGATGGCGCAGGGAGGGGTGCGCTGCCCGCCGGATGTCGTCGAACGCCACGTTGCAGCGGCCCTTCATGAGGGCGCGGACCTTCCCGGCGAGCACGAGGGCCTGCCCCGCCCGCGGGCTCGCGCCGTAGCGGACGCAGCGCTTCACGGCCTCGGGGGCGTGGGGGCTGCCGGGGTGGGTCGCGAGGACGAGATCCGCGGCGTACTCTTCGACGGGCCCGGCGATGAGGACGTTCCGCGCGAGGGTCCGGAGCTCGAGGAGGCTGGGACCGTCGAGGACCGGGCGCACGGCGGCCTCGGCAGGGCCCGTCGTCCGGTGGATGACGGCGAGGAGGTCCTCCCGGGCGGGGAAGGGGACGATGATCTTGAAGAGGAACCGGTCGAGCTGCGCCTCGGGCAGGGGGTAGGTGCCCTCCATCTCGATGGGATTCTGGGTGGCGAGGACGAAGAACGGCGACGGCAGGGCGTGACGCCGCCCCGCGAAGGTGACGGCGCCCTCCTGCATGGCCTCGAGGAGGGCCGACTGGGTCTTGGGCGTTGCCCGGTTGATCTCGTCCGTGAGCACGACGTTGGCGAAGATCGGCCCCTTCTGGAACCGGAACTTCCGGGTGCCGTCCTCCCGTTCGACGACGATGTTCGTGCCCGTGATGTCCGCGGGCATGAGATCCGGCGTGAACTGGATGCGGGCGAAGCTCACGCCGAGGGCCTGCGACAGCGTGCGGACGAGGAGCGTCTTTCCGAGCCCCGGGACGCCCTCGAGAAGCACGTGTCCGCCGGCCACGAGGGCGATGAGCACATGCTCGATGACGTCGCCCTGGCCGACGATGACCTTGTGGATCTCCGCGTCGAGCGTCCGGAGCCGGTCCCGGAAGGACTCGAGGGCCTGCTCCGCTGCCGCCGTCTCCGGATTCGAGGTCATGGCGTCCTCAGATGGTCAGGGGGCTCAGCCGGTCGCTTCCGCCGGCAGGAGCCGCCTGCGGAGCGCTCCCGCAAGGTAGAACGAACCCGTGACGAGGAGAAGACCGTCCGGGGAGAGGAGGGTCCGGGCGCGGTGCAGGGCCCGTTCGGGGTCGGGTTCCACGTCCGTGGCGGCGGCGGCGCCGCAGCCGGGGAGCACGCGGGCCACCCGGGCTCCGAGGTCGGCGGCCGGAAGGGAGCGGGGGGAGGGGAGGGTCGTGGCCACGACGTGCCGGAGCAGCCCTCGGAGCTGCCGGACGGCGCTCTCGACACGCTTGTCGGACGCCATGCCGAGGAGGGCGACGACGGGCACGGCGGGGAAGTGCCGGCGCAGGACGGCGGCGAGGTGCGCGAAGCTCGACGTGTTGTGCGCCGTGTCGAGGAGGGCGAGGCAGCCGTCCTGCCCCCGGATGAGCTCGGTCCGTCCGGGCATGCGGAACTCCGCCAGCGCGCCTGCCGTCCGACCGGCGTCGGGCGCGACACCCCGCGCCCGGAGGAAGGCGGCCGCAGCGACGATGGCCGTCGCCGCATTCCGGGCCTGCGCTTCCCCGGGCAGGGAAATCACGAAGCCGGCGTCGTGAAAGACGCCGCCTCGGAGGCGAAAACGCGTCTCGAAGCGGTCGCCGACCCGCTCCTCTCCGAGGATCCCGATCGAGAAATCGCGCTCCCGCGCGAGGAGCATGGTCCCTGTCTCCCGCGCCCTCGCCTCGATCTCGGCGAACCCCGGCTCGCCGGGCGCGAGGCCCGTCACGGCGATTCCTCCGGGCTTCAGGATGCCGGCCTTCTCCCGGGCGATGGCGGAAGCCGTCCTTCCGAGGACGCGCGTGTGGTCAAGGCCTATGGTCGTGATGACGGCGACGGACCGCTCGAGGATGTTCGTCGCGTCGAGACGGCCTCCGAGGCCCACCTCGACGACGGGCGCGTCCACGCCGCGGGCGGCGAACTCGGCGAGTGCCATCACGGTGACGATCTCGAAGAAGCTCGGAGTGGCCGGCGGATCCGATGCGAGGACTCTCAGGATCTCCGGCCTCAGACCCTCGAGGAGGGCGGCGAAGCGGTCGTCGGAAACGGCGATGCCGTCCACGACGATGCGTTCGTTGATACGTTCGAGGTGCGGCGAGAGGAAGAGGCCGGTCCGGAGGCCGTGGGCCCCGAGGATCGCCGCGATCATGGCCGCGGTGGATCCCTTGCCCTTGGTCCCCGTCACATGGACGGCGAGGCCCCGGCGGTGAGGGGCGCCGGCGGCATCCGACAGGGCAAGGACGCGGCGGAGTTCGAAGACGGGCTGGTGGCGCGCGGGGATCTGCTGGCGCTCCCAGTCCGTGAAACGGGCCAGGAAATCGAGGGCTTCGGCCATGGTCCGGACGGGGGTGCCGTCCGGAGGGCCGAGGGCGGGACGGGGAGCGGCGCCCACGTGGAATGCTAACCCGGATGATCCACGAGGACGAGTCGAGACGAGCCCCGGCGAAGTCCCGGACGGAGAAGACGGCTCTGAGGGCTCGGCATTCGTGAAGTGTCCGGGCTGATCCGCCGGCGGGCCTGCGGGAGTGCGGCCGAGCTGCCGTGGTAGCATCCCCGGGGACGGCGAGCCCGACAACCCGAGGAACGGCATGTTCGATCTCACAGTCAGGACCTGGTCCACATCGTCCGCCGACACCGACGAGATCCGGCTCACGCTGCCCGCCGCGCTGCCCCTCCGGGAGATCATCGCGATGAAGGCCCGGCGCGAGGTCGAGGAGTACAATGCCGGCCGGCGCCGGGTCGTGGGGCTCGAGCACTCGAAGGGCGCAGCGGCACCTCCGCCGCTGAACGCGGGACATCTCGCGCAGACGGCCGAGGCTGCCCATCGCGACCAGGTCTTCTGCGTCATCGTGGACGGACTCCAGGTCGACGATCTCGACACGACGGTGGAGATCGGCGCGAGGAGCCGGATCGAGTTCGTGCGGATGTGATGCCCGAGATCCGGCGCAAGGGTGTCCTGGCGGCGGCGGGCGTGTCGCTGGCCGTCCTGTGCGTTGCCGCGGCCCTCCGCCTCCACCGCGGCGGGCGGGGCGAGCTCTTCGCCGCGTCCCGGGGGACGGACTACGGCCTCGCCTTCGTCGCATCGGACGGCTCGCCGCTGTCGGAGCATCGGGGCCGGCTCCGCCTCCGCCTCGATCCCTTCACGCTCTTCTCCAATGTGCCGCACCAGCGGACGGCTTCCTTCACCATCGACGGAGACGGCTTCCGCGGGGGCGCCGCGGGCGACCGGCCTCCGGTCATGCTGCTCGGCGGGTCCGTAGCCTTCGGCCACGGGGCCCGAAGCGACGCGGAGACCATCTCCGGACTCGCGAATGCCGCGGGGGCGGCGTTCGAGGTCGTGAATGCCGCCGTCGTCGGGTTCTGCTCAGGCCAGGAACTGGCGCAGATGGTCCACCGGCGGCCGCGGCGGGACCCGGTGGCCTTCGTCGTCCTCGACGGCTGGAACGACTACTTCGCGGAGGATGCGGGCCCCCGGCGCCGGGAGGGTGAATTCGGATTCGCGAACTGGTTCTTCGAGATCGAGGATCGCCTGAGGCTCATGGCGGCGGCCCGAGACGGTCGCCGGCCCGAGGGGCGCAGCGAGGCGTCCTGGCCGGATGATGAGGCCTACCTCCGAGCGCTCAGCGCCTCGTATACGGAGAATCTCCTCGGCATGGCGGCCTTTGCCCGGGGGCGGGGCGCCCGGTTCCTCGTGCTCTTCCAGCCGGAGATCGGCTGCCGCAGCGGACGGACGGCGGCGGAGGATGCGATCCTGCGGGGCGCCGACGACGGCTTCGGGTGGGTGCGCGCGGGCCTCTCGCGCCGTTACGGCGCCATGATCGCCTCGGCGTCAGCCGCCTGCCTGGCAGCGGGCGTCCGCTGCGTGGATCTCTCGGCCGACCCCCGCTTCACGGGGCCATCCGAGCCGCTCTTCGCCGATCTCGTCCATCTCACGGCCGCCGGAAACGCCGTCGTGGCCCGGATCCTCCTCGATGAACTCGGAGCGCTGCTGCGGTGAGTGCCGTGGACTCCGTGCAGTGTGCCGGGAGCCTGGACCCCGGTCCGGCGGGAGGCGGACGGGTCGCCTTCGATCCGCCGTTCGTCCTCGCGCCCATGGAGGGCATCACGCACCGGGTCTTTCGCGATGCTCTCATCGCCGGCGGCGGCGTCGGGGCGGCCTTCACCGAGTTCATTCGCGTGGCGGGCGCCGTCGTGGGGCCCGCGGCGCTGCGGCGGGAGCTGGGCCCTGCGCGCGGCCGGCCCCCGGTGGGGGTGCAGCTCATGGGATCGGACCCCGGACGGATCGCCGCCACGGCGCGAAACGCCGAACGGGCCGGGGCTCCGATGATCGACCTGAACTTCGGGTGCCCCGCGCCCATCGTGTTCCGCAAGTGCGCTGGGTCGGCGCTCCTCGCGGACCCGGACCGGATCCGTGCCATCGTCGCCGCCGCCTGTGCCGCCGTGTCCGTGCCGGTCACGGCGAAAATCCGCGTCGGCATCACGGATGCCTCGGGGCTCCCCGCGATCGTGCGGGCCGTGGAGGAAGGCGGCGCCGCGGCCCTCACGGTCCACGCACGAACGAAGGCGGACGGCTTCAGCCGTCCCGCCCGCTGGGAGTGGCTCCGCGCCGCCCGGTCCCTGACGCGACTCCCCCTCATCGGCAACGGCGACGTCGCCACGGTGGAGGACGCTTTCCGCATGCGGCGCGAGACCGGCGTGGACGCCGTCATGATCGGCCGCGGCGTCCTTTCGGATCCCCTCATCTTCCGCCGCATCGCGGCGAGGAGCCGGGGGGAGGACGGGGGGGATCTCGACGCGGCGGCGGTGTTCGGGTTCTGGAGCCGCTACCGCGACGCCATGCTCGCGGAGGCGCCGGAGTCCGTCGTGCTGTCCTGTCTCAAGCAACTCGTCCGCCGGCTCGACGCGGGGCTTCGGATTCCGGAGGCGGAGAGATTCCGGTGGCTCAGGACAGGATCTCTGCTCCGGCTCGACGCCGACTTCGCCGCCTTCTGCGGAGGGGTCTGAGCGGGCTCAGCGCTCTTCGACGGGGGTCCAGGCCCGGCCGCGATGGCCGAGATAGACCTGCCTCGGCCGCGCGATCTTCTGCTCCGTATCGAGAAGCATCTCCTCCCACTGGGCGAGCCAGCCGGAGGTGCGCGGGATGGCGAAGAGCACCGGGAACATGTCCGTCGGGAACCCCATGGCCCGGTAGATGAGTCCGGAGTAGAAATCGACGTTGGGGTAGAGCTTCCGCCGGATGAAGTACTCGTCCTCGAGGGCGATGCGCTCGAGCTCGAGGGCGAGGTCGAGGAGGGGGCTCGTTCCCGTGACCTCGAAGACCTCGTAGGCCATGCGCTTGATGATGCGCGCGCGGGGGTCGTAGTTCTTGTAGACGCGGTGGCCGAAGCCCATGAGACGCGCCTCGCCGGCCTTGACCCTGGCGATGAACGCGGGGATGCGGTCCTTCGTGCCG
>CAYQRN010000186.1:0-9049 GCA_964419995.1 uncultured Planctomycetia bacterium
AAGGAGCGGCTCCGGACCTTTCTCGCCGGCGAGGGGGGACTCACCGTGATCGACCTCGGAACGGCGGGGACGGAGCCCGTCGACTATCCCGACCTCGCAGCGGAGGCCGCGCGCGCGGTGGCGGCCCATCGCGCCTGTTTCGCCGTCGTCGTGGACGGCGCCGGGATCGGATCGGCCATCGCCGCCAACAAGGTGCGCGGAGTCCGCGCGGCGCCGTGTTCCACGCTGGCCGACGCCCGGAACGCGCGTTCGCACAACGATGCCAACGTCCTGTGCCTCGGCGGCCGCACGCTGGAGCCGGCGCTGGCGCGGGCCATCGCGCTCGTGTTCCTGACGACGGACTTCGAGGGCGGACGCCACCTGGCCCGGGTCCGGAAGATCGCGGCGCTCGAGGACGGGGCATGCACCTCGCACGCGTGATCGGCTCCGTGTGGGCCACCCGCCGCGACGTGAACCTGTCGGGCGGCGCCCTCCGGCTCCTGCAGCCCGTGACCCCGTCGCTGCGGGCCGTGGGCCAGCCCATCGTGGCTCTGGACACCGTGGGCGCCGGCCCCGGCGAGATCGTCTTCTTCGTGACGGCCTACGAGGCCGTGATCCCCTGGAAGGAACTGAACGCGGGGCTGCCGTTCGCCGCCACGGATGCCTCCATCGTGGGGATCGTCGATTCGGGCGGGATCGCGGAGCGGTCGCCGTGATCCTCTGCCGCATCACGGGAACGGTCCATGCCACGGCGCAGAACGCCCACCTCGCGGGCCATCGCATCCTGATCGCGGAGCCGGTGAATCTCCGGAACGAATCCGCGGGGCTCGCGATTCTCGCCGTGGACGCCGTGGATGCGGGGGAGGGCGACCTCGTCATCGTGAACCGGGAGGGCGGGGCGGCGCGCATCCTCCTCCGGGACGAGGAGATTCCCGTGCAGGCCGTCGTCGTCGCCGTCGTCGATGCCCTCGACACGACGCCGGAGACGTCCGGTCCATGACCCGGCTTCCGGAACGCGACCTTCCCCGCCTCATCGAGGAGATCACCGATGCCGTGGTCGCCGCGCTCCGGCCGGGGCCGGTTCCGGCGTGCGACGATCCGTGCGGGGGCTGCGCGCGGACGTGCGTCACGGCGTGCGGGGACAGGGTCGCCGCCGTCGTCGCGGCGGGGGCGGGGCGTCTCGGCGGATCGCCGGGCATGGGGCGGCCGGGGGGCGATGTCGCCGCGCTCATCGATCACACGCTGCTCCGTCCGGAGGCCACGGAGACGGAAGTCCGGGAGCTCTGCGCGGAGGCGGCGGAGCATCGCTTCGCCACGGTCTGCGTGAATCCCTGCTGGGTTGGACTCTGCGCCCGGCTCCTCGATCGTACGCCGGTCCGGGTCTGCACCGTGGTGGGGTTCCCCCTTGGCGCCACGCTCTCCCCGGTGAAGGCAGAGGAGACACGGCGCGTCCAGGATCTCGGAGCCACGGAGATCGACATGGTCATTCCCGTGGGGAAGCTCCGGAGCGGCCTTCTCCGCGAGGTCCGGGACGACATCGCCGCGGTGGTGGCGGCGCGACGCGTCGGGAGCGCCGTGAAGGTCATCATCGAGTGCTGTCTCCTCACGGATGCGGAGAAGCGGACGGCGTGCCTTCTCGCGAAGGAGGCCGGAGCGGACTGGGTGAAGACGTCGACGGGCATGAGCCGGGGAGGCGCAACGGCGGCCGACGTGGCCCTGATGCGGGAGGCCGTGGGGCCCGCCATGGGCGTGAAGGCGGCCGGGGGCATCCGGGACCGGGAGGCGTTCGACGCCATGGTCCGGGCCGGAGCGACGCGCATCGGCGCCAGTGCCGGCGTTCGCATCCTCGCGGAAGGAAGGTGAGGCGGGGCGTGGGCCGGAAGCAGTACCACATCGGGCTCGGCAAGGGCGACGTGGCGCCGGTGATCCTCATGGTCGGCGATCCCGCCCGGGCGCGCCGCCTGGCCCGGCGCCTCGAGGATCGCGGCCCCGAGCGGTGCTGCCGGGAGTACGTCACGGTCACCGGAACCTGGCGCGGACTCCCCGTGAGCGTCATGGCCACGGGCATGGGGCCCGATAACACCGAGATCGCCGTGGTCGAGCTCTGCCGGATCGTCCGGAATCCCACGTTCGTCCGGATCGGCACCTGCGGCGGGCTTGCGCCCGGGATCCGGCTCGGCGACCTCTGCATCACGACCGGAGCCGTCCGCCTCGAGAACACGACGTCCTTCTACGTCCCCGACGGCTACCCCGCCGTGGCGCATCACGAGGTCGTCCTCGCGCTCATCGCCGCGGCGGAGCGTCTCGGCCGGCGCTACCACACGGGAATCACCGCCACGGCCCCGAGCTTCTACGGCGCCCAGGGACGCACCGGCGATCGGGCCTTCCCGCCCCGGTTTCCGAAGATCACGGAGACGCTCCGGAGCGTCGGGGTCGTCAACATGGAGATGGAGACGAGCGCTCTTCTCACCCTCGCGGGCCTCGCGAAGGCCCGGGCGGGGGCCGTCTGCGTCGTCTTCGCCGACCGGAAGCGGGGCACCTTCGTGGCGCCCTCCCGGAAGGAGGCCTTCGAGGACATGGCGGTCGACACGGGACTCGCCGCCCTCGAGATCCTCGCGGCCATGGACCGAAGCCGGGGCCGCCGGCCGTTCTTCATCCCCGATCTGCCCGGCGCGGGCCGGCGCCGGCGCTGAGGATGTTCCGCGCCGCGGGCCGGGTGGACGCCCGCAGCGGCGAGACAGGATGGACCCCGCATGAGCGCAACCGGGAAACCCCGCGTCCTCAACGTCATCGTCGGAACGGCCGGCCATATCGACCACGGCAAGTCCACGCTGGTCGAACGTCTCACCGGCACGCATCCCGACCGCCTCAAGGAGGAACAGGAGCGGGGGCTCACCATCGATATCGGATACGCCGAGTTCCGCATCGACGATGAACACCAGGTCGGGATCATCGATGTTCCGGGGCACGAGCGCTTCGTGAAGAACATGGTCGCCGGGGCGACGGGCATCGACATCGTCATCCTCGTCGTCGCGGCCGACGATGGCGTCATGCCGCAAACGCGCGAGCACATGGAGATCATGCGGCTCCTCGGGCTCTCGCGCGGTCTCGTCGCACTCACCAAGATCGACATGGTCGACGCCGACCTCCTCGAGATCGTCGTCGAGGACCTCAAGGACTTCCTCCGGGGCACGTTCCTCGAGGGTGCGTCCATCCTTCCGGTGTCGTCGGCCACGGGGGAGGGCCTCGATCGCCTTGCTGAGACCCTCCGGGACATGATCCGTTCGGTCCCGGAGCGCGACGTCAGCGGCGTGTTCCGCATGCCGGTACAGCGTTCCTTCTCCGTCCATGGGCACGGCACCGTCGTGACGGGCATCCCCGTCTCGGGACGCGTCCGGACGGGCGACGAGCTCGAAGTGCTTCCCCGGGGGAAGCGCGTCCGCGTCCGGGGGATCCAGGCGCATCATCAGCCCGCGGAGGAAGCCTCCGTGGGGCAGCGCGCGGCTCTCAACCTGTCGGACGTCAATTACCGGGACGTGACCCGGGGCGACGTCATCGCGGCGCCGGGGTTCTTCGCGCCGGCGCGCCTCATCGAGGCCCGGTTCGAGTACCTGCGCTCCTTCGCGGCACCCCTGCGCAACGAGACCGCCGTGAGGCTCCACGTCGGCACGTCGGAGGCCCTCGGCGAGCTCGTCCTCCTCGATCGCAGGACCGCCGCCCCCGGGGAATCGCCCCTCGTGCAGATCCGCCTCGACGAGGACGTCATCGTGGGGCCGGGGGACCGCTTCATCTGCCGTCTCGAGAGCCCCATGGTGACCCTCGGCGGCGGTGTCGTGCTCGGCCAGACCCGGTGGCGCTTCAAGCGGTTCAAGGACTGGATCCGGGAGAACCTCGAGGCCAAGGAGCAGCACCTCGGCGACCGCGTGGGCTATCTCGAATCCGTCATCCGGAGCCAGGCCCTGACGCCGGCGACGCGGGACGAGCTCCAGCTCGCCATGAAGGAGACGGAAGGCGCTCTCGAGGACGATCTCCGGGCGCTCGTCGGCGCGGGGAGGATCCGGGAGATTCCGAAGATCCGAGGCTTCGTCCACGTCGACATGCTGGCCCACGGAGGAGGCGAGTGCGTGGAGGCCCTGACGGCGCTCCACGACGAGGACAAGTTCCAGCTCGGCTTCGGGCTCGACAGGATCGCCGGCCGGATGAAGAAGGACCCGGGCGTCGTGGACGAGATCCTGAAGCCCCTCGTCGCCGCACGGCGAGTCGAGATCCTCTCCGGACCCCGCTACAGGGTCGCCGGACTCAAGGGCGCGCTCACCGCGGAGGAGACCCAGCTCGTGGGCCGGATCGAGGACATGTTCCGGGAGAACCTGTTCCAGACGCCGTCCCCCGCCGACGTGGCGGAGAAGCTCGGCAGGGCGGAGAAGAAGATCCTGAACCTCTTCCGGTTCCTCACGGAGCGCGGTGTCCTCGTTCACCTCGCAGACAACGTCTGGCTCCACGCGGACGCCATGGCCGAGGCGCGACGCCGCGTCGTCGAGTGCATCCGCGGGAAGGGGGAACTGGTTTCGGCAGAGGCCAAGGACGTCTTCGGCACCACGCGGAAGTACGTGATCCCGCTCCTCGAGAAGCTCGATGCCGAGGGGCTCACGCTCCGGGACGGCAACGTGCGCCGCCTCAGGAATCCGGCCTGAGCCCGCGGCGGGGGCTCAGGAGTCGAGGAGCGGCGGCTTGATCTCCCGGAGCTTCGGGAGCCATCGCTCCACCATCTCCGCGATGCTGCGCTTGTAGGGATCGAGCTCCGCGCGCATGTCGGCGCCGGGGGTCCCGACGAGGCCCCGGAGGCGGCGGGCCTCGACCTCGAGTCCCGTGAACTCGGCCATGTAGGCGTCGAGGGGAGCCCGCTGCCCGGGCTCGGCAGATCCGAAGCGGCCCTCGAGGAGGCGGCGCCAGATCTCGAGCGGGCCCAGCGCCTCGGTGATCTCCTGGAGATCCGTCACCATGCGGGAGGATCGCTGCTGCAGGGCCGCGGCTTCCGCCGCCACGTCGCGGAGTGCCTTCCCGCCCCGCGCATGCGGCATCGTCGGATCAGGCGTGCCGGTGACGAGGCGAAGGAGGCCGAGGGAGAGGTCGCGGTCGCCTTCCCGCTTCCGGTCCTCGAGGCCCCGAAGCCGCAGGCTCACGTCGTCCACGGCAGGGCCGGAGACGCCGGCAGCGCGGAGCCGCTCGAGGCCCTGGGCGATGTCGCGCGTGAGCATGGAGGCGTCGGTGGCGGCCCTCAGGACCGACCAGAAGGTCTCGTGGACGCGGTCGCGCGCGGCTCGTGCGGATGCCGCCACCGCCGCCGACGCGTCGAGGATCTCCTCGATGCGCTTTCGCGCTCCCGGATCCTCGATGGGCGGTCCGGAGTCGAGGAGGGACGGCGAGGTCTCGGCGATCCGCTCCTTCTGGCGTCGCGCCAGGGCGGCGAGGCGGCGGAACTCCGTCGCGGCCTCCGTTCCGGCGAGGACGGGCGCCGCGGCCATCTTCTCGAAGTCCACCGCCATGCCCTCGAGGGCGGCTGCGATGTTCCTGGCCTCGGCCCGGAGATCGCGGATCGCCTCTCCGGAGCAGGAGACGAGGGCGAGGAGGATGGCGGCGGCTGCGGCGGCGGTCCGGCGGGAACGGGGGCGGGGCCTCCCGTTCGCCGGCGGATGGGCGCGGTTTCCGGACATGGCGTCCATGGGTCAGCGGCACGCCGCGACGGCGGCGCGGAAGAAGGAGAGACCCTCTCCCTCGGCGGCGAGTCCCTCCCGCGTGAACCGGGGATGGTGCCAGGGGAAGAGGTGCCGTTCGGGATGGGGCATGAGACCGAGGATCTGGCCCGTGGCGTCGCAGATCCCGGCGATGTGGAGAAGGCTCCCGTTGGGGTCGTCGGGATAGCCGGGTTCGCTGCCGTCCGGGGCGACGTAGCGGAGGACGACCCGGCCCGCCGCGAGAAGAGCCGTCGCGCCGGCGGGGTCCGCCGTCACGAACCGTCCCTCGCCGTGGGCGACGGGAAGCGTGATGACCGCGTCGCGCTCCACGAAGCGGCAGAGGCCGCTCTGCACGCGCAGATGGACCCAGCGGTCCTCGTAGCGTCCACTCGTGTTGGCGGCGAGGGTGGCCGGCACGGGTCTCCCGTCCGGGCCCGGTCCGGGAAGGAGGCCCGACTGGACGAGGGCCTGGAACCCGTTGCAGATCCCGAGCACGAGGCCGCCCCGTCCGATGAGCCCGCGGATGGCGTCCCCGAGGGCGACGCGTAGCTCGAGCCCGGAGATGCGGCCCGCGCCGAGATCGTCGCCGTAGGAGAAGCCGCCCGGCAGGGCGAGGATGGCGGCGTCGTCGAGGAGGCGGGGGTTCTCCATGAGGCGGTTGACGTGGACCTCGCGGGGATCCGCGCCCGCCGTGCGGAAGGCGAAGGCCGTCTCCTCGTCGCAGTTCACGCCGGCGGAACGGAGGATGAGAGCCTGCGGTGTCATGGGCGTTGCCGGATTCCTCGTGTCACCGGAGGATCGTCTCGAGATGGTCGGAGAGGGCGCGCCGCCAGACGTCGCGGAGAGGCTCGAGGGGGCGCAGGAGCAGGAGGCGGCCGTCCGACCCCCGGACCTCGAAGCGGGGTGCGGCGAGCGTCCGGCCCGCGCGCGCGAAGGGGATGGCGGCGGCGTCGAGGGCTCCCGTCACGGCGGCTTCGCGGGCCGGCTCGACCTCGATGAGGAAGCGGGAGAGGCTCTCCGACAGGAGGCGCACGTGGTCGGGGAGGTCGCCGGCGGCGGGGATGGAACCGGCGTCGAGGACGAGTCCGAAGCCGCCGGCCATGGCCATTTCCGCCGCGGCCACGAGGATGCCGCCGTCGGCGACATCGTGGCAGGAGCGGATGAGGCCCGAGCCGAGGCATCCGTGCATCGTCCGGAAGGTGCTGAGCGCCCGCGGGCCGTCGAACGCGGGCACCGCGCCGCCCGTGACCCCGACCGATCCTGCGTACTGGGATCCGCCGAGTTCGTCCCGCGTGAGTCCCACGACGTAGACCGCGTTGCCCGGCGCCTTCAGGTCCATCGTGACGACCTTCGTGACGTCGGGGACGATGGCCAGGGCCGAGATGAGGAGTGTGGGGGGGATGGCGAGAGTCCGCCCTCCGGCGGCGTACTCGTTGTTCAGGCTGTCCTTCCCCGAGATGAAGGGCAGGCCGAGGGCGATGGCCGCATCGGCGGCTCCCCGGGACGTGAGGACGAGGGCGCCGAGGACCTCGGGCCGGTCGGGATTGCCAAAGCAGAAGTTGTCGAGGAGGGCGGTGCT
Organism: uncultured Planctomycetia bacterium; assembly: GCA_964419995.1. Classification (GTDB taxonomy): domain Bacteria; phylum Planctomycetota; family CAYQRN01; genus CAYQRN01. Next base: position 7,291 of record CAYQRN010000186.1, read on the forward strand.
GTCGGGGTCACCGCCCACGGCGACGACGTTCCGGACGGCTTCGTCCACCGCCGCTCTCGCCATGGCGCAGGGATCCAGGTCGCCGAAGCGGGGGTTCAGGCCGCAGGCCACGGCGAAACCGCGTGTGCTCCCGAGGACCGGGGCCGAGACGGCTGCGTCCGAGGGGCCGTCGGACCGCGCTCCCACGAGGGGCTTCACGACGCTGCCCGCCTGGACCTCGTGGTCGTACTGGCGGATGATCCACTCCTTGCTCGCGATGTCCGGCAGGGCGAGAAGGGCGCGGAGCGTGGCATCCCAGTCCGCCGGCGGCAGCGGCGTCGGGCCGGGGTCCGGGGCGCGGGGCGCCGAGGCGCGCCGGACGACGCGCGGCAGTCCCCCGTGCAGGAACTCCATGGAGAGGTCCGCGACCTCGACGTCTCCGTGGCGGATCTCGAGTCGTCCCGTGTCCGTGAAGTCGCCGATGACCGTGGCCTCGACGTCCTCCGCCCGGCAGAGGTCGAGAAGGGCGTCCGTGTTCTCCGGGGGCACGGCGAGGACCATGCGCTCCTGGGCCTCGGAAATCCAGATCTCCGTCGGCGTGAGCCCGTCGTACTTGAGCGGTACCCGCGCGAGGTCTACCCGGGCTCCGGTCTCGGCGCCCATCTCGCCCACGGCCGACGAGAATCCCCCGGCGCCGCAGTCCGTGATCGCGGAGTAGAGGCCGCGATCCCGGGCCCGCAGGACGACGTCCATCATCCGCTTCTCCGTGATGGCGTTCCCGATCTGGACGGCGCCGCCGGAGAGGGACTCGGAGTGCTCCGAGAGCTCGATGGACGAGAAGGTCGCTCCGTGGATGCCATCCCGGCCGGTGCGGCCGCCCACGGCGACGATGCGGTCTCCCGGCCGCACGGCCTTCGCCGTCCGATCGACGGGGATGAGACCGATCGTGCCGCAGAAGACGAGGGGATTCCCGGCGTAGCGCCGGTCGAAGACGACGGCGCCGTTGATCGTCGGGATGCCCATCCGGTTCCCGTAGTCCCGCACCCCCGCCACGACGCCGCGGAGGACGCGGAGGGGATGGATCGCCCCCGGTGGGAGGTCCTCGCGGGGCATGTCCGGAGGGCCCACGCAGAAGACGTCGGTGTTGGCGACCGGCTTTCCGCCGAGCCCGGTCCCGAGGACATCCCGGATGACGCCGCCGAGCCCCGTGGCCGCCCCTCCGTAGGGCTCGATGGCCGAGGGGTGGTTGTGCGTCTCGACCTTCATGCAGAGGTGGAAGCGTCCGTCGAACCGGACGACGCCGGCGTTGTCGTGGAAGACGGACACGCAGAAGTCCCGGTCGACGACCTCGGTGGCGCGACGGATGGTCTCCCGGAAGAGGTTGTCGATCAGCTCGCCATCGAAGTCGATCGCGCCCATCATCGTCTTGTGACGGCAGTGCTCGGACCAGGTCTGGGCGATGGTCTCGAGCTCCGTCTCCGTGGGGTCGCGACCCACGCCGGCGAAGTGGTCGGCGATGGCCCGCATCTCCGTCACGGAGAGGGCGAGGCCACCCTCACGCGAGAGGGCTGCGAGGGTGGAGTCTCCGGCGCCGCGCAGCGCCACGCGGCGCGATTCGACGCGGCGCGGGTGCGGGCCTTCGACGGCGGGCAGCCGGTCCGTGCCGACGAGCACCTCATCCACGACGACATTGGCGAGCGCCCGCTCTCCGACGCGGCGGAGCTCGGCCTCCGTGAGGTCGCCCTCGAAGGCCCAGCGGCGGGCGGTCCGGACCGCGAGA
>CAYQRN010000187.1:0-9038 GCA_964419995.1 uncultured Planctomycetia bacterium
GGCCACAACTAGCCACGGGGAGTGACGTCCTACGGTAGAGGATCGCCCGGCGCCCCCGAATCCGTGGGCGGCGCCACGATCAGCGCCACGGCGAGCCAGCAGAACGCGTACATGAGCGACTCGGAATCACTCGTGGTCCCCGCCGGCACGACGACGCTGCGCCTGCGTTACGAGGTGTGCACGGATGAGTACCCGACCTACGTGCTCAGCCAGAGCGTGTACAACGACAACTGGGACATCGGCGTGTATGGCCCGGCCGGCGAACTCGTCTTCTACATCTCGCGCAACGTCAACTCGCAGATCTTCGTGCCTCCATTCTGGAGGGCCGATGGCTGCACGGGCGAGATCGTCGAGGTCCTCGACGTCTCGGCCCTGACCGGAAGCGGAGCCACATTCCTGCTCGCTGGTGGAACGCGCAACATCGGTGACAGCTCCCTTCCGACGTCCCTGACGGCCACGCTCGAAGTGGCCTCCGACTTCGATGTCGCCGCGGTCCTGCCTGACACGGGGACGTTCTACATGAGCGTGCCGCGGCAGGGATCCTGGAACGACGTGGAACGTCGCTACACGGCGACGCTCCAGCGTCCCGCGGGATCGACACTCCAGCAGATCACCGTTGATCTCCTCGACGCAGATCCCGGCATCGACGGACTGGCGGTCATCGGGAACATCTTCGAAGCGAATCCCGGCCTCCTCGCGACCGAGGTATCGCCTGGGCTGCTTTCGGTGCGCGTGACCTGCGGGCCGGAAAATATCTCGGGCATCGCCTCCGTTCCCCCGCCCGCCCAGGTCGTTCGTTACCGGGTGACGGCCACGGCAAACGTGTCCGGTCAGGTGGTCAGCGCCGCGGGAATCTCTCCGCCTCGGATCGCGCTCTGGCGCATGCCTGACGGCTTCCCCCGATACGGTCGCCGCGATCCCGGGGGTGACGACTGGTGCCGCGGCTCCGTCTACCTCTGGCTCGAAGCCAACGCCGCCCTGATACCGGCCATCGACGATATCTCAGGCGAGCACGCCGCGGACATCGGCCACGCCGGGCACCGCCGTGGCACGGACGTGGACATCTACCACTTCACGAATCTCGCCGGAACGCCCCGAATCGGCGTGCGGAATTTCATGATGCTCCGTGAGGCCGTCGTCGCAGCCCTGGGCGGAAACCCGGGAGGCCTGGCCACGGCGACGAGCTGGTTCCTGGCGGAGCGCATCGGACTGGCCGCCCTGCTCGCCGATTCTCAGGTGATCCAGGTCCGCGCCGGCTTCGGGGCCGGAGGCCTCGGGCTGCCGGCCGGCTGGTACGCCTCGCTCCTCAGGACCGGCAGGATCTTCGAGGGGAAGTCGACGCTCCTCGATCTCGGCATCGGGGACTGGACACCGCCGGGAATCGCCGGGCTGCGCCACGACAACATCCACAACAGCCACACGCATGTGGCCCTCGAAGGGCCGGCAGGCTTCTGACGCGGAACCCCGCGCCCGCGGCGCCCCGGGGGCGCCGCGGGCCGGCACGGGCGGCCGGCGGGGGGGATCAGCGCCGGCGGACGAAGCGGAGGCGGACGATGCGCTTGCCCTGGGAGTCGGCCATCCAGAAGGAATCGCCGGCGAAGCAGATGCCCGCGGGCGCCCCGTCCACCTTGTAGCCGATGAGCGGGGAGCCGAAGGCCGCGTCCATCTTCTCGAGGCGGCAGTTCTCGGCGTCGCCGTACCAGATGCACTTGCCGTCGAACGCGACGCCCGTGGCTTCGCGGTTGGCCGGGAAAGCCTTGATGACGGTGCCGTCATCGGGCCGCACCTTGCGGATCTGGCCGAGGCCGGTCAGGGTGTACCAGAGGTGGTTGCCGTCGAAGCAGAGGCCACCGAGGGTGCCGTTCGGGATGTCGCACTTGATGGCGAGGACGAGCTTGCCCGTCTCCGGCTCGATCTTCGAGATCGTCCGACTCCGGTCGTCGCACTGCCAGAGGTGCTTGCCATCGAAGGCCGTGCCCGTGACGTCGCCGTCGAAGGGGATCTTGAAGAGGACGAGGCCGTTGGCCGGGTTGAGCTTGAAGATGCACTTCTCGTTGCGGTCGGCGTGCCAGAGATTCTCGCCGTCGAAGGCGAGACCGCTCGGCCAGGCTCCCGGAGTCGGGAAGGAACTCAGAACCTGCCAGTTCTCCATCGTGGCGCTGCTCCAGTGGGGGGATCGGCCCGGTCCGCCGTCGGGAGGGGCCTCGCGGAAAGGGCGGCATTCTACGCGAAGGGGCCTTTTCGTCAAACCGGTGGGGCCCCGGCTCGAGCCGAAGGAGTCCCCATGACCCTGTCCGGACGCATCGTCCCGTTGACCATCGAGAGTCGCGCGCTCAGGGGAAACCCGCTCTCGGATCCCCATGTCCGCGACGTCCTTGTCTGGCTCCCTCCGGGGCACGACGGCATGGCGCCGCGTCTTCCCGTGATCTGGGTTCTCCCGGCCTTCACGGGGACGGCGGAAGCCCTCCTCCACGACACCCCCTGGAGCCCGGGACTTCCGCGCCGCCTGGCCGGCCTCGTGGCGTCGGGGGCCATGGAACCGGTCATCGTCGCGATGCCGGACTGCTGGACTCGTCTCGGCGGAAGCCAGTACCTCGACTCGAGCGCCACCGGGCGATACGAGACCTTCCTCATGGAGGAAGCTCTGCCGGCGGTTGAACGCGCCTTCCCCGTCATTCCCGGAGGAGGCGCGCGGGGGATCCTCGGACGTTCGAGCGGCGGGTTCGGCGCCCTGCGGCTGGCCATGAAGCACCCGGGGGCCTTCGCGGCTGTCGCCTGCCACTCGGGCGACATGCACTTCGACGTCTGCTACCGGCGGGCGTTCCCGGCCATGGTCGATGAGCTCAACCGGGCGGGAGGTCTGGACTCCTTCCTTGCCCGTTTCGACGCAGCACCCCGGAAGAGCGGACGGGACATCGCCACGATCGAGCTCATCGCCATGTCCGCTGTCTACTCACCCGATCCCGACGCGCCGGGGCGCTTCGTGCTGCCGTGCGATCCCGAGACGGCGGAGATCCGGGAGGACGTCTTCGCCCGCTGGCTCGCCCACGACCCGCTGGTCCTCGCGGAGCAGCACGCCCCGGCCCTCCGGACCCTCCGGCTCCTCTTCATCGACGCCGGCTCCCGCGACGAGTACTTCCTCCACCTCGGCGCGCGTGCGCTGCACCGCCGCCTCGAAGCCCTCGCCGTTCCCCATCGCTTCGAGGAGTACGACGACGGGCACGGGGGGACGAGCTACCGCTACGAACGCTCCTTCCCCCTCGTGGCTCTGGCGCTCCTCGGCACCGCCGTTCCCGGGGACCCGACGGGTCCCGAATAGCCCCCCGATTCACGAAGGCGAGCCCCGGCCCGTCCTCGTGAATCGTCCGGGCTATTGGCTTCCTCAGCCGCCGCCGGAGCGGGCGGGAGCCGCGCCCCGGCGCCGGGGCGATCTCCCGGCGTCGCCGAGGCTGCCTCCCGGAGTCTCGGCAGGCGCTCCGGCCGGTGCCCCGTCCTCCTTCACGAAGAGGTAGAAGAGCCAGCCCTCCGACCGTACGCGTCCGGCCCGTCGCTCCGCGCGATCCCCGGTTCCGAGGAAGAGATCGGCCCGGCCCGCGGACCGGATGGCGCCGCCCGTGTCCTGATCGAGCACGAAGGTGTGGAAGAGCCGGTCCTGCCAGGCGGATTCGTCGAGCTCCACGGGGACCTTGGCGACGACATACGCGAGGCCGCCGCGGGGAAAGAGGCTCTTGTCCGTGGCGACGGTCCTTCCGCCGGTCACCTTGACGCCGAGGCTCCCGTAGGGTCCGGGGTCGCGCTCGGTGAAGAAGACGTAGGACTCGTTCACGTAGAGCTCCGTGAGACGCTCCGGATTCTCGCGGAACCACTTCTTGAGACGCGTGAGGGAGAGTTCGTTGCGTGTGAACTCGCCCTTCTCGACGAGATGCAGGCCGATGCTCCGGTAGGGGCGATCCGTCTTGCCGGCATAGCCGAGACAGAGCTGCGTGCCATCGGGGAGGTTGACCCGGGCGGAACCCTGGATCTGGACGATGTAGGCCTTGAACGGGTCGTCGAGCCAGCAGATCTCGAGGTCCCGCCCGCGGAGGGCGCCCTGTCCGTCGATCTCGGCCCGCGTCCAGCACGGCTTGAGAGCGCCCTCAGGCGTGCCGAGACCGAGGCATGTGCCCTCCTCGTCCTTCACGAGCTCCGGCGGCAGCGCATAGAGCGGGTACTGGAAGCGTCCGCCGGGCTTTCGGGCCCCGTCCACGATGGGTTCGCAATAGGCCGTGAAGAGCACCTCGCCCTTCCCGTTCCAGCCCACGGAGCGGTAGACGTCGAAGCGGGTCGTGATGTAGCCCTGGAACTCCGCTTCGGTCCGGGCCGTGGCCAGGACCTTCTTCATCTCTTCGAGGGACTTCGCGGTGCGCTCGTGGGTGAGTTCCGGGAGGCCCCGCACGGGAAAGTACTTCTTCGAACTCGGCTTCGCGAGGTACTCGAGGCTCCTGTCGATGGCCATCTCGAGGTTCTCGCGGTTGCCGAAGGACTTCCCGAAGTACGGCATCTCCTTCGGATCCGTGACGAGCTCGAGGGCCGGCGCCCCTTCCGGCAACTCCCTGGCGTAGTCCTTCTCCGCGCTGCTGCAGCCGCCGAGTCCGCCGAGGACGAGAAGAGGCAGAGACGTGAGCGCCGCGATCCGGCCCGCCCACCGCAATGTGGAAGAGGTCATGTCGGATGTCCCTCCCCGGGGCCATCGGGATCGTCCGCGATGGGCCGCGGCGGCCGATCCCCGCCGCCGCGGGAACCGCAGGCGCGCCGCCGGGGAGCCCCTTCGCCGGGGAGCCCCTTCGGCCGGCGTCCGCCGTCCCGGAGGATCCGGTCCGGCGCACCGCCCGCGGAATCAGCGTATGGAGCACCATTCTACGCGCGGGCGCCGGTCGTCAAGGACATCCTTCGCGCGATCGATGTGGAGCCGGCGCGTCTCGCCGGGCAGGAGGTCGATCAGATTGTCCTCGAACCGGACGCCCTTCCGGGTCGTCCGGAGCCAGAGCCCGCGGATCGCCGTCCGAGCCGTGACGAGGACGGTCCAACCGAGTTCCGACCGGAGGTACCGGAGGCGCACGACGGGTTCGGGCCGCCGGACATCGACGGCCGGCGTACGGAGCCAGCGGGTCGCCACGACGAGGAGGCGCCCCCGATCCTCGAGACGGGCCTCCGCCCGGGCGATGGCCCCCCGGGGCAGGCGACTTCCGAAGGCTTCCGGACGGAGAGCGAAGACATGGCGGCATGTGCGGGCCGGCAGATCGAGGACCGCGGATCGATGCAGAACGCAGCGGCCGGAGACCTCATGGAGGGTGGCCGTCACCCGCACGTTCCTGAGGGCTGCCCCGTCGTTCACGAAGTGGAGCGCCGTGCTCCCGAGGCCGGGCTCGAAGACGAGAAGACGCTTCCGCAGCGCCCGTCGGACCGCGAAGGCGGCGGGCTTCCATTCTCCGGTCCCGTCCACGAGGCTCCGGCTCACGGCCGGGACGGCGTCCATGAGGCGCATGTCCGGGGCCGATGCGAATGCCTCCGGGCGGACGCGGGCGGCCTCGATGATCCGCGCCGCTTCCTCGGCCTCCGCCGCCTCGGTGAAGAAGCAGGATGGAAGGCGGAACCCGCGGCGAGCCGCCGGTCCGGACAGCGACGGAAGGAGATCGCGGGCCACCGGAGGCTTCGGAAGGTCGATTGCCGGCGTTCGCGGGAGCCATGGCGCCTCCGGGAACTCGACTCGGGCGAGTCTGCGGAGGGCCATCGTGGAGGCCTGAAGACCACGCGAGTCGCCCGGCTCCCCGCCTCCGGCGGCCAGGACTGCCACCGAGGGGTGCCGGCGCAGGCGGCGCAGGACTCGCGTCGCGACGGCCGATGCCCCGCCGGCGCCGCGCTCCCTCGGCGAGGCGGCCGCCGGGGGTGGAACATCGACCCGGAGGAGGAGTCCTGCCGCGTCGCAGGCCGACAGGAAGGCCTCGTCGGGGAAGCCCGCGTCCGCCCTGACGCGGAGGATCGCCACGTTGAGCCGCGCCGCCAAGGCGACCGGATCCGTCCAGCTGCACCGGTCCTTCGTCCGTCCCCGGACGGTCTCCCCCGCGAACACGGCGCCGCCCGCGAAAACAGGAACACCGTTGATGAAGAGCCATGGGGCGGCCCCCCGCCGGCGCAGCGATGCCGTGCGGAATCCGGTCGTCCACTGCCAGCGCCGGAGGACCTGGCCGCCCGCGGCGCGCAGCGTGACACGGACGTCATGGAGGGCTGGAAGGCCGCGTCCCCGCGGGAACCAGAGGCGGAGCCCCGGCACCGGGATCCTGAGAGTGTAGATCCCGCCTTGGCCCGGGTGGCGCACCTGCGAGCGGCCCCGGAAGGCGCCGTCGCCTCGAAGCTCCCGCACATCGACCTCGAGACGGGCTGCGACGGGCTGCCCGAGGTCCGGCCTCGCCGTCACGATGAGGGTTGGCTGGCCCGAGCCGGACCCGCGCATGTCGACGCGGATGGCGGCGGACCCCGAGCCGCGCGAAGAGCGGCGTGCCCGGCGTGCGCCGTGAGAGGCCTTAGCCCGGATCATTCACGAATGCCAAGCCACCAGCACGGTCTTCTCCGGCCGGGACTGCCTCAGGGCTCGTCGCGGCTCGGAGAATCCTCGCCGATGCAGCGAACCGCGCGATCCCGGTCGCCAAGGCCGGAATCGCGCGCGTTTCGAGTGCCGCGGCTCGTCTTCGTGGATCATCCGGGTCCGGCGTCATCCGAGCCGCGCGGCGGCCGCCGTGTCGATGAGGACCGTGAGATCGCCGTGATCTGCCAGGAGGCTCGCGGGAACGGCCGGCAGAGGGGGCTCCCGGAACGCGCGACGTGCGATGCCCGCCTTGCCGGCCCCCGTGACGAGGATGACGATCCGCGCCGCCCGGCGGAGGGTCCCGATTCCCGACGTGAGCGCCCGGGCGGGGGGCTTCTGCCCCTCAGGGAACGCACCGCGGTTGGCGGTGAGAGTCTCACCGGAGAGTTCCACGACACGCGTGACGCTGTCGGGGGCTGATCCGGGTTCGTTGAAGGCCACGTGCCCGTTTCCACCGAGGCCGAGGAAGACGAGGTCGATGCCCCTGCGGCGGAGCTCCGTCTCGAATCGGGCGCACTCGGCGATCGGGTCCGGCGCGTCCCCCCGGAGGAAGAGGCCCGCGTCCGGGCGGATATCGAGGGGCTCCACGAGTTCCCGGCGCAGGAAGGCGCCGAAGCTCTGAGGATGCTCGGAGGAGAGCCCCAGGTACTCATCGAGGCCGAAAGGACGGAGAAGCCCGACGGACGTGCCGGCGCGGCTCCGGCGCCGGAGCTCGGCATAGAACGGGAGGGGCGTGCGCCCCGTCGGGAACCCGACGGACGGGGCTCCGTGCAGGTCGAGGACCTTCTCGAGCTCATCGGCGGCCGCCCGGGCGACGTCGTTCGCGCCGGGCAGGATGACGATCCGCATGGGCACCTCCTGGCCCGCGAGTTCTACCGGGCGGCTTCGCGGAGCCAAGAGGGGGGCGGCCGGGGACTTGGCGCGCCGGCCGCCGCCTGTCACCCTCCGCGGCGTGATGGCGCCGACGATCCTCGCCCGGAGCGACCGGTGGCTCGCGGTGGACAAGCCCGCGGGCCTGCCCGTCATCCCGGCACGGGACGGCGACCGTCGCTCCTGCCTTCGGGCTCTGATCGAGGATCACCTCGGGCGGAAGGTCCTCGTGGTCCACCGGATCGACCGCGATGCCACCGGTGTCGTCCTCTTCGCGCTCGACGCCGGTGCGCACCGCGAGCTCTGCCTCGCCTTCGAACGGCGGCAGGTGAGGAAGTCCTATACCGCCGTCGTCGCCGGCGTGCCCGGTGCCACCGAGGGGCGGATCCTCACCGCGCTCCACTCCGCACGGAAGGGCCGCATGCGGCCCGCGACGCGCGGCGAACCCGGACGACTCGAGTGCGAGACCCGCTGGCGTCGCGTCGAGGCGTTCCGGACCGCAGCCCTCCTCGAGATCGAGCCCCGGACGGGCCGGCGGCACCAGATCCGGGTGCACCTCCGGTCCGTGGGCCACCCGCTTCTCGTGGACCCGATCTACGGAGGGCCGCCGATCCCCGGTGTCATGGACCGCCTCGCCCTCCACGCCGCCGCGCTCAACATCCCCGACGCCGCCCTGGGCACCCGCGGCGAACCGGACATCGACGTCCGCTCTCCCCTCCCCGAGGACTTCGCCCGACTCCTGTCGCATCTCCGCTCGCACCCGGGAGCCGCCCCGTGAGCCGTGCGCAGAACGCGGGCAGGCCGGCGCCGGGGGGCGACGCGACAGAGGCCAGGCTCGGCCTGCCGACGGCCACGGCCGTCGTCGTGGGCGGGATCATCGGCGTGGGCATCTTCTTCACTCCGGCCCGCGTAGCCGCCACGGCAGGTTCCACGGCGGGCCTCTTCCTGGCCTTCGGGACGGGAGCCGTCATCGCCCTTCTCGGCGCGCTGGCCTATGCCGATCTCTCGGCCCGGATCCCGAAGGCCGGCGGCGTCTACGTCTTCCTCCGCGAAGCTCTCGGTCCTTTGCCCGCGTTCCTCTACGGCTGGATCCTCCTCGTAGCGATCCTCCCCGGGGCCATAGCCCTCATCGCGCTCATCTTCGCACGCAACGTTGGCGCGGCCCTCTTCGGAGGGGTCCCGCCTGGAGGAGCCGCGGAGACGGTCCTCGCCACGGCGCTCATCGTCGCGATGACGCTCATCAACGTCCGGGGCCTCCGTCCCGGCGCCCGCGCCCAGAACCTCCTCACGTGGCTCAAGACGGGCCTTGCCCTCGTTCTCTCGATCGGCGGCCTCCTCCTCGCCCCCGCGCCGGCAGGGGCCGGCGCCGGAGCGGCGCCCCTGAGCGCGATGACCCTCCTCGCGGCGCTTCCACCCGTGCTCTTCTCCTTCGGCGGCTGGCAGCACGGTGCGTCGATCGCGGGGCTCGTGCGGAGGCCTTCCGTCACGATTCCCCTCGCCACGCTCCTCGGCGTCGGCATCGTGGTCGCCGTCTACCTCGGACTCT
>CAYQRN010000188.1:0-9004 GCA_964419995.1 uncultured Planctomycetia bacterium
ACGAGGAGACCTACGAGTGGACGGCCGAGAGCGACGGGAGCTGGACCCTCAGGCGATTCCTCCGCGGCGCGGCCTGGATGGGCGCGCGAAACACCTTCACGGTCTCCCTCAGGGACGGCGCGGGCCGCACGATGATGAGCCTGCCCCTCGACGCCGGCGCCGAGGGCGAATTCGGCGCCGACAACGCCTTCCCGATCCGCCGCTTCGCCGTGATCCTGAAGGGCAGCGGCGGGATCACGCGGGGGGAGATCGCCGGCCTGCACTGGACGGGAGAGCTGCGCGTCCAGCTCCGGAACGGCGACCCCGCCGCCGGCTCCTTCGCCCTTCCCCCTGGCGCCGCCTTCCTCGACGTGGCGTGGGATCAGGCTCCGAACTTCCTCGTCACGCACCCGGTGACCGTGGAGACGCCCGCGGCGGACGGTCCGGGCTACGGGCTCCGGATGGACTTCGAGCCCCTGTCTCCCCCGCCGGGCGGCGTCTACGCGCCCGGAGCCGACGCCTCGTTCCGCGTGGTGTGGACGGACGGCGCCGGGCGCCGGCTCTTCCCCGAGGGCACGCTGCCGTCCTACGCGGAGTTCCTCGCGGGGCACTCGATGGGTCTTCGCTACTACGACTTCTTTCCGGCCGTCGTCTACTACCGCAACAAGAACCACGAGGGCATCCCGCTCGTGGCCCTCGGCGGCCCGAACCAGTCCATCGTCCAGACGATGCGCGTCCTCGACTCCGCTTCCTTCCAGCAGGAGACCCACGTCGCCGCCACGACGGCCGAGGACGGGTTCCATCTCGTCTGGCGCATGATCCCGCCCGCGCCGGTGGTCTTCGGCGGTCTCTTCGCCCCGGCGGCCTGGGCAGCGCCCGTCTCCGACGTCTTCACGTTCAGCATCCCCGCCGGCGCCGGCCACGGTACGTGGACCCTCGTGGGCAAGTCGCGCCGCATCTGGAAGGGCGAGGCCGTCACGGCCACCGGCGTCCTCGAGATCAGCGTCGGCGATCCCGCGCCCACGAAGATCGAGCCCGAGGCGCGCTACTGCGAGTCCTGCCACCAGGAGACCTATGACCTCTCGAGGCTCCTCCACGGCAACGGCCGGCCCGAGACCTGCGTCCTCTGCCATGTGGCGATGGACTTCGAGATCAACAACCTCCTCGCGTGGCGCGCCCACACCGTCCACTTCCGTTCGAAGCGCTACGTCTTCGAGAAGAAGAACTGCGCCTACTGCCACAGCGACCCCGACCGCATCCTCTACGAGGACCGCTACGGCGTCTGCGTCTCCTGCCACGAGGATGCGGAGATCCATGCCGGGCAGGCGTACTACGTCCCCCACACCGAGTCCTGCTCGAACGGCGGATGCCACGCGCAGTACCACGACTTCGTCGTGCCCACGGACACGCCCTGGCCCCGGATCGAGCGCGGCCGCTGACGGCCCCCGGGCAGCGCCGCCTCAGGGTTCCGCGAGGACCACGAGGCGATCGACAACGTCGAGCGGGACGACCGTTTCCGCCCCTGACGGCCACCGGACCGTCAGACTCTCGACCCGCGTGACGGTTCCGAGCCCGAAGGTGACGGCCAGCTCCGACTGCGAAAGGTAGGAGGATCCCGTCCTCACCATCCGCTCCTGCGTGACACCCCCCGCCCGGAGCCGCACGCGCGCGCCGATGGCATCCCGGTTCGGCGAGCGCCCGACCAGCCGGACCCTGAGCCAGTGTCCCCGCGGCCCCTCGTTGCGGAGGATCGCCGGAGACCCGCCGTTCGTCGTGAGAACGAGATCGACACCGCCGTCGCCGTTGAGGTCTCCTGCCATGAGGCCTCGGCCCACGCGAGGCCGCGAAAGGTCATGGCCTGCGCCCTTCCCCGCCTCGACGAATCGCCCCCCCGGGCCGCCGAGGAAGAGCTGCGCCGCCTGGGCATGGTCCTGCCCCCGCCTGAATCGCGCAATGTCCGGCTCGATGTGACCGTTCGCGAGGGCGAGATCGAGGAGACCATCGAGATCCGCGTCGAGGAAGAGGAGCCCGAACGTCAGAGGACCCCACGTGGCCTCGACGAGCCCCGCCTCCCCCGCGGCGGGCCGGAATCCCCCGTCGCCGGCCCGCCGCCAGAGCGACAACGCCTCCTCGGCGAAGTTGCCGATGGCGATGGCCGCCACGCCGTCGTTCGCGTGGACGGCCACGTCGACGCCCATGCCCGCCCTGGCGCGGCCGTGCTCGTCATAGGCGATGTCCGCGTCGATGCCGCGCTCCTCGAATCGCCCCCCGCCCGGGTTCATGAGGAGGAAGTTGGGCCGCGTGTCGTTGGCGACGACGACATCGAGGCGGCCGTCGTCGTCGAAGTCCCAGAGCGCGAGGCCGAGGGCCTTTCCGCGGTGCGGCAGGAGACCGGCGGCCTCCGTCGCGTCCGAGAAACGCCCGTCGCCGTCGTTCCGCCAGAGGACGAGGGGCAATCCCTCGTAGCGATCCGGCGTCGTGATCGCCTTCGTGATGCCGTCGAGCGTCGTGAAGATCTCCCGGTCCGGCGTCCACGCGACGTAGTGGGCGACGAGCAGGTCGAGGTCGCGATCCCCGTCCGCATCGAAGAAGACGGCCGCCGTGGACCATTCGCCGAAGGGCCTGCCGCGCCCGTCCGGCAGCGGCCGGCCCGCCACTCCGGCCTCCCGCGTCGCATCCGTGAACCGCCCCTGGTCGTTGCGGAGGAGGACATCGTCGCCAAGGGCCGTCACGAAGATGTCCGTGTCGCCGTCGCCATCGTAGTCGGCCGCCGCCGCGCCCATGCCGTACACCGCGATCCCGGCGCCCGCTCTCTCCGTCACGTCCTCGAAGCGCCCGTCGCCAAGGCCCCGGTAGAGCGCGCATCTCGGAGCCGGTGCGTCCCCGCTCTCCCCCGGCATCCGGCCCGAGTTCACGAGGAAGAGATCGAGGACTCCGTCGCCATCCCAGTCGAGGAGGGCGCCGCCCGAGCCCATGGCCTCCGGGAGGCGCTTCTCCCCCCGGGCGCCGTTCGCGTGGCGGAAGGTCACGCCCGAGGGTCCGGCGATGTCGGCGAATCCCACGGCCGGCGCCGCCGCGCCGCCCAGGCGCGACTCCGACCCCGCGCGGGAGCGCTCCCCTGAACCTCCGTCGTCACCGCAGCCGGCGGCGGCCGCCGCCACGATGACCGCCGCCATGGCGACGTTGCGGGTCCATCGGGCCCGCCGCCGCCCCCTCAGCGTCACGCCTGCCCTCCGCCGGAGGGTCCCTTCTCCGAGAGCCCGTGCTTCCGGAGGTAGTAGCCGAGGTTCCGCGGATCCACGCCGAGGAGCGCCGACGCCTCGCGCTTCTTCCCGCCGGTCCGCGCGAGAGCCTCGAGGATGAGATCTCGCTCGAGGACGTCGACGCGCTCCCGCAGGTTGAGGCTGGTCCGGTCCGTCGTCCCCTCCGCCCGTGCCCCGTCCCCGAGGATCTCGCGGAAGATCGCCGCGTCCGGCACACGCCCGCCCGCGAGGATCACGGCCCGCTCGAGCACGTTGCGGAGCTCCCTCACGTTCCCGGGCCACCGGTACGCCTCGAGGACGGCCGCGACCTCCGGCGAGAGCCCCTCGGCGGCCGCCGCCTCCTCCGCGGCGCCCCATGTCGCGCGGAGGCGCCGGAGCAGGTGCGCCGCGATGACGCCCACGTCCTCCCTCCGCTCGCGCAGGGGCGGCACGCGGATCGGGAAGACGTTGAGCCGGTAGAAGAGATCGCCGCGGAACGACCCCTCTGCCACGGCGGCGCCGAGATCCTCGTTCGTGACGGCGATGACGCGGACGTCGGCCCGGCGCGAGCGCGACTCGCCCACGGGCTGATACTCGCCGCTCTCGAGGACCCGAAGGAGCTTCGCCTGCATCTCGGGCCGGAGCGTCCCGATCTCGTCGAGGACGAGGGTCCCGCCCTCGGCCTCGGCGAAGCGCCCCGGCCGATCGGCGACCGCCCCCGTGAACGCCCCCCGTCGATGTCCGAAGAACTCGCTCTCGAAGAGCGTTTCCGCCACGGCGGCGCAGTTCACGGCCACGAAGCTCCCCGCGGCGCGCCGGCTCGCCCGGTGGATCTCGAGGGCCACGAGCTCCTTCCCCGTGCCGCTCTCCCCCGTGATGAGCACCGTGGCGTCCGTCCGCGCGACCTGCTCGATGAGCCCGCGGAGTCGGGCGAAGGCCGGCGACACGCCGGCCATCTCCGGCGGCTCCCGGAGGCGTCCCACCGTCCGCCGGAGCTCCTCGACCTCCGCCGAGAGTCGCCGGTGCTCGAGGGCCCGCCGAACGACGATGAGCAGTTCCTCGGGGTCCACGGGCTTCTCGATGAAGTCGAAGGCCCCGGCCTTCATGGCCGTCACGGCATCGGCCACGGTGCCGACGCCCGTGAGCACGATGACCGGCGAGAGGGGCAGAACGCGCCGCGCCTCGGCGAGGACATCCATGCCGCTCCCCGCGGGCATGCGCAGATCGGTAATGACGAGGGCCGGCCCGATCTCGGCCAGGCGGTGGCGCGCCTCGTCCACGCCCCGCGCCGCCGCCGCCCGGAACCCCTCGTTCTCGAGGATCTCGATGAGCGAGTCCCGCACGAAGGCCTCGTCGTCGACGACAAGGATCGTCCCCGCACGCCCCTCAGCACTCATGTCCCGCTCCTGCTCTCGGCCCGGTCCTCGCGCCCTCCCCCGGACCTTCGGGCGTTGCGCCTTCCGCGCCGGCGAGCGGGAGGACGATCGTGAAGCGCGCGCCGCCCGTCTCCCGGTTGCCGGCGGCGATGGTCCCGCCATGGGCCGCCACGATGCCGTAGGAGACGGAGAGCCCGAGCCCGGTCCCGCCGCTCCGCGTGAAGAACGGGTCGAACACGCGCCCAAGGTCCTCTGCCGCTATCCCCGGCCCCGAATCCTCGACGTGGATCTCCACGGTGCGCCCCCCCTCCCTCCGCGCCGCGGCGACCATGATGACGCCCCTTCCTCCCATGGCACGGGCGGCGTTCAGGAAGAGGTTCACGAAGACCTGCTCGAGCCTGCCGGAATCTCCTGCCACGCGGAGGCCCGGCCCGAGCCCCTCCGTCCGGACCTCCACGGCCGCCGCATCCTCTCCCCAGCCCGCGAGGGCCCGCGCCCGGGCGACGATCTCCGCGAGGTCCGCGACGCCGCTCTTCATGTCCGGCCGCGCGAACGCCGTCAGTTCCTTCACGATGGAGCGGATCCGCTCGAAGCCCTCGCGGATCGCGGCAAGGTAGCGCACCCGCCTTGCGGCCGGCGTCGTCTCCCGCTCCGCGAGCGCGAGGTAGTTGCCGATGCCCTCGAGGGGGTTGTTGATCTCGTGGGCCACACCCGCCGTGAGGAGCCCGAGGGCGCCGAGTCGTTCCGCCGTCCGCACGCGGTCCTCGAGCCGCTGTTTCTCGGCGAGGAAGCGGGCCTCCTCCCGCGCGCGGATCTCGCGTCGCGAGAGCCCGAGGAGATAGAGCCCGAAGGCCCCGAGCAGGAGCGTCACCACGACCGTCGTGACGATGGGCGTCACCTGGCCCGCCGATCCGGCGGCGCGATCGAGGGCCGCGACGGGGACCCGCGTGACGAGGATCCATGGGGGCGAGTCGCTGACGCGCCGCACGAGCCACACATCGCCGTGAAGGGCGAGACGCCCCCCGGTCTTGAGCGCGTCTCGCGGCAGGGCGTCGTGATCCGCGAAGATGGCGCCCGGGACGTTCCCGGTCTCCCGCGCCCGGTCGGAGTGCGCGACGTACTCACCCGCCTCGCCGACGAGGCAGCTCACGGCTCCCTCCACGGGCCGGAACGCCCGCACGGCGCCGAGAACCGGCGCGGCGTAGACCGTGAGCACGAGAAGGCCCGCCCCGTCCTGTCCGGTGCCGATGCGCGCGACGTGGTGGAGGACCTGCCTCTCGCCGGGCGGGACCTCCACGCGCTCCGCATCGAGCGTGATCCCGGAGAGGGCGACCTCGCCGGGTCCGAGGCTCCGGGCCGCCGCGACGGCGGCCTCGTCGGGCGCGGGATCGAGCTGCGCCCGCGGCAGGGCGCCCACGCCGCCGCCGATACGGCAGGCGCGGAAGCGCTCGCGCCCCCCGGCATCGAGGACGCGGACGGCGTCGATGGCGCTGAAGGACACGACGTAGGGAAGCAGGCGCCGTCCGGCCTCCTCCCGCGCCGCCTCGGCGACGGCTCCGCCGGTCTCCTCCCCCTCCGTCGCGAGGCGCCGGACGTCGGCCGACCTCGCGAGGTAGAGCGCGTGCTCCCGCCCGCTCGTCAGAAGCCCCCGCGATCCCTCCGCCAGATCCGCCTGGGCGCGCTCCATCGTCTCGAGGATGCGCGCGCGTTCGCGGTCCCGGTTCGTACGCACGCGGTAGACGCCGTGGGCGATCTCGAGGACCACGAGACCGAGCACGACGAGGGCGAGTGCGAGATGGCGGAGGGGCTTCACCGGCGGTGCCTCCGCGTATCGTAGCGGGGTCCGGCGGCGCGGGGAACCGGACGGATCCTCCGGTCCCGGAAAGGAGCGAGCCGCGCCTGGATCCACACTCTCGCGGCTTCCCGGCCGGCGCCTCGCTTTGCCCCCGGGATCCGCCGCCGAATGTGTGGATTCAGGCGCGGCTCGAAGATGCGTCAGTAGCGGGTGGTTGCATGCACCCGCGGAGTCCCGGGACCCTTTGCAAGGAGCGTGCCCTCCGCGGCGGACGGGGCGCCACAGCGCGAGCGCCGGTGGTCCAAGTCCCCCCGCCGTCGCCGGATGGGACGCGCAGTCGGTCCCGGGCGGCGCCCTTCGCAGCGGACCGACTCCGCGCCGCCGCGGCCGCCCGCTCATAGATTCCACGAGGGGCGCTCGTGATTCGTGCGAGTGCCGCCCCGCTCACTTCCCTTCGAGGGCCCGCTCCACGGCTCCGATCTCCGGATCGACCTCGATCGGGCGGTTGGCGCGTCCCGGAGGCGGTTCCGCATCCCTGTGGAACTCGATCAGGATCTCGGGGTCCTTGAGGACGTGGCCCGTGAGGATGGCCACCACCGACTGATCGACCGCGATCACGCCCTCGGCGACGAGGCGGCGCGCGCCGGCGACAGCCGCCGCGCTGGCGGGCTCGCAGCCGATGCCCGCGGCGTCGATGACGGCCTTCGCCTCGAGGATCTCGGCGTCCGTCACGTCCGTGACGACGCCGCCGGTCCCTCGGATGGCGGCCACGGCGCGGTCGTGGGAGGCGGGATTCCCGATGCGGATGGCGGTGGCGATGGTCTCCGCCTTCACGGGCGCCCGCGTGCGGAAGCCGTCGCGGAAGGAGCGCGCGAAGGGGTTGGCGCCGGCGGCCTGGACGGCCGCGATCCGCGGCAGCCGGTCGATGAGTCCCGACTCGCGGGCCTCGCGGAGCGCCTTCCCGAAGGCGGCCGTGTTGCCGAGGTTTCCCGCGGGCACGAGGATCCAGTCCGGCGGGTCCCAACCCCGCTGCATGAGCATCTCGAACACGATCGTCTTCTGTCCTTCGAGGCGGTAGGGGTTCACGGAGTTGAGGAGGTAGACGCCGAGGCGTCGCGCGGCTTCGCGGGCGAGGGCGAGGCAGGCGTCGAAATCGCCCCGCACGAGGAGGGTCCGGGCCCCGTACGCGAGGGCCTGCGCCAGCTTCCCGAGGGCCGTCCGGCCCGCGGGCACGAGGACGAGGGCCGGGAGACCGGCCCGGGCGGCGTAGGCAGCCATGGACGCGGACGTGTTGCCCGTCGACGCGCAGGCCACGGCCCGGGCGCCGGCGATCCGAGCCATCGTGACGCCGGCGGTCATGCCGCGATCCTTGAAGGAGCCCGTCGGGTTCATGCCCTCGTGCTTGAGGGCGAGGTGGCGAAGGCCCGCGAAACGCGCGACGCTCTCGATCTCGAGGAGCGGCGTGTTGCCCTCGGGCCAGGACACGGCGGCGTGGCCGGCGTCGGGGAGCACCATCTCGCGGAAGCGCCACACGCCGGAGGCCTGTCCGCCCGGCGGATCGCGCCGGTCCTCGAAGAGGGTCCGGAGGGCGGCGCCGCGGAGAGTGGCGGGCTCGTGGCGCACATCGAAGAGCCCGCCGCAGGCGGGGCATTCGCCGTGCAGCGTGGCGGGGTCCTGCTCCCCGCCGCATGCGGCGCAGCGGAGCGTCGTGCGAGGGAGGGGTCTCGGTGCCATGGGCTCAATCCTCCCGTGACGTCACGATGCGGGCCCCATCCGTGTCGATGGCCGCCACACGCGTGCGGCAGGGGACGCCGGCCTTCCCGTAGGCGGCCTCCATGGAGGCGGCGACGCGGCGCGCGATCTCGTCCGAGATCGCCACCGCGAACGCGGCCGGTCCGCTTCCGGAGATGGAGCCGCCGAGGGCGCCCGCCGCGCGGGCCGCAGCCATGGCTTCTCGGAAGCCCGGAAGCAGGGGCGCGCGGACGGGCTCCGCGATGTGATCGACGAGGCTCCGTCCGAGGAGGGGGAAGTCGCGCGCAGCGAGAGCCGCGACGAACGCCGCGGCCGCCGCCGCCTGGCTCACGGCGACCTGCCGCGGAACCGACGCGGGAAGGAGAGCGCGGGCCTCCTTCGTGCGCAGCTCCTGCGCGGGCTCGGCGAGGACGAAGCGCAGCTCGGGCGGCGCCGGAAGGCGCACGACGTCGATGGGATCCACGGACCGCACGAGGACGATCCCGCCCATGAGGGCCGGAGCGAGATTGTCGAGGTGGCGGCCGGCCACGGCCTCCTCCGCGACGAGAGCCGCCTCAAGGAGGGCCGCGACGTCGAGGGGCCTTCCGAGAAGCTCGTTCACGGCCACGGCCGCCGCCGCCGCCGAGGCCGCGCTCCCGCCCTGGCCTCCGGAGAGCGGAAGCCCCTTCCTCACGGCGAGGGTCACGCCGGTCCCGGTCCGTCCCGCTCGCCGCAGCACTTCCGCCGCCGCGATGCCGGCCGTGTTCCGGTGGGCCTCCGACGGCAGGTCCTGCGCCCCCGCCTCGGCGATGCGGACCCCGGCGGCCTCCGCGAGCGTCGCCCGGACGCGGTCCCCCCGCCCCGTCACCGCGGCCCCGAGG
>CAYQRN010000189.1:0-8885 GCA_964419995.1 uncultured Planctomycetia bacterium
GTTATCGTGTCCGATACCTCGGAGACACCCGGATGAGAATCCTGATCCTCGCGATCGGCCTCGCTGCGGCGGAACCGGCGACGGCCCAGATCGCCGTCCGCGGACGTCTCGTCCACACGATGACCGGGGAGCCGCTCCGGGACGCGGTCGTGATCATCGAGAACGGACGCATCACCGCCGTAGGACCCGCGGCGACGACGACCGTTCCGGCCGGCACTCCCATGATGGTCGCCGAAGTCGTCACGCCAGGCCTCATCGACGCCCGCGCGACAGCGGGGCTCACGGGGTTCCTGAACCAGAAGCAGGATCAGGACCAGCTCGATCCCACGGACGCCATCCAGCCCGAGTTGCGAGCCATCGACGCCTTCAATCCCGACGACCCCCTCGTGGCATGGGTCCGGGGCTTCGGCGTCACGACTCTCCACACCGGCCATGCGCCGGGCGCCCTCGTGTCGGGTCAGACCCTCGTGGTGAAGACCGCGGGGCGGAGCCTCCAGCAGGATGTTCTCGTGCCCGCGGCCGCCGTGGCCGCCAACCTCGGACCGGCATCCTTCGGCAAGGACCGGAAGTCCCCGGGCACGCGCGGGAAGCAGGTCGCCATGCTCCGGCAGGAACTGCTGAAGGCCCGCGAATACGCGGAACGGATGGCCTCGTCCGACCCGGAGAAGCGGCCGGATCGGAACCTGCGCCTCGAGACCCTCTCGGACGTGCTGGCGGGCCGCCTGCCGCTCCTCGTCACGGCGCACCGCGCCCAGGACATCCGCAGCGCCCTCCGCCTTCGCGATGAGTTCGGCTTTCGCCTGCTCCTCGACGGCGCCGCCGAAGCCTACCTCCTCCTGCCCGAGATCCGCGCTGCGGGAGTGCCCGTCCTCGTGCATCCCGCCATGCAGCGCGCCACGGATGACCTCGTGAACATGAGCTTCACGACGGCCGCCGCGCTGCGGAAGGCGGAGATCGCGATCGCGCTGCAGAGCGGATTCGAGAGCTACGTCCCCAAGACTCGGGTCGTACTCTTCGAGGCCGCCGTCGCGGCGGCTCACGACCTCGGCCCCGAGGCAGCGCTCGCAGCCATCACACGAGACGCGGCGCACATCCTTGGGGTGGCCGACCGCGTCGGGTCCATCGCGCCCGGACGGGACGGCGACCTCGCGCTCTTCGACGGCGACCCCTTCGAGTACACGACCCACTGCATGGCCACGATCATCGAGGGGACGGTCGTGAGCACCGGCCGGCGCTGACGTCGAACCCTCCGGCGGGAGAACGAACACGTGGTCATCCTCTCGAGGATCTACACGCGGACGGGCGACGATGGCACCACGGGTCTCGGCACGGGAGCCCGCGTCAGCAAGTCCTCGCCCCGCATCGAGGCCTATGGCGGCGTGGACGAGTTGTCCGCCGTCCTCGGTCTCTGCCGCCTCCACACGCGAGGGTCCGCCGGACTGCTGCTTCGGACGATCCAGAACGACCTCTACGACGTCGGCGCCGATCTCTGCGTCCCAGGCGGCAGCGACGAGACGCCGGGCCTGCGGCTCCGGGTCACGGAGCTGCAGGTCGCGCGGATCGAGAAGGCCATCGACCGCGTGAACCGGCGGCTCCGGCCCATCATGAGCTTCGTGCTGCCGGGCGGGACACCCCTCGCAGCCTGGCTCCACCTCGCGCGGACCGTCTGTCGCCGCGCGGAGCGCAGCACGGTCCTCCTCGCCTCGGAGGAAGCCCTGAACCCCCACGTCCTCCACTACCTGAACCGGCTTTCCGATCTCCTGTTCGTCCTCGCCCGCGAAGCCAACGGCCGGGGTCGCAAGGACGTCCTCTGGGTGCCCGGCGGGACGCCGGCCGGCGCCGCCCCCCGGAAGCCGCGCCGCGCCTCGGCCCGCCGACGGACTTCGAAACGCGGCCCGAAACGATAGAATCCGCGACGATGGCGGGATCCAGGATCAACGGCGAGAACCGCGAGTGCGGCATCCGCTACCGGTTCCGACCTGTCGTGCGCGACTCGCGACCCGCCCGCCACGCCGACATGGACCGGCTGCTCCACTGGTGCCGCATCTTCAGCGACGAAGGCCTCGCCCCTGTGGAGGGTGGCGCGAGCGCGGGCAACCTGAGCTTCCGGACGCCCTCGGGGTTCGTCGTGACGCCGACGCGGGTCGAGATGAAGTCATCCCTCACGTGGGACCGGCTCGTGGAAGTCGTGCGCGCGAACTACCTCGACTTCGAGGTGCATTTCCTTGGCGTCGGCCCGCCGACGAGCGATGCCCTCCTCCATGACCGCATCTACGCCACGCGACCGGACGTCCACGCCGTCTTCCACGGCCACGACGACCGGGTCCTCGAGCATGCGGACGCTCTCGCGGCGGCCTTCGACATCTCCGTGACCGACGAAGAACGCGATTTCGGCACGAGGGAAGACGCCCTCGAGACCGCGGCAGCTCTCGGCCGGAAGACCTACATCATTCGGAAAGGCCACGGCTTCGTCGCCGTCGGGCGGACGCTCGACCTGGCCGGCGAGCTGGCCCTCCGCATCCATCGGCACGCCGCGGCGCTTCCGCGCCAAGGCCCCTGACCCTCCCGGAGCCTCCATGACCAGACCCAAGTCTCTCCGCAGCCTCGCCCTCATGGCCCTCGTTTTCGCCGCGACGTCCGCGTGCGGCCAGGAGGGGGAAACCAAGGACCCCGCGAAGAAGGATCCCCCCGTGCCCGCAGCCAGCGCCGACCCCATCTCGACTCTCCAGAAGTTCATCGACGCCCAGAAGATCGACAAGTCCCGGTCCGACTGGAAGGAGCGCCTCCCCATGCCGCCGAAGGCGGACTTCGACCCGGCGAAGAAGGCCTTCCTCACCTTCGAGACGACTCATGGAACCATGAAGATCCGCTTCTTCCCCGAGGCGGCTCCCATGCACGTCTCCTCCACGATGTACCTCGCTCTCCTCGGCTTCTATGACGGAATCGTGTTCCACCGGGTGATCCCGGGCTTCATGGCCCAGGGCGGCTGTCCGAAGGGAACGGGCACGGGAAGCCCGGGCTACAACTACGACGGCGAGTGCCGCTCCGACTACCGCCACGATCGGCCTGGCATCCTCTCCATGGCCAACACGGGAAGACCGAAGTCGGACGGCAGCCAGTTCTTCCTCACGTTCCGCGACACGCCGCACCTCGACATGAAGCACACTGTCTTCGGAGAGGTCGTCGAGGGCACGGAAGTCCTCCGGAAGCTCGAGTCCCTCGGAACGCCGTCGGGCGCGACCAAGGAGCGGATCGTCATCACGAAGGCGACGGTCAGCGTCCAGTAGTTCCGTCGCCGCCGCGCACCTGAAGTTGCGCGACGGCCACCGCGGCTGCTCCCCCCTCAGGCGGGGAGCGCCCGCGCCGCCGCGACGACCACAGCCTCGCCGATCGTCGCGAACTCGCCCCAGCCCGAGGATCCGAGCAACGGGAAACCTCCGTCCCGGCTCGCATGGAAGCTCGCCATCCGCCGGATCCGACCGACGTCGGCCGTGTTGAGCAGCAGATAGCAGCCCCGGGACTCCATCGTCTCGACGAGCCGGCCGAGATCGGCCCAGTCCCGGTGGGGCCGGAACGCCCCGCCTCCGCGCAGCCCGAGTTGCTCCGCCACGTGTGCCGCGATCACATCGAGATCGTCGCTGCCCATGCGACCCTCCGGGAACCGCGGGAATCCGCGGTGCCCCGAGGAATCTTCTCAAGTTCGACGGGCCCCCGGGAAGATCCTTTCCGGTATGAGCTTTCACTTCGATGAACCGGCAGTCGGCAGGCGCTTCTGGGCGGACCGGCTCGCGAGTCCCGACTGCCGGCTTGCCTCGGATGACGTCGACGCCATCGTCGTGCTGCGGCCCGTGCGCGAGCTCATCGGCCTCCTCGCGTCCGCCACCGCCCCCGTGCGCCTCCGCGCCGCCGGTCTCCTCCGCATCCTCTGGGCCCGGGAGGCGGGGCCGGCGGCGGAGGCCGCTCTGCACGACGCTGTCGCCCTCCTCGAGACCGGCCGCGGCGGCGAGGCCCTCTCGGCCCTCACCCTCCTCATCCGGGAACACCCGGACTTCGCGGAGGCCCGCCAGAAGCGGGCCCTCGTCCGCTTCCTTCTCGGCGACGCCCGCGGCGCCGCCACGGACTGCCGCCGGGCCCTCGACCGGAATCCCCTGCATTTCTGCGCCTGGAAGACCCTCGCGCTGGCTCTCGCCTCCCTCGGACATCTGCGTTTCGCGGCCCGAGCCGCCGGCCGGGCACTCGCCATCACGCCCCACGACCGCTCCCAGAGGGACTTGAAGGAGCGCCTCGAACGCGCCTGCTCAAGCGCCGTCGGTGCCCGGCCCGATAAGGTCTGAGAGTTCAAACGGGCCGCGCCACCGCGGCTTGTGACGACAGGGGGCGCCCCATGAGGCCGAGTCGAGCGAGGATGGCGGTCCTCCTCCTTCCCATGCTTCTCCTCTCTGCCGGGACTTCGGCCACCGATCCGCCCGGCGGATGGACCAGCGCCGACCTGCTTTCCGAGGCGCGGGCGCTCCACAGCTTCGTCGAGGGCGCCCTCGCCCTCTTCTCGCTTGCCGTCGGGGTCGCCCTGCTCCGGCTCGCCGTCTCCTCCCGTCGCCCCCTGGCGGCCACGCTCGGCTTCGCCAGCATCGCGAGTGGCATCTTCGGTGCTCTCCACGGTCTGTCCTCCGCCCTCCCGGATCTCGGAACCGATGATCCCCTGGCCGCCGCCCTGGCACGCGCCACGTTCCCGATCCTCATCGCCACGGGTCTTGCCCTGCGATCCGCGCTCTTTCCCTCGCGAATCCCCATCCTGAGGCGGGGAAGCGTCGTCACCGGGATCGGTCTCGGCGCCGGACTTCTTCTCATCGCGCTCCATGGGGACGCGGACAGCGGCACCCCGTCCCGGGTCGCCGTGATCTTCGAGAGCCTCGGCCTCGCCTCCGCGGCGGCGCTCCTCGCCACCACGCTTGCCGCCGGTCTCCGCCGCGCGCCCGACGCCCCCCGCAACGCAGGCCTCGCCTTCGTCGCGCTTTCCGCCGGCCTTGCCGCTCTGGGCGGCCTCCTCGGCGCCGGCGCCGACCGGCTGACCGATCTCCTTGATGCCGGGCTGCGCTTCCTGGCCGTGGCGGGAGCCTGCTTCGCCGCCGGCCTCCACCGCCGCTCGGGAGCGCCACCGGCGATGTCCCGCGATGCCGACGGCTCCACGCAGTTCGTCGCCCGCATTTCCCACGAGCTCCGGACCCCGTTGAACGGGGTCCTCGGCTTTGCCGACCTCCTCCGCGCCGAGCCACTCCGCGGAGAGCAGCGCGAATACGTCGAGATGATCCGCCGGAGCGCGGCGTCCGCCATCAACATCATCTCGGAACTCCTCGACTTCGCGAAGATCCGCTCCGGCCGGATGGACCTCGACGTCGCCCCCTTCAACCTCGAGTCCCTCGCCCACGACGCCTGCGACGTCGTCCTGCCCATGACGACGCAGAACGGATCCGTGGAACTCGTGCTCGACATCGCGGACGACGTGCCCCTCGCCCTCGAAGGCGATCCGACGCGCCTGCGACAGTCGCTCGTGAACCTCCTCGGTAACGCCGCCAAGTTCACGAAGACCGGCGAGATCCTCCTGCGGGTGCGGGTCGAGAACGAGACGCTCGGGAGCGTTCTTCTGGCCTTCGAGGTCATCGACACGGGGCCGGGGATCCCGGACGCCGACCAGGAACGCATCTTCTCCGCCTTCGATCAGGGCGGAGCGGGAGCCGCCCGCGGCATCGGCGGCACGGGCCTCGGCCTGGCCATCACGCGGTCGTTTGCGAGGCTCATGGGCGGCGACCTCGTCGTCGAAAGCGAGCTCGGTGCCGGCAGTACTTTCCGCTTGACGGCGCGGTTCCGCCGCGGTCAGATCCCCGTCTTCTCGCAGGAAATGCCCCTCGACGCCGCGCGCAGAGGTGAAACCGTTCTCGTCATCGAGTCGCATCCCGTGCAGCAGACCGTCCTCGCGCGACTCCTCGAGAGCCTCGGGCAGCGACCCATCGTGATGTCACGCCCTTCGGATGCCGTCGAGCGGTTCCGGGCGACGCCGCCGGAGGCCACGTTCGGGTTCATCGAGATCACGGACGTCCCCCCCGAGGACCTGGAGGCGGTCACGGCGCTCCGGCGCCGGAACGGCAGTCCTCTCCTCTGGATCGCCCTCTCGCACCGGGCTCTCTCGGAGGTGCTCGAGCCCGCGCGCCGCTTCGGCATCGGCCCGCTGCTCACGAAACCCGTGCGCCGATCGCGGCTCCAGCGCGCCATGCGCGAGCGCCTCGAGGAGAACACGAGCTCGATCACGCCGCCCGCACCCGCGGCAGACCTGCGACGCTCCTCGCCCCGCATCGGCCCCCACGCCGAGCCGATCCTGAACCGTCGCGGAGGCGCCGACGCCTCGCCTCGGACCTCCGGAACGTCGACCGCCGCAGCCGTGCCGGCCGTCGCACGAGTCCTCCACGCCCCGGACGGTCCGCTCACGCGCCCGACGATCCTCGTCGCGGAGGACAACGAGGCCAACCAGGCCCTCATGAGCGCGATCCTTCGCAAGGCCGGGTATGCGTTCGAAGTCGTCCCCGACGGCCTCGCCGCCGTGGAGAAGGTCAAGGAGAATCGCTTCGATCTCGTTCTCATGGACATCCAGATGCCCGTGAAGGACGGCATCGAAGCCACCCGCGAGATCCGTGAACTCGGCTACACCGATCTGCCCATCATCGCTCTCACGGCCAACGCGATGCGAGGCGACGCCGAGCGGTTCCTCGAGGCCGGCATGGATGTCTACATCAGCAAACCCGTCAGAAAGGAGGAGCTCTTCACCGTGATCGAGAAATTCACCCGTAGAGACAACAGCGCCGCGGCGCGCCCTGCTTCGGGAAGCTCCTCCCTTTCCGCGGGCGGCTCCGGATTCGACATCGACCGAGCTCTCGACGAGACCGGTCTTACCCTCGAGGACTACATCCCCCTCCTCGATCTCTTCTTCACGTCCAGTCGGGACGAGCTCCGCTCCCTTGCGGACGCGACGGCACGCGGCGACGCCGCCACGGCGACGCGGAACGCCCACTCCGTGAAGGGCGCCGCGGCCAACATGCGCGCCGAAGCCATCCGAACCGCGGCGGAGGCTGCCGAGCAGGCCGCGAAGCGCGGCGACCTCGAGGCCGTCCGCGCAGGCCACGGCCGTCTCATAGCCCTCCTCCAGGACATGGAGACGGCCATCGCGGCCCGGCTTCCGCGATAGCGCCTGTCCCGAACTTCGTTCCTCAGGGCTCGCCGATGCGGACGAGCAGGGCCGGGCTCAGCGTGATGAGCCCGCCCACGGGGCCGCCGTCGAACACGGCCCACTCGAAGAGGAACTCGCGGCAGACGAGCAACAGGCTCGACGGCAGGGCCGCGCTGAAGCTCGCGGCGCCGGAGGCGTTCGTGAACGCACTGGCCTGGAGGTACGGGGCGCCCGTATCGATGGCGTAGCCGCAGGATCCGATCGTGAAGACCGTCGGCGGGCTCCCCGGGCTGGCGTGCTCCTGGGCGAGAAGGAGCGCGTATCGGAACGCCGTTGCTCCCGTGAGCGTGATGGCGAACGAGGCATTGCCGATGGTGGCGGAGCCTCCGGACGTGCCGCAGACGGAAGTCCCGCCGGTGCAGCCCGTGGACGCGACCGCGGACGTAGCCGCCGACGCCTTCATCCGCACGGAGCAGAGCTGATCCGAGGCCTTCTTGACGATCGACAGCTCGTCGCGGTCGCAGAGCGGCGGGCCTCCCGAGCCCGCCGGGCTCAGCTGGCCGTGGACGATGTCGAACCCGGCGATGCCGGTCAGCGTCGAGGTGGAGTCCGGCGCCGCCCCGGCGTTGTAGCCGAGGAACACGACGACGTCGCCGAGAGCCGGGATCATGGCGAGATCGCCCTTCACGTCCGCATCGAGATTGGCGCCGCCCGTGGCGGAGACGGCGGGTGTCGTCGTGATGACGTTCGCCGTGAAGGCCGGCGTCTCGAGGACGCGGAGGCCTCCGGTACCGAGGAAGCCCGAGGCGGACACGATGGGATCGAGCTTGCTGTCGCCGTTGAGATCCGCCAGAGCGACGTGCACGGGGTAGGAGCCCGCGGCGAAGGGCGAGCCGCCGATGGCCGCGAGGCTCGCGTCGCCATCGAGGATGTGCACACCGCCCGAGGTCCCGGTGTCGGAGTTGGCCGCGACGACGTCGGGAGCCGCGCCGGCCGTCGCGTCGCCCGCGGCGACGGATTCGAACGCGCCTCCGCTCACGAGCGTGGTGACCGCGCCGAAGGTCCGGACAAGCGGCGTTCCATTGGCGTCGTTGTCGGCGATGAGCAGGGCGCCGGAAGTGAAGAAGGTCCCCTGGTCGGCAACCACGACGTCAGGAACCGTGTCGCCGGAACGGACGACGGCCGCGACGTCCACCGGCACTCCGCCCGTCGCGACACCGAGGACGAGGGCCGCGCCGCCGGAACCATCGCCGTAGACGACACTCACCGTGCCGCTGCCGGCGTTGGCCACCGCCACGTCCATGTTCCCGTCGCCATCGAAATCCGCGGCGCAGATCCCGCGCGGCGTCGTGCCGACCGTGATCGGCGCACCCGCCGTGAGTCCGCCGAGGCCGTCGTTGAGAAGGACCTGGATCGTGCCGGCGCCTTCGTTCACCACGACGACGTCGAGCCCGGTGGCGCCGTCCATGTTGGCGAGGACCGACGCATGAGGCAGAGATCCGACCGCGGTGCACGTCTCGACGACGGAAAGCTGCGCCGTCGTTGCGGAGGCAACGAGGAGACACAGGATCACGGATGCTGGCAGTCGCGACATGCTCGGCCTCACTCCCTGGATCAAGGCATCTGCCCCGGGGGCGTCCGGCGCCTTCCGTCGTCGGACACGCCCGAC
>CAYQRN010000190.1:0-8783 GCA_964419995.1 uncultured Planctomycetia bacterium
GGATCTCCGAGGCGGCGCGCCCGCGGCCGGCCCCGGGGCGAGGTTGGCCCGCGGCGCGGTCCCGGCCCGCCGCAACGCGGGGCGGAAGGCGTTGTTACCGGACCCGCGGCGGCGGATCAAGCCCGCGGCTCCGCGCCTCGCCGCTCCGAGCCCGGACGATTCACGAATGCCGAGTGCCCCGGTTCGTCTTCGTGGATCATCCGGGTCGGAGCGCCTTCGACGGCCGCGGCCCGGCGCGCTACAGTGCCTGCGATGATGCAAGCGTCCGAATCGCCCCGTCCGTCAAGGCCGAGGATCTTCCTCTCCCTCTCGATCCTCCTCCTCCTGCTCATTCCGCTCCTCCTCTTCATGGACACGTGGCTCGGCAAGCGCCTCTCGCCGGCCCAGATCCGCGAGGTCCTCGAGGAGAGCGACGCGCCGCCGGAGGCCGCTGCCGCCGACGAATCCTCCCACCGCTTCTGGCAGGCCATGGTGAATCTCGATCGGGAGGTCACGCGGGCCCGGGGAACCGGCGGCGTTTCCGCCGAGTGGCGCGCCCTGTTTCCCCTCGTGATCCGTCGCGCCGCATCCCCCGACGCGCGCGTCCGCGGCGCGGCGGCCTGGATGATGGGCCGCATGCCCGAATCCCGGGAGACCGTGATCCCCACGCTGCACGGTCTGCTACGGGACGCCGACCGGGACGTTGCCCTCTACGCTGCCTGCGCCCTCGCGAATCTCGCCGACGGCACGGGGCGCGAGATCTTGCGCGGAGTCCTCGCGGACACCCGCGCGGATGCGCGCCGCCTCGGCGATGCCGTCGGAGCCCTCGCCTTCGTCGGCGACGCATCGGACATCCCGGCCATCGAGGGCGTCCGCCGGCGCGCCGGGAAGGAGGGGCTCGATGAGCTCGCGTCCTTCGCGGACCGCTGCCTCGAGATTCTGAAGGGTCGCACCCCGGCGACCCGCCCCGGTTGACCGGGGGAGTCGGCGCGCCCGGCGCTTGATCGCTGCGCAACGGGATGTTACGGTCAAAAAGGCTGCAGCCTCTTACACTGCAACAGCTTAGAACGCCCAAAAAGACCGGGGGCAGCTCGGCCGACGGGGCGTTTCGACGTTTCCGCACGCTCCGATTGCGAGGTCCTGTCATGCGAGAAGCCTGGGTCGCTTCGAGGAATGGATCCGTCGTGACGCAGATGGCGCTGGCCCGCCGCGGCGTGACCACCGAGGAGATGGTCCACGTCGCCGGGATCGAGGGCCTTGAGCCCGAAGTCGTCCGCGCGGAGGTGGCGCGGGGACGGATGATCATCCCCGCCAACATCCGGCACACGAACCTCGTTCCCATGGCCGTCGGGCTCTCCACCCGGTGCAAGATCAACGCCAACATCGGCAACTCGGCCGTGACGAGCGACATCGAGGGCGAGCTCGAGAAGCTGCGCCTCGCCGTCCGCCTCGGCGCCGACACGGTGATGGATCTCTCGACGGGCGGCGACATCGACAACATCCGCCGGAGCATCATCGGGGCGAGCCCCGTGCCCATCGGCACCGTGCCCGTCTACCAGGCCATCCAGGAAGTGCGCCGCCCCGAGGACGTCACGGCCGAGGGCCTGCTCGGGATGATCGAGCGCCAGGCGGAGCAGGGCGTCGACTACATGACGCTTCACGCCGGCCTCCTGCGCGCCCACATCCCCCTCGCCACGCGTCGCATCACGGGAATCGTGTCCCGTGGCGGCTCTCTTCATGCGGCATGGATGACGCATCACGGCGAGGAGAACCCGCTCTACACCCACTTCGATCGGATCCTCGACATCTGCCGCCGCTACGACGTGACGATCTCGCTCGGCGACGGTCTCCGGCCCGGATGCCTCGCGGACGCCAGCGACGAGGCCCAGTTCGCGGAGCTCGACACGCTCGGGGAGCTGACCCGCCGCGCGTGGGACGCCGACGTCCAGGTCATGATCGAAGGACCGGGCCACGTCCCGATGGATCAGATCGAGATGAACGTGCGCCGCCAGCAGGAGGTCTGCGGCGAGGCCCCCTTCTACGTTCTCGGGCCACTCGTCACCGACGTCGCGCCGGGATACGACCACATCACGTCGGCCATCGGCGCCGCCCTCGCGGGCTGGTGGGGCGCCGCACTCCTCTGCTACGTGACGCCGAAGGAACACCTCGGACTGCCGGACCTCGAGGACGTCCGCCAGGGGGTCGTGGCCTACCGTATCGCGGCCCACGCCGCTGACGTGGCACGCCGCCGGCCCGGGGCCCGCGACCGCGACGACGCGCTTTCCCGGGCCCGATTCGCCTTCGACTGGAACCGCCAGTTCGAGCTCTCGCTCGATCCCGAGCGGGCTCGGGAGATGCACGACGCCACCCTGCCTCAGGATGCGTTCAAGTCGGCCGAGTTCTGCAGCATGTGCGGGCCGAAGTTCTGCTCGATGCACGTGAGCCGCGAGATCATGGGACTCCGTCCGGGCGAAGCCCGCGTGGAGTTCGGGTCATCCTCCTGACAGGGCGGTCCGGCGGCCATCGTCCGGCCCGCCGGTTGCTTCCCGAACAGGGGGCGGATCCCCGATCGGAGTGATACCTTTCCCCCCCCTCGGCGGGGCGGAACTTCCGATCCGCCGGCACAACGTCGCCTCGCGCCGAAGAGACACCCTTGAACCCGAAGAGCACCGCACCAGCACCGGACGCCCAACGCCAGGTCGCCGCCGCTCCGCGGCGGACGGGCGGGCTTCCGGACCCCGGCCCCGGCCGCCTCTACACGCTCTTCACGCTCATCCTCCTCTTCGCGACCATCGACTTCGTCGCCATGGCCGGCCTGCCGTTCATGCTCCACCGCTTCGAACGGGGCGTCACATGGACGGAGCCGTCCCACATCGGCCGCATGATGCTCATCGCGGCCACGGGCCTCGCGTGCGGCGCCATCGCCACCCTCATGGCCCACCGGCGCGGCCGCACGCCGTGGTGGTTCCTCGCGGGGCACGCGGGCGCCTTCGCCGCCTTCGGTCTCCGGTTCCTCGACTCGCCGCCGCCGATCTGGGTCATGGCGGAGTTCGCCGCCGGCCCCCTCGGCCTCGCCTTCGCCCTCGCAATCCTGTCGCAGCTTCCTCCGGCGCCCGCCCCCGCGGACGGCCCGCTGCTCCGCGTCCTCAACCGCGCAGGCTTCGTCTGCGGCAACGTCTGGTGGGGTCTCGGCCAGCTCCTGATCATCTTCGTCGTCCTCATCTCCGGCACCGTCATCGAAGGCGCACGCGGCACGGAGGCGGTCCAGCTCGGCTACTACAAGTCCGCCGGCTTCGGGGCCCTCGTGTTCCTCTTCGCGGTGACGCTCGCCTGCGCGACCCTCCGCAAGTACCCCTTCCGCCTCTCTCAGACGGGCTGGCTCGTCACTCATGCCTCGCTGATCGGCATCATCGCCGGAGCCCTCATCGGGTTCTTCGGCGGCTACGAGGGCGATCTCACGCTCTATGAGGGCTCATCGACGACGCGCGTCCGGGACACGCGCGTCCGGGATCTCACGATCGCGGCGGAGCTGGCCGGCGCCCACCAGGGCGGCGTCGTCGCGCGGACCGTTCCTGTCCTCATCGACTACGACCGGACCACCGAGGACGTCCGCCAGGCCATCGACATGGTCCTGCCCGACACGGGCCGGGAACATCCTTTCCGTTTCACCATCGACCGCTACTACGAATCCGCGGTCTTCGAGAACGTCGTCCGCGATGGCGGCCCCGACCCGCGTCTCGCCATCGACCTGGCCGTCAGATCTCCCATGGCCGCCGGCCCCCTTGCGACGACTCTCCTCGAGGGCTCCACGGACCGGAACGCCATGTCCCTCGGATCGCTGACTCTCGCCATCCGCGGCATGCGAACGCCGCCGGCTCTCGATGCGTGGACGCGCCCGGCGGCAGACCCCGGAACGGAACGCGGGAAACTCATCGTCCGCTCGGCCGCCGGCGCCACGCTCCTCGAGTGGCCGGTCTCCGTTCCCGCCGGCGCGGACGACGTCAACTTCCACCGGCTCGGACAGCGCCTCGACATCCCGGGCACGGACTTCGAGGCCGAGGTCTCGTCCTACATCGAGAACGTGGAGCAGATGCGCGGCGTCGGATCCCTGACGACGGCCGCGGCGCCCGAGAGCCCGGCCCTCATCGTGACGGTGCGGAAGAAGGGGGCCAAGGCCGGCGATCGCCACGTGCTCCACGCTTTCCGCCCGGAGGAGGCGACACTGCCCGACGGGTCGGCGCCCCGCCACCCCCTGCGCCTCACCTTCCGCTTCGCTCCCGCCGTTCCGACGCCGCCGTCTTCCGTCGTGTTCCTCCCCGGGCCGGGGGACGCCGTCACGGCCGTCGTCACGCCCTCCGCCGGTGCGAAGCTCGTGAAGACCGTGACCGCCGGCGAGTCCCTGACCCTGCCCGGATCCCCCCTCGAGATCACGGTCTCGCGCGTGTTCCCGAGGGCGAAGCCCGATGTCGACGTGCGTAACGACCTCTCCGACGACGATGGCCGGCGCGCGCTGCACGTCACCGGCGCGCACCGGGGCGAGCGTGCGGAGGCCTGGCTCGTCTACGACGCCGAGGACGCGCACGAATCCCAGATCGGAGACTTCGTGCTCGGCGGGCGCCGTTTCGCCTTCCGGTACGGCCCGCGATTCGACACGCTCCCGTTCTCGCTCGCCCTCTATGACGTCGCGCGGTGGGACCACCCCGGCGCCAATGCGATGGCGGCCCGCTACGAGTCGCACCTGAGGCTCCGGGATCCGGAGCTCGGGATCGACGCCTACCGGCTCGCGGACATGAATCACCCGCTTTCCCATCGGGGCTTCATGCTCTATCAGGCCCGCTTCGACGACCGCGAGGGACTGCCCCGGGAGGTCACGGCGCTCCAGGTCATGAAAGACCCCGGCTTCCCCGTCATGATGGTGAGCGTGTCCACTCTCCTCGTGGGGCTCTTCCTCGTATTCTTCATGAAGCCCACACTGCGGCGCATCGAAACGGCCAGGGCTCTGAGATCCGCCCCGGAGAAGAACCCATGACCCGACTCGCCCTCCCGCTCGCCATCCTGCTCGGCCTCTCCGGCACGGCCCGCGAAGGCGGCGACACCCTCGACCTCGAGGTCCTGGCGCGGATCGCGACGCTCCACGGGAGCCGAGTGAAGCCCCTCGACTCGCTGGCTCGGGAGCTCCTCCGGGATATCTCCGGCAACGGGATCTCCGGCACGAAGAAGGAGGTCGCCGCCTTCGCCGCCCGGCCCCGCCTCGAGAGCTTCCTCTCGCTCCTCTTCGAGCCGGACCGAGCGAGGAAGACGGCTCTCATCTCGATCCCCTACCGGCCACTCGCCGTGGCCCTCGGGCTCCCGGACGGATATGCCCACGCCTCCGCATCCTTCCTCGAAGAGAGCCGGGCTTTCCGGGAGATCCTCGCGCGCATCGAAGCGGAATACCAGGGACGGACGCCGGCGAAGCCGTTCGACAAGGAAGCGGCCCTGGTACGGTCCCGACTCGCGCTCTTCGGGCGCGTCACGGCTGTCCGGATCCTCCCCGTCGTCATGGACCCGCGGGAGGTCCGCACGGACCGCCTCAACTGGAGGGAGTGGGGCACGCCGGAAGACGCCGGCGCCATGAAACTCCCGCCAGCGGTGGCCGACGAGATCCTGACGGCGTTCCACACCCTCCGGGACGCCTTCGTCGCCCGCGACGGACCCGGGTTCGCCGCCGCGTCCCGCACCTTCGCCTCGGCCCTCCGGAAGGCGAACCCCGCCCTCTACCCCGCGGATGTTTCCTTCGACCGCGAGATCCACTTCAACCGGCTCGACCCCGTGAACCGGTCCCGCTGGCTCTACGCGGGCGCCGCGGTGCTCTTCGTGTTCGCCGGCGTCTTCCGCGTCCGCCCCCTCGCCTGGCTCGCCCTGGTCGTGCTGTCGGGCGGGCTCGCGCTGCAGGGCTACGGACTCTGGCTCCGTCTCGCCATCTCCGGGCGGGCCCTCATTTCGAACTTCTACGAGTCCGTCATCTTCCTCGCTGCCGTGTGCGGCCTCGCGGGCCTCGTCATGGAGCTCGTCTACCGGAGGACGTGGGCGGGCCTCAGCGGCGCCTTCCTCGCCTTCTTCCTTCTCGAGATCGCCGCATCGAGTCCCCACGAGCTCGACCCCGAGCTGGCTCCCCTGCTCCCCGTCCTCGCCAACAACTTCTGGATCCACATCCACGTCCCCACGATGGTCGCGAGCTACGCCCTCTACGGCATCGCGGGCGTCGTGGGTCTCGGTATCCTCGCGTCCATCGCCTGGGGTCACCGGGGCGGCCCGGGCCGGAAGCAGGCGATGACCCAGCTCCTGAGGGCCGTCCACGTCGGGATCATCCTCAACTTCGCGGGGATGATCCTCGGCGGCATCTGGGCCTACTACTCCTGGGGACGGTTCTGGGGCTTCGACGCCAAGGAGACATGGTCCCTCATCCTCTGGATCTTCTATCTCATCATGATCCACGGCCACTGGACGGGGAGTCTCGGGGATTTCGGCCGCGCCGCCATGGCGGCCCTCGGCCTCGGCGTCACGGTGTACACCTACTGGGGCGTGAATTTCCTCCACACGGGGCTCCATGCCTACGCGGGGGCCGACGTCGATCCGGCGTCCACGTGGTGGACGCGATATATGAAC
This sequence comes from uncultured Planctomycetia bacterium, assembly GCA_964419995.1. Taxonomy (GTDB): domain Bacteria; phylum Planctomycetota; family CAYQRN01; genus CAYQRN01. Next base: position 6,628 of record CAYQRN010000190.1, read on the forward strand.
GCCCCCGACTGGTTCAGGTTCGGCCTCCCGGCCCTCGGCGTCGCGATCCTCGCCCTCTCCGTGGTCCACCTCGCCCGCGGCGGCGGGCCGCGATCCGCGCGGGCGGCGACTCCGGAGGTCGCTCCGGGCGGCAGCGCGGCGGACGCAGGCGAGTAGCCGGCGCCCCGGTCCGGCGGAAGGAGTCTCCGGCGCCGGCCTTCCGCCGTTTGAGGCATCCGACGGCGGCGGGTATGGTGTTCGACGCTGAACCCGCCGTCCGGACTGGGCAGCGATCCCGGGTTCCCATGACTCCTCCCCCGTGCCCCGCGCCTGCTCACGATCCTCGCCGACCCCGCCCTCGCGTCGGATCCGCTCCACCCAGCTCGGGAGACGCCGCATGACGCGGCCACGGCGGAGGTCCGCCGGAGCCGGGTCGCAACCGGCGGACCCGATCCGAAGGCTCGTGCGCTCCCTCCTCACGGAGCTTGGAGAGGCTCCGTCCCGCGAGGGCCTCGCGCGGACGCCCGATCGCGTGGCCGCCTCGCTCCGCTTCCTCACGGGGGGCTACGGTCTCGACCTCCACGCCGTGGTCAACGGAGCCGTCTTCGAGGAGTCCTGCAACGAGATGATCCTCGTCAGGGACATCGAACTCTACAGCCTCTGCGAGCACCATCTCCTCCCCTTCTTCGGCAAGTGTCACGTGGGCTACATCCCGAAGTCCCGGGTCCTCGGCATCTCCAAGATCCCGCGGATCGTCGACATGTTCGCGCGGCGCCTCCAGGTCCAGGAGCGTCTCACGAAGCAGATCGCGGATGCCATCACGGAGGTCATCGAGCCCCGGGGCGTCGGGGTCATCGTCGAGGCCCGCCACCTCTGCATGATGATGCGGGGCGTCGAGAAGCAGAATTCGATGCTGGCCACGAGCGCCATGACGGGCCTTCTCCGCGAGGACCCGAAGACGCGCTCGGAGTTCCTCCACCTCGTCCACAGCGGCTGCCAGTGACTCCCCTCGAACTCTTCAACGTCACGACGGAGATCCTGTCCGTCGACGAGGCTCGCCGCCGGCTGCCCGACATCCGGCCGCGTCTCCGTCGTCTCGCCCGCGTCACGGAGGAACTCCGCGTCTGCCGCGCGCGCCTGGCTGCGGCCGGCGAGAAGAGCAGCGGACGCTCCGGTCCCCCTCCCGGCCGCGTTGTCGCCCTTGAGGCCGCCTTCAGGAACGAGGTTCAGGCTCTCAACGCGGCCGGCGCCTCGGTCAAGGACGCTGCCGTCGGGCTTGTCGACTTCTACACGTGGCGGGGCGACGATCTCGCCTGTCTCTGCTTCCGCCTCGGCGAGGAGACGATCCGCTGGTGGCACGGACTTCATGATGGCTTCTCCGGCCGCTCGCCCATCGAAGGCTAGCCGCGGTTCCCGCGCCCGGTCCGAGCCGCCTCAGGATCTCCGCCGGCGGGCCGCCCGCATCCTCCGCATCCTCGACCGGCTCTACCCCGACGCAACCTGCAGCCTCCTCCACGGGAATCCCTTCGAGCTCCTCGTCGCGACGATCCTCTCCGCCCAGTGCACGGACGCCCGCGTCAACATCGTCACGCGGGACCTCTTCGCGCGCTGGCCCGATGCCGCCGCCCTGGCGACGGCCGACCTTGCCGACATCGAGGACTGCATCCGTTCGACGGGATTCTTCCGGAACAAGGCCCGGGCGGTCCTCGGCACGTCGCGCCTCCTCGTCGAGCGCCATGGCGGCCGCGTGCCCGCCTCCATGGAGGCGCTCCTCTCCCTTCCCGGCGTCGCCCGCAAGACCGCCAACGTCGTGCTCGGGAATGCCTTCGGCCTCCCGGAGGGCGTCGTCGTCGACACGCACGTGGCGCGCCTCGCCCGCCGGCTTCATCTCACGGAGGAGTCGGACCCCGTGAAGATCGAGCGCGATCTCTCGGCTCTCTTTCCGAAGTCATCCTGGATACGCCTCCCCCACGCGCTCATCGCCCACGGCCGGGCGATCTGTCCGGCCCGCCGGCCGGATTGCGGCCGCTGTGCCCTGGCCGCTCTCTGTCCGTCGCGCACGAACCCGACGTGACGCGGTCCCGCCGGGCGGGACGGTACGTCCAAGGACTGCCCATCTCGTGTGGTGCGTCACACAGATGCGAACATATTCGCCGAGAGATTCTCGTGTGGGGCGA
>CAYQRN010000191.1:0-8718 GCA_964419995.1 uncultured Planctomycetia bacterium
CTTCCGTGGCTCGGACCCCCGGAGCCGCGGCGGCGAGGACGACGTCCGCGAGCTCGGCGGGGCTCGAGCGGGCATTGCGCGCCGGGACGCCGGTTTCCCGCTCGATGATCCGCGTCCCGGCGGCGTTGTCGGTCGTGGGTCCGGTGACGACGGTGGTGGCGAGGCTGTGGCGCTCCCTGAGGAGGCGCACGCTGCCCCAGGCGGCGGCCGGATCGTTGGCGGCCAGCACGACGGCCCGGAAGGTCTCCCGGACGTCGGGAGCGTCGAGGATCGCGTCCACGCCATAGAGACCGAGGATGCCGTCGCCAAGCTCGAGGACGATGACGTCGGGGCGGCTTCCGTCGGCGGCCAGCGTCGTGAGGAGCGTGCGCGCGGCCGCCGGCGCCACCTCGGGCGTCGTCGTGACGATGCCGAGATCGGTGAAGATGGCCGTGCGCCGCGCGCCGGCATCCTCCATGGCGAGGATGTCGCGTCGGAGAGACACGCCGGTGGCCTTGCCCGCGGCCACACGAAGGCCGCGGTGCGTCAGTTCCTGCACGAGAGCGCAGGCCGCCGCCGTCTTGCCGGCGTTCATGCAGGAACCCACGACGGCGATCACGGGAACACCCCGGACGTCGAGGCGCTCGACGAGCGGGATGGCCCCCGTCCGGATGCTGGCCGGCACGCCGATACGCTCCCCGAGGTAGGGGAAGTGGAGGACCTGGCCGAGGACCTCGCAGACGAAGGGCGGACCAAGGTCGGGATTCACGCTGTCGCAGGTGCCGAGCACGCCGCCGAGGTTCAGGATGTTGATGCGGTCGCCCGGGGCGACCGCCGCCGGGAGATGGCCGGAATACCCGAAGAGGGCCTTGCGGTGGCCGAGGGCGCCGGCGACGACGTCGTTGGGCTTCACCTGCGAGAAGCGGCCGGAGGGCAACTCGAGCTGGTTGTAGGTGGACTTGGACGTGAGGACGCGCACCGCGACGACGCTCCCCTCCACGGCCTCAACCCGGTTCTCCACGCGGACCTCCCGCGGCAGCCGGCAGGTGAGGGTCACGGATCCGATCTTGTCGAGGAGGATGGTCTTCACCGGCCTTCTCCCGCCGCGCGAGCATGCAGCACGCCCGGCAGTGCCAGGATCCGGGAGAAGCCGCGGGCGTCCTCCGCGGTCCATTCGCCGGCGGATTCGCCGTAGACGGCCTTCGAGGCCGAGCGCAGCGAGTGGGGCGAGGCGACGCCCTCGACGAAGTGGCCGCCCGGGCGCAGGCGCACCCGGACGCGGCCGGTCACGCGCTCCTGGGACCGCAGCAGGAGCGCCTCCGCGTCGCGGCAGGCGGGATCGAGGGCCTGGCCCTCGTGGACCCAGTCGCCGTAGGCGAGGGCCACGAGTTCCTTCTGCCGCTGCTGGCGCGCCGTGAGCGTGAGCTTCTCGAGCTCGCGGTGCGCGGCGATGAGGACGACGGCGGCGGGGGCCTCGAACGCCACGCGGCCCTTGTGCCCGAGGATCGTGTCGCCGAGGTGGATGCCGCGGCCGACGCCGAAGGGGGCCGCGAGAGCATCGAGGGCTTCGATGAGAGCAACGGGCGGCTCGTCCCTGCCGTCGAGGCTCGCTGGAACACCCCTCCGGAAGCCGATCTCGTGGACTTCGGACGCCCGCGGCCGGTCGAAGGCGCCGCGGGTGAGGACCCAGGCCTCCTCGGGGAGGCTCTCGACGGTGTCCGTGGTCTCCCGGCCGCCGATCGTCACGCCCCAGAGACCCCGGTTCACGGAGTAGGCGGCCCGCGACGCCTCCGCGGGGAACCCCCGCGAGCGGAGCCAGTCGGCTTCGAACTCCCGGGAGAACGCGTGATCCCTCACAGGGGCCAGGATCTCGAGCTCCGGAGCGAGGGTGCGCAGCGCCACCTCGAACCGGACCTGGTCGTTGCCGGCAGCGGTGCAGCCGTGGGCCACTGCGGAGGCGCCGGCGGCGCGGGCCACTTCGGCCACGAGGCGGGCCTGGAGGCCTCGTTCGGCGCCGACGCAGAGGGGATAGACCCCGCCGCGGAGGACGTTGCCGGCGATGAGATGACGCAGCGTCTCGTCGAAGAACCGCTCGCGGGCGTCCACGAGCCGGTGCTCGCGGGCGCCGAGGGCGATCGCGCGGTCCCGGAGGGCGGCCCGCGCGCCGTCGTCGAGACCGCCGGTGTCCACGGTGGCCGTGATGACGTCGCGCCCGTGGGTCTCACGGAGCCACGACACGAGGAACGACGTGTCGAGCCCGCCGCTGAACGCGAGAACGATGGGTGAGGTTGTCCCTGTCACGTAAGGCTCCCGGAGGGTGCGTCCGCCCCTCAGTCCCGATCCACGAGTAGCTCGAGGAAGCGCGCCTCGATGGCGCGCTGGTCCCGGCGATGCGCCGTGGCCACGAAGAGCGTGTCGTCTCCCGCCACGGTCCCGACGACTTCGGGCCAGGCGGCCTCATCGATGGCGAGACCCACCGGCGAGGCCCCCCCCGGCCGCGTGCGGATGACGAGGATGTGCGGTCCGGCGGCCGCCACGCTCTCGACGAACTCGCGGGTCGCCCGGAGGGCGCCTTCGGAGCCGGAGGATGCGTCGAGCGGAACGTAGCGACCTTCCACCTTGGCGATCCTCATCTCCCGGAGGTCCCTCGAGACGCTCGACTGGGTGACCTGGAAGCCGCGGCGCCGTAGCTCCGCGACGAGATCGAGCTGGCTGCGGACGTTTCCAGAGGAGAGGATCTCCCGGATCGCATCCTGCCTTCTCATCCAGTTTTGCGTCGTCTGAGGCATCTCGATCCGGCGTGGTCCACCAATAACTATGCGCATGAGTATACGTTCATGCGCATAGTTATCAATATTGTTCCGCCGAACCGCGTGTCCGGGAGGGGCGGCGATCGTAGACTTCCCCTTCGAGGAGACTCCATGCGCCTGACCATCGCGATGCTGTCCGTCTTCTCTGCCCTTGCCGTCCTGCCCCGATTCCCCTCCGCGGTGGCCGCACAAGAGGAGGGCGACCCGGGAACCGCCACACCGGATCCGGCGACCGTGGTCCGGTACGGCGCCGGCTACCGCTATCCAAAGGCCGGGTGGATCGTCCTGCACATCGAGGGCGCGCCCTACGAGCGTGGGTTCCAGCACGGGTTCCTCCTCGCCGACGAGATCGTGGATCATGTCGGCGCCCTGGCGCGGACCGAGAGCTCGCGCGACGCGGCCGGGGGCTGGGCGGCGCTCCGCCGCCTCTCCGACGCCCTCTTCCTGCGGCGATTCGACACGGAGCTTCTCGAGGAGATGCGGGGCATCGCCGATGGCGCCGCCGCCGCGGGAGCGCTCATCTACGGGCAGAGGCCGGATCTTCTCGACATCGTCGCCGTGAACTGCGGCATCGAGACCCACTGCCTCGACGACGCCCTGCACGCCCTTCCCACGGGGCTCGAGTCGCGGCGCTTCGCGCCGCCCGACATCGCTCCCCCCCCTCCCGCGGACCGCGACCACTGCAGCGCATTCGCGGCCACGGCCCCCGCCACGAAGGACGGCGGCATCGTCTTCGGGCACATCACGATGTTCAGCCTCCGCCTCGCGCGGCACTACAACGTCTGGCTCGATCTCCGGCCGGCGGCCGGACAGCGGATCCTCATGCAGACCTATCCCGGCGGGATCCAGAGCGGAATGGACTACGCGATGAACGACGCCGGCCTCCTCCTCGCGGAGACGACGATCGCCCAGACGCCGTTCAACCCCGCGGGGCTGCCCGTGGCCGCTCGCGCCCGGCGAGCTCTCCAGAACGCCCGGACGATCGACGAGGCCGTCGCCATTCTCGCCGGGTCCAACAACGGCCTCTACACGAACGAGTGGCTGCTCGGCGACGTGGACACGGGGGAGGTCGCGCTCTTCGAGCTCGGCACCCGCGCCTCGAAGCTCTGGCGCAGCAGCCGGAACGAGTGGATCGGCGGCGCCGAGGGGTTCTACTGGGGCTGCAACAACGCCAAGGACCTGTCGGTCCGGCTCGATACGGTGGCCGACCCGTCCGGACCGCCGGAGGACGTGACGTTCCGCCCCTCGAACCGCGATCGTGCATGGCTCCGGCTCTATGACGCGCACCGGGGCCGGATCGACGAGGACTTCGCCGTGAAGGCCTTCACGACGGCCCCTCTGGCGTCCCGGACATCCCTCGACGCCAAGTTCACCACGACGGCCCTCGCCCGGGATCTCCGGTCGCGGGCCCTGTTCGGCCCCCCTCTCGGACGGGTCTGGCGCCCCCTGCCCGAGGCCGCCGCGGAGGATCCCGCGCTCCGGCCGCTGGTCCCGAACGACTGGACCGTCCTCGGGCCGGCCGCCGCACCCGCAGCGCCTCCGGCGGCCGTCGAAGACCTCGGAACCGGAACGCCCGCCGCCGCCGACCCGCTTCCGGACAACGCCGGCGAGAGCCCCCTCTGGCGCGGCACCCTGCTGCCCGCCTCGGACGCCGATCACTGGCTCGCGGCGGGATCCGCCACCCTGGCCGGCATCCTCGCGGAGTCCGCCGCCGCAACGGTATCGGGTCCCGGCGACCCCCTCCGGGACCTTCTCCTCTTCGGCCAGCGCTCGAGATACCTCGCCGCCGTACGCCGGCAGGACGGGTCGGATGCGCGGCTCAGGGACATCGCGGCCGACTTCCGCTCCTCGAACTGGCACGACATCGCCGCTGGCAAGGGGACGCTCCTGCTCGCCGAGCTCCGGCGCGTCATGGGAGCGGACCGCTTCGACCCCTTCATGGATGCGTTCTGCGGCGCCCGCGCCGGGAAGCCGGCGGCCACCGCGGACTTCGTGGCGGCTGCGGTGGCCGCGGGCGGCGCCGGAGTCGAGAGCCTGCTCGAGGCGTGGCTCGGAGGCACGGGGCTCCCGCGGGATGCCGGCGGAAGCGCCTTCACCGTCACATCGTTCCTCGAGGAGCCGGCCGAGACGGCGATCGTGTGGGGATCGCGGGCGGACGCCGCCGCCAACAGAGCCGCGGCGGAGGCCCTGTCGGAAGCGCTGCGCGTGCGGGGCATCCACATCGCCATCCCCGTCCACCGCGACGAGGACGCGACGGACAAGATCCTCGGCTCGAACCACGTGCTCCTCGTGGGACGTCCCGCCGCCAACAGCGTGACGGCCCGTTTCGCCTCCGCACTGCCCCTCGCCTTCGAGGCAGGGTCTCTGCGCTTCCGCGACGCCGTCTTCGGCCACGCGGACACTGCCGTCGTCGTCGCGGCCGACAACCCCCTGTCGCCGCGCCGGTCCGTCGTCCTGTTCGCCGGCCTCTCGGCGGCCGCGACCTGGGCTGTCGCCTCGGACCCGCGACCGCTCCTCGGACCGCCGGCGGAGATCCTCCTCTTCCCGCGAGGCGGGCCGGCGCGCCGCCACATCACGCGGCCGGCGGAGCCGGCGGCCGCGCCGCCTGGCCGCTGACGCCCCGCCGGCGCGGGCGCTTTGACCCCCGGAGCCGGCGCCGTTAGAGTGCGCCGGACAAGATGAAACTCAGTCTCAACAAGAGATCCGGCCCGCCGCCATGCCCGACGCGACCCTGACGCCGCGCCGCGACGGCGGTGCCGCCCCGGGCGCCGGCCAGCGCCCCGTGATCCTCGTCGGCAACCCGAACGTCGGCAAGTCCGTCGTCTTCGGGGCCCTCACGGGTCGCTACGTCACGGTCTCCAACTTCCCCGGCACGACCATCGAGATCCTCCGGAGCACGATGCCGCTCGACGGTGGAACAGTGCCCGTGATCGACTCGCCGGGCACGAACTCGCTGACGCCCCTTTCCGAAGACGAGGCCGTCACGCGGAACATCGTCCTCGCGGAACCTCGCGCGCGGTTCGTCCAGGTGGCGGATGCCAAGAACCTCCGCCGCGCCCTCCTCGTCACGAGCCAGCTCGCCGAGCTCGGCGTCGATCTCACGCTCTGCCTCAACATGGATGACGAGGCGCGGAGCCGGGGCATCAGCATCGACGCCGCCGCGCTCGGCCGGCAACTCGGCATCGACGTGACCCGGACCGTGGCCACGGAGAAGCGCGGGATCCCCGAGCTGCGCTCGCGCATCGCCTCGGCGCGGCCCGCCTCGTGGAGCCTCGACTTCGGCCCGGAGATCGAGGGCAGTGCGGCCCGCATCGCGGAGATCCTCCCGGCGACCCTCCCCTTCCCCCGGCGGGCCGTCGCCCTCCTCCTGCTCGCCAGCGAGGGCGGCCTCGACACCTTCATCGAGCAGCAGGCCGGCGCAGCCGCCCTCGCCGCCTGCCTCGCCATCCGCCAGGAAGCGGAGGCCGCCGCGGGCGAACCGCTCCGCTTCCTGCTCCACCGCCTCCGCCTCGCCGCGGTGGACCGTCTTCTCGAGGGGATCGTCACGCGGGAGGGCCGGAACCCGGGCGGCTTCGCCCGCTGGTTCGGGCAGGCGGCCATGCACCCGGTCCTCGGCCTCCTCATCCTCCTCGCGATCCTGGCCGCGACCTGGTGGATCGTCGGAGTCTTCGCGGCGGGATACCTCGTGGGCCTCCTCGAGGAGGATCTCTTCGGGGGGCACATCAATCCCGCCGTCACGCGTCTCGTGCAGAAGCTCGGCTCGCCCTTCCTCGAACGCCTGCTCGTCGGCGACTTCGGCCTTCTCACGGTCGCCATCACGTACGCCTTCGCGCTCATCCTCCCCATCGTCACGTTCTTCTTCCTCGTCTTCGGCCTCCTCGAGGATTCCGGCTACCTGCCGCGCCTCGCCGTCATGGTGAACCGCGGATTCAGGATCATCGGCCTCAACGGTCGCGCCGTGCTGCCCATGGTCCTCGGGCTCGGCTGCGACACGATGGCGACCATGACGACCCGGATCCTCCAGACGCGGCGCGAGCGCATCATCGCCACGCTGCTCCTGGCGCTGGCCGTGCCCTGCACCGCGCAGATGGGCGTCATCACGTTCGTGATGGCCCGGAATCCGCTCTGGGTCTTCGTCGCCTGGGTGGCGATCCTCCTCCTCATCCTTCTCGGTGTCGGCTGGATGGCGGCGCGGATCGTGCCCGGTCACACCTCGGACTTCGTCATGGAGATCCCGCCGATCCGGCGACCACGTCCGGGCAACCTCGTCGTGAAGACGCTGGCGCGGCTCGAGTGGTACCTGAAGGAGGCCGTCCCCCTCTTCATCATCGGGACGTTCGCCGTGTTCGTCCTCCACGAGGCGGGCGCGCTGACCGCCCTCGAGCGGATCCTCGAGCCCGTCACGGTCCGCTGGCTCGGCCTCCCGAGGGAGGTCGCCGCGGGGTTCATCGCGGGCTTCGTCCGGCGCGACTACGCCGTCGCGATGATGATGGCGGGCACGACGGGCGCCGAAACGCCCATCCCGCTCTCGCCCGCGCAGACCCTCGTCGCGATCGTCACGATCACGCTCTTCATCCCCTGCATCGCGAACTTCTTCGTCATGATCCGCGAGCGCGGCCTGCGCACGGCCGCCGTCCAGGCGACCTTCGTCATGACCTTTGCTTTCGTGTTCGGCGGACTCCTCCACCAGGCCCTCCGCCTCCTCGGAGTCATGCCGTGACCGCCGGCGGCGGAGACAGGCCGGTCGAGCACCGCTGCGGCCTCTGCGGGTTCCGGTTCACGCAGGACGATCTCGCGGCCCTCGAGGGCCGTTCCTGCGGAGGCTGCGCGGGGTGTGGCGCGATCCGTTGTCCGAACTGCGGCGCCCTGCTGCCGGGCGAAAGCCGCATTGCCGGCGCCGTGGTCCGACTCGTCCGCCGGATGATGGGCCGGAAGGGAAACGCTCCATGACGGTCAAGGGACGCACACCGCGGTTCACGGAGGAGCAGGACGAGGTCCTCGAGTCCGTCTGGCGCGTCCTCGAGCGCGGCCCGTGCACCGAGGACGCGGTGGCCGCCATCGCGCCGGTGCGGGATCCGCAGGCGCGCCTCGCCGAGCTGGCGGCCGCCGGCGTCATCGCCCGGCGGGGCGGGACCATCGCCTGGCTTCCGGACGGCGAGACGCGCGCAAGAGAGCTGATCCGCCGGCACCGCCTCATGGAGATCCTCCTCGCCAAGGTCTTCGGCATCTCGCGGGCCGGAGCGGACCGCATGGCCTGCGACATCGAGCACATCCTCGATTCCGAGGCCACCGACAGCCTCTGCGCCTTCCTCGGCCACCCAGCCCTCTGCCCGGAGGGCCATCCGATCCCGCCCGGCCCCTGCTGCGCCGGCGGCGACCGGGCCCTCCGGACGCCCATCCGCGCCGCGAGCGAGGTGCCCGCGGGCACTCGCGGCCGGATCCTCTACCTCCGCTCGCGGAATCCAGGGCGGCTCGACACGCTCTCATCGCTCGGCATCGTCCCGGGGAGCGAGGTCGTCATCCATCAGATCCGGCCGGCGCTCGTCCTGCGCGTGGGCGAGACGGACATCGCGCTCGATCCGGCGGTGGCGTCCGACATCGTGCTCGCCCTCCCCTGAGCGACTCTCCACGGACCGCGGACCCGTGTTACGCTGGCCGCAGAGACCAGGAAACGAGATCCACCGGGAGCCGCATCATGGCGAAATCATCGTTCAGGGCCGACGTCGAGGCCATCCGCCGGCGCGCGCGCGCGAAGATGGAGGACGGCGCCGTCACGGCCGCCTACCGCGCCGACCGCAATCGGGTCATCGGCGTCCTCAACGAGGCCCTCGCGACGGAGATCGTCTGCATCCTTCGCTACAAGAACCACTATTTCGTGGCCAGCGGCATCAACGCCCAGCCCGTGGCCACGGAGTTCCTCGAGCACGCC
>CAYQRN010000192.1:0-8685 GCA_964419995.1 uncultured Planctomycetia bacterium
GTCCCCGTTCACTCATCGTCCTTCACTCCACGCTGAACGCCGGCTCACCGTCCCGCCACCCCGGCGCCGCGTTCCCGGAGCACCGTGAGGATGCGTGCGATCGTCTTGCGCTGCGCCCGGATCTCGGCGGGATTGCTGATCTCCTCCGTCGCGGACTTGCACCGGATCTCGAAGAGCCGCTTCCGCGTCTTGTCGAGGATCGCGCCCAGATCGGCGTCGTCCTTCGACCGGATCTCGTCCACCTTCATGGTCCCGTCCCCCTCAGATCCTGTGCCGGCGCCGGACGAAGCGCGTCCGCACCGGCATCTTGTGGGCCACGCGGTTCAGAGCCGCCTTCGCGGCGTCTTCGGTGACGCCCGCGATCTCGTAGAGAATGGTGCCGGCCTTGATCACGGCGGCCCAGTATTCGATCTCGCCCTTCCCCTTCCCCATGCGTGTCTCGAGGGGGATGGCCGTCGCCGACTTCTGGGGGAACACGCGGATGAAGATCTTCCCCTCGCCGGCGAGGTAGTGGCTCGCGGCGACGCGGCCGGCCTCGATGACCTTCGCGTCGAGCCAGCATCTCTCGAGGGACTGGAGGCCGAAATCGCCGTAGGACACGGTGTTGCCCGACGTCGCCTCGCCGCGGACGCGGCCGCGATGCATCTTCCGGTACTTGACCCGCTTGGGCATCAGGGCCATGGGTCATTTCTCCTTGTCGCGGGCGAACTCGCCGCGGTAGATCCAGCACTTGATCCCGATGTTCCCGTACGGCGTCGTCGCCTCCGTGAAGCCGTAGGAGATGTCGGCGTTGAGCGTCGAAAGCGGGATCGAGCCCTCGTGGCTGTGCTCGCAGCGGGCCATTTCCGACCCGCCGAGCCGCCCCGAGAGCATGATCCGGCAGCCCTTCGCCTGGGCCGTCATCGTACCCTGGATCGTCTTCTTGAGCACGCGGCGGAAGGGCGTGCGCTTCTCGAGCTGCTCCCGCACGTTCTCCGCCACGAGCTGGGCCTCGAGCTCGAGGCGGCTGATCTCCTTGATGTCGATCCGGAGCTGCTTCTTCCGGTCCTCGACGAGGTGCGTGAGCTCGGCACGGATCTCGTCGAGCTGCTTCCCCTTCCGCCCGATGAGCACGCCGGGGCGCGCCGTGTGGATGATGACCGTCGTCTCCTCGCCCGTGCGCTCGATCTCCACCTTCGAGACAGCGGCGCTGAGGTAGCGCTTCTTGATGAAACGGCGGATCCGCTGATCCTCGCGGAGAAGGCGGGGGAAGTCCTTCTTGCCCGCGTTCCAGCGCGAGACCCAGGGGAGCGTGATCCCGGTCCTGAGGCCGATGGGGTTGGTCTTCTGACCCATGGGACGGCCTACTCCTTCTCAGCGCCGTCGGGCGCGGCGGGGGTTCCGGACCCGGCAGGCGCCGGCTCCCCGGTCGCGGCCTTCCGCGCCCGGCGCCGGGGCCGCGGGGACTTCTCGACCGTCTCGAGCACGATGCAGATGTGGGACGCCTTCTTGCGGATCGTCATGCCGCGGCCCATGGGGCCTGCGCGGAACCGCTTGCGGCCCTGCCGCAGGCCGCCCTCGTCCACGCGCGCGTCGCGGACGACGAGGTCCGCGGCATCCGTGGCGTCGGTCTGCGCCGCATTGGCCACAGCCGACTTGATGACCTTGGCGATCATGGGCGCGGCACGCCGGTGCGTGACGTCGAGGATCTCGAGCGCCTCGTTCACGGGAAGGCCCCGGACTGCGTCGATGACGAGACGCGCCTTCCGCGGCGAAATCGGCGCGTAGCGATGACTGGCCATGAACTGCATGATCCGCCCTCCGATCAGGCCTTCCCGCCGGGGGCCGCCTCGGCCTTCTTGTTCGATCCGTGGCCCTTGAAGATCCGCGTCGGCGCGAACTCGCCGAGCTTGTGGCCCACCATGTCCTCGGTCACGAAGACCTTGAGGAACTTGTTGCCGTTGTGCACGAGGAAGTGATGCTGGACGAATTCGGGGACGATCGTGCAGGCCCGGCGCCACGTCCGGATCGGCTCGATCCGACCCGTTTCCTTCTGGTGCCGGACCTTCGCCAGCAGCTTCGGGTCGACGTTCGGCCCCTTCTTGGTGGAACGGCTCATGCTCCGCTGCTCACTTCTTCCTGCGCCGCAGGATCCACTTGTTCGAAGGATGATTCCGCTTGCGGGTCTTGCCGCCCTTGGCGAGCTTGCCCCACTTCGAGACCGGGTCGCGGCCGCCGCCGCCCGCGCGACCCTCGCCTCCGCCCATGGGGTGCGACACGGGGTTCTGCGCTGCGCCGCGCGTCGTGGGGCGGATCCCCATCCAGCGCCGGCGTCCGGCCTTGCCGATGGAGACGTTCTGGTGGTCCGAGTTGCCGACCTGTCCGATGGTGGCGCGGCACGCGAGCGGCACCTTCCGCATCTCGCCGGACGGCAGCACGACCACGGCGTGTCCGCCCTCCTTGGCCATGAGACGGCCCACGTTCCCCGCGCTTCGGACGAGGCGCGCGCCCTGGCCCGGCCGGAGTTCGATGGCGTGGATCTCCATGCCGACGGGGATGTCGGACATGGGGATCGAATTGCCAACGCGCGGCTCCGCCGCGGGCCCTGACATGACCTTGTCGCCGGGCCGGAGGCCGTCCGGAGCGAGGATGTACCGTTTCTCGCCGTCCCGGTACTGGATGAGGGCGATGTTGGCAGACCGGTTGGGATCGTACTCGATCCCGACGACGGAGCCGGGCACGCCGTCCTTCTCGCGCTTGAAGTCGATGATGCGGTAGTGCTGCCGGTGGCCGCCGCCGCGGTGCCGGCACGTCACGCGGCCGAGGTTGTTGCGGCCGCCCGAGCTGTTCTTCCGGGCGAGAAGGCTCTTCTCCGGCCGGGACTTCGTGATGGATGCCCTGAAATCGAGCACCGATCCGAAGCGCCGTCCGGGTGATGTCGGTCTGAACTTCCTGATAGCCATGTGTTCGTCCGCCTCCCCCCGCCTCTCAGAGGATCTCGATCTTGAAGCCTTCGGCGAGCGTCACGAGGGCGCGCTTCACCGTGGGCGTCCGCGTTACGTGGGCGCCGAACCGGCGCTCCTTCCCCTTCCGGAGGATCGTGTTCACGCGCACGACTCGCACCTTGTAGAGCTCCTCGATGGCCCGGCGGATCTCGATCTTGTTGGCGTTGCAGTCCACCTCGAACGTGTAGGTGTTCTGCGCCTCCACCCGGCTCATGTTCTTCTCGGTGACGAGGGGCTTGTGGATGATCGTCGTCGCGTCACGCACGGCCGTGCTTCTCCCGGAGCTTCTCGAGGGCGCCTTCCGTGAGAAGGAGCTTCGAGCAGTTGAGGACGTCCAGGGCGTTGAGCCCGTCCACGGGCGACACGCGGGCCCGGGGGATGTTGCGGGCCGACCGGACGAGGACGGGGTCGTGCGCCGCCGGAACGATGAGGCAGGTGCCCTCGACGCCGAGGGTGCGGAGCACGCCGGCGACGACGCTGGTCTTCGGCGCTTCGAGGCGGAAGTCCTCGCAGAGGAGGACTTCGCCGTCGCGGAACTTCGTGAAGAGCGCGTTCCGGAGCGCGGCGCGCCGGGCCTTCCGGGGGATCTGATAGCCCCAGTCCCGCGGCGCGGGACCATGGGCACGCCCGCCGCCGCGGCAGCTCACGACCTGCCGGTGCCGGACGCGTGCCCGGCCCGTTCCCTTCTGCCGGAAGAGCTGTCGCGTGCTCAACGCGATCTCGCCGCGGTGCTTCACCTTCGAGGTGCCCTGCCGCAGGTTGGCCGCGTACATGAGGACAGCCTCGCGGAGGGATCGGTGCTTCGCCCGGTCCCCGAGGAACGAGGGGTCGATGTCGACCTGGCTCGTGCCGCCGTTCCTGAGAAGGGTCACATCCATGGCGGTCTCCCCCTCACTTCTTCTTCTTGCCCTGCGTGACGACGGGCTTCTTCACGACGCCCGTCTTCGCGGTCCGCACGACCACGTAGCCCCCGTTCGGGCCCGGAATGGAGCCTCGGACGAGGAGGAGGTTCTTCTCGGCGTCCACGGCGACGACCGTCAGATTCTTCTGCGTGATCCTGGCCGCGCCCATGCGTCCGGCCATCCGCTGGCCCGGGAGGGTCCGCGCCGGATCCGTGTGCATGCCGATGGCGCCGGGCCCGCGACGGTTCATGGAGCCGTGAGTCATCTTGCCGCCGCCGAAGTGGTGGCGCTTCATGACGCCCTGGGTCCCGTGTCCCTTGCTCGTGCCGATGATGTCGACGAGCTGGCCGGGCGCGAAGATCGAGACGCGGACCTCGTCGCCGGGCGCCGCCTTCGGGTCCTCGGCGAGGCGCTCCTCGCGGAGCACGCGGCACGGCTCGACGCCGGCCTTTCCGAAGTGCCCCTTGAGGGGCTTCGAGACGAGCTTCTGCCGGATCGCCCCGTACCCGAGCTGGACGGCGGCGTAGCCGTCGCTTGCGCCGGTCTTCACCTGCGTCACGCGGCACGGTCCGGCTTCGATCACGGTCACCGGAACGCAGACCCCGTCCTCGACGAAGACCTGCGTCATTCTGGTCTTGCGACCGATCAGGAGCGCCATCGCATCACCTCGCATCGCGTCCACGCGGGTCGCACACGGCGGCCCCGCGGCGGGACGTGGGTTCCCATTCCCCGGCCCTGGGGAACGTCGACAAGCAGACGAGCCGTCGTCCCATGGAAGGTCGCGACGGCTCGGCTCGATCGTCAGGCCCGGATCTTCACTTCGACCCCGGCCGGGAGGTTCAGCCGGGAGAGCGAATCGACCGTCTTCTTGGTCGCCTCGCTCAGGTAGATGATCCGCTTGTGGGTGCGGATCTCGAACTGCTCCCGCGATTTCTTGTCGACGTGCGGCGAGCGGAGCACGGTGTACCGCTCGATGCGCGTCGGCAGGGGGATCGGTCCGGTCACGCGCGCGCCGGTGCGCTTGGCGACATCGACGATCTCGCGCGAGGACTGATCCAGCGCCTCGTGATCGTACGACTCCATCCGGATCTTGATCCGATCATCCGTCATCGGAAACCTTCGAACCTCCGGGCGAACGGGCACGTGGAACGGGCGCCGTCGGCCCCAAGTCGTGTGTTGACCCCGGCTGCGTCGGATCCGGTCGACACCGGTCCCATGAGCCGAAGGGCGAAGAGGATAACCGACGCCGGAAGACCGCTCAAGGGCACGTGAAGCCGGACGGCAGGTCCGGGGCCGGCCCCGGTGCCAGGGCCCCCCGGGGCCGGAGCGCCGCCACGCCCCCGGGCCCCCTACCCCCGAACCCGCCACCGGAGCCCCGATCCGCCGCAACCCCGCCCGTCAGAACAGGGTGAGCTTCTCGAGAACCGCCGGCGGAACGGGCTCGTAGGCGCTGGGTTCGAGGGAGAAGCTCGCCCGGCCCTGCGAGAGGCTCCTCGCGGCCATGGCGTAGCCGAAGACCTCCGAGAGGGGGACCCGCGCCCGGATCGTGTGGGGCTGCCGGGCCGTGTCGATGCTCTGGATGAGCGCACGGCGGGCGTTGAGGTCGCCGATGATGTTCGAGAGGAACTCGGCCGGAACCTGGACCTCGAGGTTCATGATGGGTTCGAGGACGACGGAGCCGGCGGCGCGTGCCGCCTCGTTGAAGGCCAGCGTCCCGGCAGCCTGGAAGGCGATGTCGGAGGAATCGACGGCGTGGAAGGACCCGTCGAGCAGCGTGACGCGGACGTCGATGTAGGGGAACCCGAGGTCGCCTCCGGAATCGGCGGCCGTCCGGGCGCCCTGCTCCACCGCGCCCCAGTACTCCCGCGGCACTGAGCCGCCGGTGATCCGGTTCTCCCACGCGAAGCGCTGGCCCGGCGCGGGCTCGATGCGGATCTTCACGTGTCCGTACTGGCCGCGCCCGCCGGTCTGGCGAATGAACTTCCCCTCGGCCTCGGCGCTCCGCAGGATCGTCTGCTTGTACGCGACCTTCGGCCGCCCGACGTTGGCGTCGAGTCCGAAGTCCCGGACCATGCGATTCTTCAGGATCTCGAGGTGCAGCTCGCCCATGCCGAAGATGACGAGCTGGTTCGTCTCCTCGTTCATCCGCCAGGCGAAGGTCGGATCTTCCCTCGCGAGCTTCGCGAGGACCTCCGCGATGCGGTCCTTGTCCGCGGTCGTACGCGGCTCGATGGCCATGGAGATGACGGTCACGGGGAAGACGGGGCGCTCGAGGATGACGGGGTGCTTCGGATCGCAGAGCGTGTCGCCCGTCTGGGCATCCCTGAGGCCGACGATGCCGACGATCATGCCGGCGTGAGCCGATTCGATCTTCGTCCGCTCGTCGGCGTGCATGAGGTAGATGTGGCCGACGCGCTCGGGCCGTTTCGTACGGGGGTTCCACACCTGGTCCCCCGTGGCGAGCGTGCCTGAATACAGGCGGATGAACGTCAGATCCCCGTGCCGGTCCGCAATCGTCTTGAACACGAGGCCCGCGAAACTCCCCGCCGGGTCCGCCCGCCGCTCGAGGACCTGCTCGGTCTTCGGGTGGATGCCGTGGACGGGCGGCACGTCGAGAGGCGAGGGCAGGAACGCGCAGATGCCGTCGAGAAGCCTCTGGATGCCCTTGTTCTTGAGCGCGGCGCCGCAGAACACGGGCGTGATCCGGCCGGCGATCGTGGCCGCGCGGATGCCGCGCGCCAGCACCTCCACGGTGAAGCCCTCCCCGAGGTAGGCGGCGGCCATCTCGTCGCTCGTGTCGGCGATCTGCTCCTCGAGCTTCGCCCGGAGCTCCCGCGCCCGCGCCTCGGACTCCGGCGGGATGCGTTCGAGGACGAAGCGCGCTCCCTGGGACTCGTCGTCCGGGTAGAGGATCGCCTGCATCTTCACGAGATCGACGACGCCGCGGAAGTCCCTGGCGGCGCCGATGGGCATGAGGATGACCACGGGATTGGCGTGGAGGCGCTCCCGGATCGAATCCACCGACATGTCGAAGTCCGCGCCGACCCGGTCCATCTTGTTGATGAAGCAGAGGCGCGGAACGTGATACTTGTCCGCCTGGCGCCACACGGTCTCGGACTGCGCCTCGACGCCGCTGACCGCGTCGAAGACCGCGACGGCGCCGTCGAGGACCCGGAGGGACCGTTCGACCTCCGCCGTGAAGTCCACGTGGCCCGGCGTGTCGATGAGGTTGAGCGTCAGGTCGCGCCAGCGGCAGACCGTCGCGGCCGCAGTGATCGTGATGCCGCGCTTCTGCTCCTCCTCGAGGTAGTCCATCTTCGCTGTGCCCTCGTGGACCTCCCCCATGCGGTGTTCCTTCCCCGTGTAGAAGAGGATCCGCTCGGACACGGTGGTCTTGCCGGCATCGATGTGGGCCATGATGCCGATATTCCGGATCTTCGAGAGATCGGGCCCGGCTTCAGCCATGGGTGGGGACGTCCTTCCTCCGCAGGGTCAGCGCTCCGGCCGATGATACGAAGCCGCGGCGCACTCCCCCGTCGGACGGGGCCGGCTCGGTCCGGAGCGGGGCCGCGACAGCGGCCGCCCCGGAGAAAGGCAGGCCGGGTCGCTGCCGGCGGGTCCGCCGCCCCGCGCCTCCGTGCCGCCTGTCGGGACGGAGGCTTCCGTCCTCTCCCCGGGCTACCAGGCGAAGTGGGCGTTCATCTTGTTCGCGTCGGCCATCTTGTGGGTGTTCTCCCGGATGGTGATGGCCGCGCCCTGGCGATCCGCCGCGAGGAGGATCTCCTCCGCGAGCCGGGCGGCGAACGGTTTTCCCTTCTTGTCACGGCAGACGTCGCGGATCCACCGGAACGCGAGGGTCTGCTGGCGGCCGCGCTTGATCTCGATGGGCACCTGGTACGTGGCGCCGCCGACCCGCTTGCTCCGCACCTCGATCATGGGCTTCACGTTGTTCACGGCCACAGCGAAGATCTCGTCGGCCTTGTCGTTCGGCCGCTTCTCCGCGACCTTCGCGAGGGCATCGTAGACGAGACGCTGGGCCGTCGACTTCTTGCCCCGCGTCATCACGACGTTGATGAACTTCGCGACGAGGAGGCTCTGGTAACGCGGATCGGGCTTCAGGAACCGTTCGGTGGACACGTACTTGCGGGGCATATCAGGCCTTGGGTCTCTTGACGCCGTACTTGGAACGGCTGCGGCGGCGGTCCTCGACGCCGGAGGCGTCGCGCGTGCCGCGGATGATGTGGTAGCGCACGCCCGGCAGGTCCCTCACGCGTCCCCCGCGGACGAGGACGATGGAGTGCTCCTGGAGGTTGTGCCCCTCGCCGGGGATATAGGCCGTGATCTCCTTCCCGTTCGAGAGCCGGACGCGCGCGATCTTGCGGAGCGCGGAGTTGGGCTTCTTCGGGGTCATCGTCCGGACCTGGAGGCAGACGCCGCGCTTCTGCGGACACGCATCCAGAACGGGCGACTTGCTCTTCCACCGAACCTTCTTGCGGCCCTTGCGGACCAGCTGGTTCACGGTCGGCATCTGATCATGGCTCCAAAAACCGGGTGGCCATCATACCCAGCCCGGCTCCGCCGCAAAAGACCGCCCCATCCCCCTGCGTCCACGCCGCCCCGGATTCCGGTCCAAAGCCCCCTCCCCACCCCCTCGGATCGGCATCCGGAACCCCCCCCCCCCCCCCACCACCCGCCCCCGCCGCCCCCCCCCCCCACCCCCACCCCAACCCCCACCCCCCCACCCCCCGCCCCCCGCCCCCCCGCCCGCCCCCCCCCCGCCCCCCCCGCCCCCCCCCCCC
>CAYQRN010000193.1:0-8637 GCA_964419995.1 uncultured Planctomycetia bacterium
TTCCGATCTGGTCCTGACCGCCTTCCTCGGAGGGCCCTTCTTCCTCTACCTCCTCCGGCGCCGCGACCGGGCCGGCGCGGGTTGCGGGGCATGACGGCGCCGGGCCACGCCGCGTCGGAACTCCGCGAAGTCTCGTTCCGGTATCCGGGGCAGGCGCCGCTCTTCTGCGACCTTCGTCTCGCCGTGGCCGAGGGGTCGTTCACGGCCCTCGTGGGCCCGAACGGAACGGGGAAGTCGACGCTCCTCGCCCTCATGGCCGGCATGCTCCGGCCCGAGTCCGGAGACGTCCGCCTCTTCGGCCGCCCCGTCGCCGCGCTGCCGCGGCGCGCCGTGGGGCGGGAGGTGGCTTTCCTCTCCCAGGGGGAGCGCGTGCCGGAGGGCGCCACGGTCCTCGAGACCGTGCTGCAGGGGCGGTACGCGCGGCAGGGCTGGTTTCCCTTCGACGTGCCGGACGACGTCGAGGCGGCGAGGGTGGCCCTTCGCGCGGCCGACGCCCTGGCGCTCGAGGAGCGGCCGGCGGCGGCCCTCTCGGCCGGAGAGCGGCAGCGCGTGCTCCTCGCGCGGGCCCTCGCTCAGGAGCCGCGCCTCCTCCTCCTCGACGAGCCGGCCGCGGCCCTCGATCTCCGGCATCAGGTGGCCCTCTACCGGAGGATCGCCGGTCTTCGTGCCGAGCGGAACCTCACCGTGGTCCTCGTGAGCCACGACCTCAACCTCCCGGCGGAGTCCGCGGACCGGTTCATCGTCCTCTCCGGCGGGGGAATCGCCGCCGACGGACCGCCGGAGGCGATCCTCCGGAGGGGGGTTCTCGAGCCCGTGTTCGGGACCGCGCTCCTCGAGGTGGCCCTTCCGGGGCGGCGCGCGCCCCTCATCCTCCCGGCGACGGGGTCCGTACCGGGCTCCTGACGGCGTCAGGAGCGGACGCAGTCGCGGAGGATGTCGAAGAGGGGGAGGTCGCCGAGGAGGGAGTCCCGCGTCTCGAGATCCGCGAGGAAGTCCTCCTCGAGGCGTCCGCCGTCGAGCCGCGCCTCGAGATCGAAGAAGCGCGTCACGTGCTCCTTGAATCGCTTCTCGGCGTAGTGGACGGAGGTCTCCATGGTGTGGATGAAGGCCCAGTCCGAGGACTGCGCGAGGAGCATCTCCCGCGCCATCTGGTGCAGGGCGCGGCGCTCGAGATCGTTTCGCGGCGGGGCGCCGTCGCGCGCCCGCGCGATGAGGCGGTCCTCGATCTCGTGGACCGGCCGGAGCATCCAGTCGTTCCGCGGGTTCAGCCACACGTAGGCATAGCCATCCTTCCCCCAGGACGAGGCGTGGGCATACCCGCGGGGGAGGGGGCCGCCGCCGTCGAGGATCTCCGACGGGGTCGCCATGCGGACCGAGGGAGCGCCGCCGGCGGCGTGGGTCCGGAAACAGGCCTCGAGGAAGTGGGGTCCCTCGTACCACCAGTGACCGAAGAGCTCGGTGTCGTAGGGGGAGAGGACCGCGGGTGACTCGATTCCAGCGGCGACAAGCCGGCGGACCTGCTCCTCGCGGGCGTCGAGGAAGTGACCCGCGTGGACACTGGTCCTCGCGCGCGCGGCGGTCGGATCGTAGATCTCCTTCTCGTGGAGTTCCACCTTCCCGGTGACGCGGTGGTACTTGATGCCGAGGTTCCGGCGGATGCCGTCGGGCTTCAGGAACGGCCGGACGTCGTCGTAGTCGCCGTCGAAGCCGAGATCGCGGTAGAGCTCGCGATAGAGGGGATCTCCGGGGTAGCCCGAGGAGCGGCTCCAGACCTGGGCGCTCGAATCGGGGTCGCGGGCGAAGGCGCGCACGCCGGAGGGAAGGATGAGGGGGCGGTGCACGCCGGAGGAGGGTGGCGGATCCGCGGCGAGGACGCCATGCGTGTCGAAGATGACGTACTCGACGCCCTCCGCCGCGAGGATCGCGTCGAGCCCGGGCATGTAGCCGCACTCGGGGAGCCAGAAGCCGCGGGGGCGGCGGCCGAGGGCCCGCTCGTGGGAAAGGAGGCCAAGCCGGATCTGGAACCGGCGTCCCTCGTCCGTGGCGAGGAGGGGAAGGAAGGCGTGGGTCGCCGAGGATGCGAGGGTCTCGACGGCCCCCGTGGACGCGAGCCGGGCGAACTCGCTCGGGAGGTCGCGGTTGATGGCCTCGAATCGCCGGCGGATCTGGGCGAAGCGGCCGTCGTAGTGGCGCGCCACCGGCAGGAGGCGCGGGTCCCCGGCGAGTCTCCGCGCCTCCCGTGCGGCCAGGTCCTCCTTCTTCCCGAGGAAGCGGTCGTACTTCTCGAGGAGATCGGGCGTCCTCAGCATCTCGAGGAGGGGCGGCGTGAGGGTGATGGCGAGGCGGAACGGCACGCCGTCCTTCTCGAGGTCCCGGAGGACGAAGAGGAGCGGGAGGTAGGATTCCGTCACGGCCTCGAAGAGCCAGTCCTCCTCGAGGAAGTCTTCGTGCTCCGGATGGTGCACGAAGGGAAGATGCGTGTGGAGGAGGATGGCGTGGGAGCCCGGCCGCCGTTCCGTGCGTGGATCAGAGGGCATGGACATCCGATGACCTCGGGACGAAGGCCATGCCGGAGGAGGCGACGAGGGCGGGCGGGCTGTCCGGGAGCGCGAGGAGGAGGTCCGCCGAGTAGGCCGCGTGGGGCGTCACGGTGAGGTAGTAGCCGCGGGCCAGGGGCGAGATGTCGACGTCGAAGGTCCGGCGGCGGCCGTGGTCCGTGACGCGGAGGAACCAGCGCGCGGCCGCCCGCCCGGCGTCGGGAACCCCGGCGAGGAGGGCCGCCGTGCGGGGGCCCGACATCTCGTAGGAGGCGTAGAGCGTGTGGGGGTCCCGCGCGAAGAGGCGGAGAGTGTCGCGGTGGTAGTCCCCCGGCAGGTCCGGGGGCTTCTCGAGGAACGGCGTCGTGGGCTCGATGGGGATGTGGGAGAGGAACTTCTTCCAGCGCGTGGCCTCGCCCGCCACGGTCATGGCCTTCCCGTAGAGATCGACGTAGTCAAGGGCGCTCCGGCGCCAGGACCAGTCCGCGGACATCCCCGCGGTGACGAGGCGGCGCCACTCCTCCGGGCGCCGCCGGAGGGCGACGGCGCGGTCGATGGCCTCGAGGAGGTCGTCGGCGTGGAAGCGGCGGAAGACGAATCCCGTGGCGGTGCCGTCCGCGAGGGCGGTGGCCGTGGCGTCCACGACCGTGTCGGCGAGCCCCCCCGTGGCGCGGACCACGGGCACGGCGCCGTACCGGAGCGAGATGAGCTGGGAGAGTCCGCAGGGCTCGTAGCGGGACGGCATGAGGAAGATGTCCGCTCCGGCCTCGATGCGGTGCGAGAGGTCCTCGTCGTAGCGGAGGATCGCCTTCATGCGTCCCGGGTACAGCCGCTCCGCGGCGGCGAGGCGCTCCTCGAGATCGGGGTCCCCCGATCCGAGGACCACGAGGCGCACGGCGTCGTCTTCGAGGATCCGGGGCAGGATCTCGACGATGAGGTCGATGCCCTTCTGGGCAGTGAGGCGCGACACGGCGGCGAGGACGGGGCCGTCGCCGGCGGCGAGGTCGAGCTCCCGGAGAAGCGCGTCGCGGCACGCCTTCTTGCCCGCGAGGTCGGCTGCCGAGAAGGGTGCGGCGATGGCGGGATCCCGCGCCGGATTCCAGACCTCCGTGTCGAGGCCGTTCACGACGCCATGGAGATCGGGGCCGCGTTCCCGGAGGACCGTCTCGAGGCCCGCGCCGCACTCCGGCGTCTGGATCTCGAAAGCGTAGGTGCGGCTCACGGCGTTTACGACGTCCGCGAAGAGGATGCCGCCCTTCAGGAGGTTCACCGTGTCGCCCTCGAGGAGGTAGCGCCAGGAGAGGAGCGCGGGTTCGACGCCCGCCGCGCGGACGTCCTCGACCGGGAAGACGCCCTGATAGGCCATGTTGTGGAGCGAGAGGGCGCAGGCACTCCCGCGGAAGCCTGGGTCGAGGTGGAAGACCGTCTTCAGCAGGACCGCGGCGAAGGCCGTCTGCCAGTCGTTCAGGTGGAAGACCTCGGGAACGAAACCGATGGCGCGGGCGGCGAGAGGGATCGCGTGGGCGAAGTAGAGGAAGCGAAGATGGGCGTCTCCGTAGGATCCGGGGGCGGTTCCGTAGTACTCGTCCTCGACCTCGAAATAGCCCGCGTTCTCCACGAAAACGACCGGGACCGCGGAGCCCGGGAGTCGCCCCTCGAGGAGGCGGAACGGCCGGTCCTCGCCAGCGAAGCGCAGGGAAACGGAGGGGTGGATCTCCCGGAGCGGGTCCTTGCGCCGGCGGATCTTCCGGTAGAGCGGGAGGATGACGCGGACGTCGTGGCCGAGGTCGGTGAGGGCCTTCGGAAGGGCGCCGGCCACGTCGCCGAGGCCGCCTGTCTTCGCGAAGGGGAAGACCTCGGAAGCGGCGTAGAGGATTCTCAAGGCTCCGGACCTCCGGGAGGGCCGACCGCATGTTCCGGCGTCCGGCACCGCGCGGCGCATGGTACGAACGCCCGTGTCGGATCCGAAGCGACCACGCCGCGCCGCCGCGGCGCGCGCGGAACGTACGCGGCCCGCCGTTGGACGGACGTGCCCGATGACGTACGTTGCGCAGGAGTCCGAAGGAGTGCCTTCCCATGGCGTACGAACGGAACCCATCCGGCGCGACCCGGCGCACGTTCCTCGGCGGCGCGATCGCCGCCGGCGTGGCCGCAGTGACCGGATGCCGGACCGTCTCCGCAGAAACGAAGAGCGAATCGCGAGGTGACACGATGATCGAGCTGCCCCCTCTTCCCTTTGGCGAGAGCGATCTCGCACCGCACATCTCGGCCGAGACCATCTCGTTCCACTACGGCAAGCATCACAGGGCCTACGTGGACAACACGAACAAGCTCATCGCGGGAACGGATCTCGAGAGGAAGTCTCTCGAGGAGATCATCCGCGCCGCGGCGGCGAAGCCCGAGTCGAAGGGCCTGTTCAACAACGCCGCGCAGGTCTGGAACCACACCTTCTACTGGCAGAGCCTGAAGCCGAAGGGCGGCGGGCAGCCCGCGGGCGCCCTCATCGAGAAGATCAACGCGGATTTCGGCGACTTCGCGAAGTTCCGCGAGGCCTTCTCGAAGGCCGCCGTCACTCAGTTCGGGAGCGGCTGGGCCTGGCTCGTGCTCGAGAACGGGAAGCTCCGGATCGAGCAGACCTCCAACGCCGAGACGCCGCTCACGTCGCCGGGGAAGCGGCCGCTCCTCACCATCGACGTCTGGGAGCACGCCTACTATGTCGACTGGCGGAACCGGCGGCCCGACTACGTGACGGCCGTCATCGACCACCTCCTCAACTGGGACTTCGCCGTCCGGAATCTCGGCTGAGACACAGGGTCGGAGGGCCTGCGACCGCGGCAGCCGGCGGGGAGGGGCTTGAGTCCCGCCGGCCCGCGGAGACAGTTGCGGCATGGCCCGTGACGCCGTCGCAGGATTCCAGGACCTCGTGCGGGCGCGCCGCGACGAGTGGCTCACCACGCTCGAGGGGTTCAGGACCGATCTGAGAGGGCGGCGCTGTCTCTACGGCGATCGCGACCTCGTCCACTACCTCCGGCCCCACCTCCTCACCGAGGAGGAGGAAGCCTCGCTCCGCCGGGCCGCCGAAGCCGTCTTCTCGGCCTCGGCGAAGATGGCTTCCGCCGCGCTCCGGGATCCGGCTCTCCTCGCCGAGCTCGACCTCACGGAGGGCGAGCGCCGGCTCGTGGAGATCGACCCGCGGATCCCCGACCCCTTCGTCCTCGCGCGCCTCGACGCGTTCCTCACGGCGGACGGGCCCCGCTTCGTGGAGCTCAACGGCGAATGTCCCGCGGGCCCGGGCTACTCGGACGTCCTCTCCGAGGCGTTCCTCGACCATCCCCTCGTGCGGGCCTTCGCCAAAACGTGGGAACTCCGCCGCTTCGAGGAGCGCCGGATCCTGCTCGACACGCTGCTCGCCGTCTGGCGGAACTCCGGCGGCCGGGACCGGCCGCGCATCGCCATCGTGGACTACGCGGGCCTCCCGACGGAGCACGAGTTCCACATCATCGCGGAGTTCTTCCGCCGCTCCGGGTACGACACCGCCGTCGAGGATCCGCGGACGCTCGTCTTCGAGAACGGCGTGCTGCGGGGCACCTCCGGCCCCATCGGCCTCGTCTACCGCCGCGTCCTCGTGAACGAGTTCCTCGACCGCCACGCCGAGGTCCGCGCCCTCGAGGACGCCCTGCGGGCCGGCTGCGTGCGCGTCGTGAACCCCTTCCGCTGCAAGCTCATCCACAAGAAGGCCATCTTCGCCCTCATCACGGGGGATGACCGGGCGCGGTACCTCACGGCCGACGAGATGGCTCTCGTCGATGCGTACGTGCCGTGGACCAGGCGCGTGCGGTCCATGAAGACGCGGAAGGACGGGGCTCTGATCGACCTCCTTCCGTTCCTCGCGACCCGGCGCGAGGGGTTCGTCCTGAAGCCCAATGACGAGTACGGCGGCCGCGGCGTCGTCCTCGGGTGGGAGTGCTCCGCGCCGGATTGGTCGGCGGCGCTGCACCGGGCGGCGGAGGGCTCCTGGGTCGTCCAGGAGCGCGTCACGCCGGTCCTCGAGCCCTTTCCGGCCATGGCGCGGGGCCTCTCGCCGGAGCCGCTCATCGTGGACTGCGATCCCTATCTCTATCTCGGGCGCATGCACGGGTGCCTGTCGCGCCTCTCGGCGGGCTCCCTGGCCAACGTGACGTCGGGGGGCGGGCAGGTTCCCGCCTTCGTCGTGGCGCCGCGCCATCCGGAGAACCGATCCCATGAATGACAACCTGCCGACCCTCGGCGTCGAGGAGGAGTACCAGATCGTCGACCCGACGACCTGGGCGCTGGCCAAGAAGACCGATCGGATGATCGAGGAGGGCCGGCAGCTCTACGGCGAGCATATCCGCCCCGAGTTCCACGCGCCGGTCGTCGAGGTCGTCACCGGCGTCTGCCGGAGCGTGGCGGAAGTCGGCGAACAGCTCCGGATGTTCCGGAGGATCCTCTCGCAGCTCGCGAAGAAGCAGGGGCTCGCCCTGGCGGCGGCGAGTACGCACCCGTTCACCCACTGGAAGGAAGTGGAGGTCACGCAGGGTCCCCGGTACATGGAGATCCTCCAGGACATGCAGGACGTCGTGCGGGCGAACCTCATCTACGGGCTCCACGTCCATGTCGGGATCGCGGATCCGGAGGCGCGCATCGCGGTCATGAACGCGGCCCGCTACTTCCTGCCGCACATCCTCGCCCTCTCCGCGTCGTCGCCGCTCTGGCAGGGCCGCCGCACGGGTCTTCTCTCCACGCGCACCGCCATCTTCCGGCGCCTGCCCCGCACGGGGGTGCCCGACTACTTCAACAACTGGGCCGAGTTCGAGAGCTACGTGAAGCTCCTCGTCGAGACGCGCTGCATCGACAACGCCAAGAAGATCTACTGGGATGTGCGACCCCACCCCTTCTTCCCGACCATCGAGTTCCGGATCTGCGACATGCCCGGGCGCATCGACGACACGCTCGCCATCGTGGCGCTGATCCAGGCCTTCTCGCTGAAGCTCCTGCGCCTCTACCACGGGAACATGGGATACCGCCTCTACCGCCGCGCGCTCATCGCCGAGAACATCTGGCGGGCCGCCCGCTTCGGACTCGACGGGAAGTTCATCGACTTCCTGAACCGCCGGGAGATCCCGGTGCGCGACGCCATCCGCGAGCTGCTCGACTTCGTCGCGGAGGATGTGCGGATCCTGAACTGCGAGCGGGAGATCGCGGGACTCTTCCGCATCCTCGAGGAGAACAACTCCGCCGCCCGGCAGCTTCGCACCTTCGAGGAGACCGGCGACCTCTCCCGCGTCGTCCAGCGGATCGTCCAGGAGACCGAGGAGGGGATCTGACGTCGCGCGACCCGTCTGGCCCGGACAATTGACGAACGCCGAGCCGCCAGGGCGGTCTTCTCCGGCCGGGACTTCGTCAGGGCTCGTCGCGGCTCGGAGAGTCCTCGCTCATGCAGGGAATCGCGCGATTCCGTCAGCCAGGGTCGGAATCGAGCGCTCCGACTGCCGCGGCTCGTCTTCGTGGATCATCCGGGCCAAGGCGGCGCCGACATCCTCCTCTCGGGCCCCTCGTCCGCGCCGCGTCAGCCGTTCCAGGTCGCGTTCTGCGTGATATCGACGGTCTCGTTGGTCTTTTCGAGGATCAGGGTCGTCGTGGCATGGACCGACGTGAGCTGGTACGTCGTTCCAGGAAGCGTGATCGTGAGCGGCCATTCGTTGTCAGGGAAGTTCGAATGCGCGGCGTCGTCGAGCAGGCGCAACTCGGACTCGCTGAGAGTGTGCCAGTGCTCTGTCGGCAGGCCCGGGCAGGGAGGAAGCTTGAGCCGCACCGCCGAGGCCAGGTAAGCCGTGACGGCGCTGGCATCGCCAGCGACGAAGTGCCAGTTGCCCTGCATCTGGGTGATGCGGAACGAGATCGTGATGCGCGTCTGGGATGGCGTGCAGTCCGGAGGGCGGAGGGAGATGGAAACCGAGGGCGGCGGCCACGACGGGGACGGGGGCCGGGACGCGCAGCTCAGCAGGGCGAGGGCGACGAGACCGGGGATCACGGGCAAGCGGCCATGTGTTCGGATCATGGATCTCCTTCTCTGCGGGGT
>CAYQRN010000194.1:0-8609 GCA_964419995.1 uncultured Planctomycetia bacterium
GGGATCGCCCATGTCGTGCAGGCAGTCGAAGAACGTCACGAGATCGAAACCGGACCCCCAGTCGTCCGTCGCCGCCGCAGTGAGGAACCGGGTGCGATCGGAGAGGCCCGCCTGCGCCGCCGCGTCCCGAGCCCTGTCGATGGAGGCGGAGTGGCTGTCGACTCCGAGGAACTGCGATCGGGGAAAGGCCTCGGCGAGGATCCGTGTGGAGGCGCCGTGGCCGCATCCCACGTCCGCCACGCGGGCGCCCCGCCGGAGCTTCGCCTCGACCCCGTCGAGTGCGGGGACCCACTGTCCGACGAGGTAGGTCCGGTACGCGATGGCGAAGAACCGTTCCGTGCCGTCGAAGAGGCCGGGGTCGTGTTCGCCCCACGGGACTCCGCGGCCGCTCCGGAAGGCCGCGGCGATTGCCGGTTCGTCGCGGGCCATGGCCGTGGCGAGCTGGAATGCCGGAGGCAGGTAGGCGGGGTGCGTCTCGTCGGCCAGGACGGCGGCCTGCTCCGGCGTGAGGTGCCAGGTTCCGGCGGGGGGATCGAACGTCACGTAGCCGCCGGCCGCCTGGTTCATGAGCCACTCGCGGACGTACCGTTCCGCGGTCCCGGTCCTGCGCGCAAGCTCGGCGGAGTCCATCGGACCGCCTTCGGCAAGGGCGCGATAGAGTCCGAGCTTCTCGCCGATCACGACGAGAGCCGAAGAGATCGTGGCTCCGAGGTCCCCGAGAGCCTTGCCCATGAATTCGTCGAGCCTTCGGGTGTCTGGTTCCAAGGGCGCCTCCACGATGATGACAAAAATCATACATCCGGCGCTGGCATGGGGGCAACGGAAATCCGGACCGGCCGGGCCCCGGGGTGGGGTGGGGTGGGGTGAGTCGGAGGAGCGGCGGCCGCCGGGGGAGCGGCCGCCGGGTGGATCAGAGCAGCGACACCGATACTGCGGCCGTCAGGCGGATGTAGGGAGACAAGTCGAGGCCGACGATGGCCTGGAACGTGCCGAGGGTCGTTCCGGAAGAGAAGATCGGGGGAATCGGGAAGGAGATCGTCGAGGTGCCGCCGAGGGGCACGACGGCCATGGCATCGAGAAGCGTGAGTGGCGCGAAGCCGTTGAGGACGATGGCGACGTCGGCGTAGAGCCCGGGCGTTCCGATGTCGACGCTCCCGTAGGGCGTGGTCGTGTTCGCGGGATTGAGCGGTCCGAAGAACAGCGCCCAGGGCTGATTCGCGCTCCCCGAGACCGCGATGGTGAGGATGCCGCCCGGGGCGAGGGTGGCGGCGTGAGGGCCGTTGCAGGTCGTGCCGGCGCCGGCACCGTTGATGGCGAGGGCCGCCGTCGCGGCGTTGGGCTGCCCGATGGGGCCCGGCGCCGCGATGCTCGGTGTGATGTTGTCGACGTATGCCCTCGATGGCCCCGCGTCGTCACCGCGGTTGCCGACGATGAACGACAGCATGACCGTGGATCCCGGTCCGATGCCGGGGAGCGCGGCCATGTTGAAGGA
The DNA here is from genome assembly GCA_964419995.1 of uncultured Planctomycetia bacterium. Taxonomy (GTDB): domain Bacteria; phylum Planctomycetota; family CAYQRN01; genus CAYQRN01. The sequence goes on from CAYQRN010000194.1 coordinate 1,493, forward strand.
CACAGTCTTCGGCCCCGGCGGATTGACCTCGAGCGTGCCCGCCGCACCCGTGTACGTCACGGGGACCGGAACGCCCGTGATCGTGCACTGCCCGGTGCCCTGGGCGTTGAAGCCCGAATCCACGTAGACGAGCGTGGCGAGGTGGGTTGCCGGGGTCGTCGTCGGATTCCAGAGGTCGGCGCGGAAGAAGTCGTTGTACGTGGCGTTGTTCGGCTGCTCGTTGAGGAGGAACGTCCACTGGAAGCCCAGCGCCATCGCGGCCGGCACGGTGAAGGTCTGGGTGACCCACGCGGCCGTGTTCGAAGCGCCCGAGCCCGCCACCGGCAGCGTGCCGCAGCCCGCCAGCACGGGGCCCGTGCCGAGGGGCGAGAGACGGAGGAACTGAGCCCCTGCCGTGGGGAATCCGAAGGTCTGTCCGGCCGGGACATCCGTGGCGCGGACCGCCGCGGAATCGAATCCGCCGGCCTCGATCCACGGCGCGGCCAGGGCCGTTCCGGGGATCTGGGGGCACTCGAAGCTGCCGTTCTGGATCTGCGCCGGAGCGGACACCGCGGCGAGCAGGACGGCGCACAGGGCCGATCGCATCGTCATGTCATCTCCCTCCCGTCTACTGGACCGTGACCCGGATGGCGGCCGTGAGGACCCAGGGGATGGCGCCGGGCCGCGCCACGATGCCCTGGAACGTGCCGAGCACGAAGCCCGGAGTGAAGGGCGGCGCGGATGGAACGGTGAACGTGAAAGTCGCGGAGCCGGCGATACCGGTGCGCGCGAAGGGACCGAAGAATCCCGATCCGTTGAAGCCGTCCATGAGGAGAGCGACATCGGCCCAGGTGGGGGGCGTTCCGATGTCGACTTGGCCGAAGAGGGTCGTCATGTTGCCGGGATTGAGCGGTCCCACGAAGAGGGCGAAGGGCGAAAGAGCGCCGCCCGTCACCGTGATCGCGAGGGGGCCGCCGGCCGCGCAGGTCGCGGCGTAGGGCGCATGACACGTCGATGTCGCGCCGACGCCGTTCACACGGAGGGATCCGGCGGACGAGTTGAACTGGCCGGTGGCGGCCGGCGGATCGGAGAGGTTCACCCCGTCAACGTAGGCGAGGGAGTTCACGGAGGCGTTGCCCCGGTTGGCCACGTGGAAGGAGAGGATGAGCGAGGATCCGAGGCCGATGCCCGGAATCGTGGCGAGATCGTAGGATGCGCACTTGGGACCGGCCGGGAGGAGCTCCCGGGGCCCGCCGGCCGGCGTGCTGAACGAGAGCGGAGGGTTCACGCCCGCCGTGACGCAGAGAGCGCCCGTGAGATCGACGTAGACCATCCGGGCGAGGAGGGCGGGCGGGGTCGTGGCCGGGTCGAGGATGTCGGCGGCGAAGTAGTCGTTGGACGCGGCGCCGAAGGAGAGATCCTCGAAGGTGAGGAACGTGAAGCGGAAGTTGAGCACCGTGCTTCCGGTCACCGTGAACGCCTGCGTCACCCAGCCCGCGGTGCCGGGTCCCATGACGCCGGCCACCGGAACCTGGCCGCAGCCATCCGTCATGGCTCCCGTCGCGAAGCTCGACAGGCGGAGCCACTGGGTTCCGTCCACGGGGAACCCGAAGGCCTGGCCCGAAGGAACGGTGGCGGCGGTCACGATGTCGGATCCGGATCCGCCGGCCTCCGTCCACGGCGCGGCGATGGTCGTTCCGGGGACCTGAGGCACCTCGAAACCGCCGTTCGCGACCTGCCCTGCCGCTCCGCGCGGCAGGATGGCCGCGACGATGAGCAGAAGACCCCCGGCGAAGCGCTTGTCACCGATCATGTCCGCCCTCCGCGTACTTCTTGGACCCTCGATCCGGGGCGAATGATACCACCTCGGGTGCGGCGGCGTCACCGGCCCTCGAGGAGGATCTCCACGCCATCCTTCGCCATGGTGCGAACATGGAGCGACGCGGGGACCCTGACGGGGATGGGGACGCGGATGTGGAGGAAGCGGCGGTTGGCGTCCAACTCCTCGACGATCTGTGGTTCGCCCGCCGGGAGGGTCTTCGATCCGGCCCGGCAGGAGGTGACCCGGAGAGCCGGGATCGGCCATTCCGGGGGCCACGCCAACCGGCGGTGGATCTCGCAGGCCGCGAGACGGACGTCGGCCGTCGTGATGCTGTAATAATCGCTCAGGCGGTAGATCGCGAGGAGGAAGTCGTTTCCCGGGGGGCCATCGATGAGCGGCGCCGTTCCCATCCGGACGGAGAAGATGCCGTCCTCCGCGCGGCGGACGTCGATGAAGGCCTGATCGGCGGCGTCCCTGCGAAAGGGTCGGAAGGTCGGATCTCCATACACGATCATGGCGGAGCCGTTCTGCCGACGGTTGGCTGAGCCTTCGCCCCGCATGGCGTAGGCGGAGCCGCGCGGAAAGGCGAGGTGGTCCGGCAGGGTCGCGAGGACGAGCCGGTCGACAAGGCGCCGCTGCATGTCGCCGAGGGAGAGGCCGGAACCGGCGAGGTGCCCGAGCGCCTGCATCGTGAGCGGGCCGTGCCACGCGTCCACCCCGGCAACGAGGGCGGACACGCCCGAGTCGAGGAGGGCGAGCGCGACGGATTCGCCCGGATCGATGACGCCCCGGTCCCGCGCACCCTTCGGATGGGGCTCGTACCAGCGACCCGGTGCGCCGTTCCAGCAGGCGGACGTGAGCAGGACGGCGGGGGAGAGGTCCGCGGCCCACTCCCGGAGTTCGCGACCTCGGAAGCACCCGGACATCTCGTGGGGGTAGCCATGGGACATGAAGAGCAGGACATCGCGTCCGCGGAGCGCCCGGAGGGCCTCCTGCGCGAGGCGCTGCCGTTCACCGTCATCTGCGGACACCGGAATGAACCGCTCCACGACGTCGCGGAATCCGAGCGCTGCGAAGGCGCTCGGCATAAGTCCGGAGGGTGGGAGGACACGCCCCTCCCACGAGGCGAAGAAACCGGCTCGCCCGCCGGATCGCCTGAGACCGGCGCCAGCGGCTCTCGAGGCGAAGGCGCGCGCCGCGAGTCCGTCGCGTCCCGTGACGAAGGCGAAGGCCAGGTCCGGGAAGGGATCGGGGTCGAGCCGTGTCGAGAGGACGATGAGGTCGCGTGCGAGATCCTGATCGATGCGCTCAGGGGGAGCCACGACGATGAGGTTCCGCGGGCGGGCCGCGAGGACGGCCGCCTCCACTTCCGCCCGGTCCGCGAGGTTCGCCGTGCGGATCGGCTCCTCGCGGGCCTTCGCCATGAGCTCCGCCGCGGGCCTGAACTCCTCCTGGCGGGCCGTGTCGAGAAGCACGAGACCGTCCGGAGGTTGCGCCGCCGGAGCGGTGACGGAGAGGAGCACGAGGAGCACGGGGGCGACGCTAGAGCGGGACGGTGAGCCGGGCATGCCGCCAGTCTACCGGGTCGAGGGGGCGCGGCCCACGCGCCGTGTCGTGCCGGCTGGTATGATCGCCGCGCCATGGTGCGGGCCGCTCTCATTCCGGCCGTGTTCCTCGTGCCGCTCCTTCTCGGACTCCTCCTGCCCGGGCGATCCCACCCGCTCCGTCTCGAGATCCGCGAGGAGGCCGGAGGGCCGGCGCTTGCGCTTCACGGACCGCCGGGGATCCCCTTCGGCATCGTCGCGGGCACGAGGATCGGCCCTCTCGTCGTGGCACCCCGGGGGGGGATCTTCCTCGCGCTCCATCCCGATGACGTTGCCGCCGGAAAAGGATCGCCGCCGGCCCGGGGAGTTCTTTCCGCCGCGGGGGATGCGAGAATCGCGCCGCTCCCCCCGATCCCGGCCGGCGTGGAGGTCCTGCTCCAGGCGGCGGCCGCACCGGCCGGCTCCGGTCCCGAGGGCACGCTCCTCTCGAATCCCCTGGCGGTGACCGTCGAGCCCGGCGGTCGACTCCGCGTCCGATCCCTGAGAGCCCACGCCCTCGGTCTCCACGGACCGGCGCTCGCCGCCGGAGCGGCCGTCGCGGCTCTCTTCGCCCTCGGGATCATCCGCCGCCGGCATCCTCTCCGTTGCGGCGGATCCATCATCTTCGCCCTCGGCGTTGCGATCCCCCTCGCCGCCGGACTCCTGCGGTTCGCGGCCGGCCTGCCGCGGGCGGCGTCCGTCTTCGAGGGCGAGGCCGCCGGAATCGCGCGGAGCTTCGGTCAGCCCTTCCATGACCTCGTCGTCGCGTTCCGGGACCTCGAGGCGCGGGACGCCCGGATCGCCGCCGTCTTCCGGGACGTCCGCGATGCTCACACGGTCTACGCGGCGCGACTCCTGGCTCCCCGCCTGCGGATGACCGAGTGTCCGGCCCTCCCGGCGGATCTCGGCTCCTTCGCCGCCGTCCTTGCTCTGCCACCGGCGCCGGCTCCCGCGGGCTTTCGCGAGACACTCCGGAGACCGGATTTCTCCTTCGCGGTGAGGGTCCCGGAATGACCGGCGCCCTCGCGCTTACAGTCCTCGTCGCGGCCATGACCGTCACGGGATGCGGCGCTGCCGCCATGTTCCGCGTCGCCTTCCGGACGAGGACTGGCGCCCTGTCGACGGCCTTCCTCGCCGGAACGGGCCTGACAGCCTTCGCTCTGCTCCTCGCGCGGGCGGCAGGACTTGGCGTCGATGTCGCCACGGTCCTCGGCCTCGCGGCCGCCGGAGCCATCGCCGCGGCTGCCGCCGGCCTGCGGGTCGGGTACCGCTCGCCGGGCATCTTCCGGGCCCTCCTGCTCCTCGCGGTGGCGGCCGTTCCCGCCGGAACGATGCTCGTGGCCTTCTCGGCGCCCGACCGCTCCCACGATGGCGTCCTCCTCTTCCTCGAGCGGGCCCGCCTTTTCTTCCTGAACGCCGGCATCCCCGACCCCGCGCCGGCGCCGGTCCTCGGCGTGCCTCTTCCCGAGTATCCGCCCCTCGTCCCTCTCACCGAGGCGCTGCTCTTCTCCCTCGCGGGGGGCGTGGATCTCGTCGCCGTGAGGGGGCTCCACGTCGTCTTCTTCGCGGCGCTCGCCGGCGTCTTCATCGAACTCGCCGGCGCCGGGGTGCCGGCGCTGCTTGGAGCGCTGGCGCTCGTCTCCTGCCCCCTCGTCCACGAGACGGCGCCGAGGGCCTACGCCGACATCCCGCTCCTCGCCATGCTCATGGCCGCGGCGCTCCTTCTTCGGAGGGCCTCGGCGCAGGACGACGGGGCCGGGCCGTCGCAGGATCCTCCGAGGGGCAGGGCGGGGCCGGCGATCCTCGCCGGCATCCTGCTCGGGGCCACCGGCCTCACGAAGAAGGAAGGCTACGCCTTCGTGGTCGTGCTCCTCGGGGCGGCTGCCATCTCCGGCGGGCGGCGGAAGTCTCTGGTCACGGCGGGGTCGGTGGCTGTCGTCATGATCGGCGCATGGCTCGCCGTGGTGGCGGCGAAGGGGTGGCGCAACGACAACTTCCTGCTCCTGCCCGGCGTGCTCGGATACCCCTGGCTGATCCTCGAACGGGCCGGCGCCGTTACCCGGAGGGTCGCGGAGTCCCTCATCGATCCCGGGGAGGCCATGCTCCTTGCGGCCGCTCTCGTGGTCCTGGCGATCCTGCGCCCGGCGCTCCGGAGCACCGCGGGCTTCCTCGCCCTCTCGGGTGCCGGCGTCCTTGCGGCGACGGCCGGCGCCTGGCTCGTCACCTCGCATCCCATGAGCGTCTACCTCGACACGACCTTCGATCGGGTCATCGTCCACGCGATGGCTCTCGTCCTGGCGGCGGCCACGGTCGCGGCGGGGGATCGCGGGGGCGTGAAGAGCCCGGATTCCCGCGCGGCGGAGCGGCGCGCGTCCTGACGCTCCGGCACCGGGGCGGGAGTCACCGCCCGGGCAGGGGGCGCGTCTCCGCCGCCGGGAGGGCCTCGACCCAGAAGGCGTCGGCCAGCTTCTCCCGGAGGTAGGCGAAGGAGACTTCCGCGAAGCGGGCGAGGGCGCTGTCGAGGGTGAGGAACGCACCGCCTCCATCCGCCGCGGGATCAGCGCGGTAGCCCACGATGAGCCGGCTGTGGCTCGAGCCCGCGGCCACCGGCCAGCCCCGCGCGAGGATCCTCAGGATCCCGTGGAACGTCGCATCGTCGATGCCGAACCGGTTCGGCTTCCACGGGACGATCCAGCGGATCTCGAGGCGCGTTCCCTCGGCGGCGAGGAGTCCGCGGGCCTCGGTGAGCGCCTCGGGCGCGGGAGCGGCCTTCGCGTCGAAACTCCGGCTGTACGGCATGACGCGTTCCGCGCAGATACCGAAGCGCCGGAAGCCGTCGATGGCGTTGTGGAAGAAGTTGCCGTCGGAGGGTCGGCCGGCGACTTCGCCCGCGGCCCAGTTCAGGAACTCGGGGCTCAGCCGCGCGCCCGGCCCCCGCACCTTCGCCAGAGCGAACTCGATGGCCGTGCAGGTCGTGAAGATGGAGCAGGTGCCCCTCGGTCCCTGGGATCTCGGTTCGAGTCCGAACTTCCGGAATGCCGGCCGCAGGTCCGCCGCGGGCGGCGGCTCCGTCACCGGCGCCGATGCGGGGCCTTCCTGCGCCGGGGCGACGGCGGCGAGGAGGAGAACGGCCAGGGCGGCGGCGCTCCGGGCGATCTCCGTGGCGTCGCTCCGCCGCTTCTCGCTCGTGGTGTGTTCAGACATGGCCGCGAAAATGCCATGTCCGGGAACGCGAATGCAAGTGGCGCGGCGGTTCTCCGGCGATATCGCGACTCGCGCCGGAATCCGTGGCGCGTGGATGTCCTCGGTTCGTTCCTGACGGGAGCGCTCTACGACAAGGTCTACGGGGAGGACATTCTGGCCCATGCTTACGGACTCTGCCGCAGCAACGGCGGGGCTCCGGGTGCGGGCGGGATGACCTTCGACATGATCGAGTCGGCGGGCTGCGAGGAGTGGCCGGTCGCGCGGCTGTTGCACGTGCGAACGGAGGGAGGGATGGAAAGGGAAGTGGCGACGGCGTGAAGGCGGCCGGAGTAACTCGTTGACACGAACCTGACGGGGTGGAGCTCTGGGGCGCCGCCGCGGTCCTCGGACGCACCCGCGCGGCGGTTGCCGGACCACGCGCTGGTGGCAAGGGCGGACGAAAGGTCAGGGCGCCGGCCGCGCGACTGGGTGTCCTGATCACCATCCGAGCTGGATGTGGACGCCGTTGGTGAGGTCGGCGCCGAGGGGG
>CAYQRN010000195.1:0-8453 GCA_964419995.1 uncultured Planctomycetia bacterium
GGCTCCGGGTCTTCGTCTTCGAGGCCCCGGCCGCCGCGCTGCGCTGAGCGGGAGAAGAAGAGGGACGCGGTCCCTCGCCCGCGTCCCGGGGGTTCGATGGTAAGCCGGGTCCTGTCCCCCGAGGGGGGCGACGACCATTTCTCTGGGACGCGCCTCGCGGCGCGCCTCGAACGATCGACCCGGGAGTCGGAGGAGGCGGGCCGCCTCCTCGCCGCGGGGTCGCCCCCGCGACGTCCTCCCCTATTTGACCTTTCTCCGGATGGGGTTTGCCGTGCCCGCGGCGTCACCGTCGCGGCGGTGGGCTCTTACCCCACCGTTTCACCCTTGCCTGCGCCGGATCGCTCCGGCCATCGGCGGTCTGTTCTCTGTGGCACTTTCCCTGGTCTTGCGACCGGTGGGCGTTACCCACCATCCTGCCCTGTGGAGCCCGGACTTTCCTCGGCGGGGAGACCCGCCGCGGCCGTCTTTCGAACCCCCGTTCCAGTGTACGAAGTCCGGGGCTGGAACCCCCGTGCCGCCGGTCCCCTCAGCTCCGTCGCTCGACGTCGGAGATGACGAAGCGGTGCTTGCCCGAAGGCAGGGGCGGGATCTCGGACACGAGCGACGCCCGGACCACGGCTTCCCCGTCGAGGAACCGGGTCGCACGCTCCACGACGCGCCGTTCCACGGTCGAGACGTCGAGACCAGCGTCGGGGACCACGAGGATCTCGATGTCCGAGGGCGTTCTCTGGTGGCAGCGGAACTGGCGCACGCCTGGAAGCTCCCGCAGGATGTAGATGAGGCCGAGTCCGTGCACGCGGCGCCCCGACGGGAGGACGAGGGTGTCCGTGATGCGCCCCTCGAGGGACCGGAGGATCGGCTCCGGACGCCCGCAGGGGCAGGGATCGGGGGACAGCGCGCCCCGGTCGCCCGTGCGGTACCGGAGGATCGGCATGCCGAAGCTCCAGAGGTTCGTCACGACGATCTCCCCCGGGAGGCCCTCGGGGACCGGCGCGCCGTCTTCGTCCAGGATCTCGATGTGCACCGCGAAGCTCAGGACATGGAGCCCCCCGGCCGCGCACTCATGGGCCATGAGGCCCGCATCCCTCGCTCCGTATTCCGCGGCCACGGGACAGCCGAAGACCCGGCCGATGACCTCCCGGTCCTGCGGCCAGAGCATCTCCGCCGTCGCGATGGCCACCCTCGGCCGCAGATCTCGGAGCGACTCGCCCCGGGACTCGAGGAACCGCGCGTACCGCGCCAGCACGGAGGAGTAGCCGTAGAGAACTTCGGGCCGCACCTCCGCGATCCGTTCGCGGAAGCCCGCCATGGCGGCGTCGTCGAGGTGGAACGCAGAGAGCATGCGGAAGTTGAGCAGCCGGTCCTTGAGGCGGCGGATCCGGTCGATCCGGCGGATCTCGATGGGCGATCCCCAGAGATCCACCTCCGGCGCGCCGGGGCGGAGACCGTGCCAGCCCCGGGCCACGAGGCGGGCGGCGAGCTGGGAGGCCTCGCGCTCCCGGTCCGTGTGGAAGACGAGGGGCTCGCCCGAGGAGCCGCCGGTCTCGAGGCGGTACACGCGCCGGCGGCGGGACCGGGCCGTGAGCTGTTCCCGGTTCCCCCCGATGATGGCCCGCGTGAGAAGCGGGAGCCGGAGGAGATCCGCGCGGGTGCTGACACCGTCCGCCGCGATCCCGACCCGCAGGGCGACATCCCGGAACCACGCCGTCTCGAGGACAGCGTGTCGGAACAGCCGGGCGATGCGGCGGTCCTGGAGATCGCGGAGCGCCTCCGGCGTCAGGACCTCGTCGCGGCGGAACCGCCGGTAGAAACTCAGCGTGGGGCGCCCGCGGAGCCGTTCATGAAGAGGATAGATGACCGTGCGGACGAGACCGCGGTTCACGCGTCGGACGCCCCGGACTTCCAGAGCTCTGGGATGTAGAGGAGACGCTGGCAGCTCCCGCACTGCACCTTCTCGCCCGCCAGGAGGCGGCCCTGGTTCTGGAGCGTCATCGAGACGTGGCAGCCTCCGCACATGAGCCCCTCCACGGCGGCCAGCGCCGCGCCCTCACGGCTCGCGAGAAGCCTGTCGTAGAGGCGGAGAACATCGGGTTCGAGGCCCGCCACGGCCTCCCGGCGGCGACCCTCCAGTTCCTCGAGACGGCCGCGGATCCGCTCGAGGTCCGCCTCCACGACGCCGCGACACCGGTCGCGCTCCGCCCGGACGGTGTCCGCCGCGGCCTTCACCTCGAACTCGGCCTTCCGCACCTCCTCGACCTTCTCCATGAGCCCGAGGATCTCGTCCTCGATCTTCGAGATGTCGGAGCGGCGGTTCAGGATCTCGCGCTGGAACGTCTGGTACTCGCGGTTGGTCGTTGCCGTGTTCATCTGGCCGTCGAGCCGCCGGACATCGGCCTCCTTCTCCCGGAGCTCGAGGTTGCGGGCATCGATGCGTTTCTGGGCCGTCACGACGATGTCCCGCGCCGCCGCGCACCGGGCCTCGGCCTCCCGGACCGCCGCCTCCCTTTCCGCGAGCATGGCCGGTTCATCCCGCATCGCCGCCCGGAGGCGCCAGATCTCGGCGTCCACGGCCTGCGCTCTCAGGAGCTGTCTCATCGAATCCCACATGGCATCACCCCTCGCCTCCGGAAACGCAGACACCGGGGCCCCGCGCCCCGGTGTTCATGGCCGTCGCGCGGCCATCGGCTCCTGTCCATCGCGCCCCGCGGAATGCCGGCGGCTCCGCCCCCCACGCGCCCCGGTCCGTCGGACTCATGAACCGGGGCGGGCATCTACCGCGTCCCCCACCCGAGGAAGCCCTCGAGCTGGCGCCGGCGGATCGGATGCTGGAGCTTCAGGACGGCCTTCGCCTCGATCTGGCGGACGCGCTCCCGCGTCACCTTGAAGATCCGCCCCACTTCCTCGAGGGTGTACGTGTAGCCGTCGCCGATGCCGTACCGGAGCTTGATGATCTCCCGCTCCCGATAGTTCAGCGTGTGGAGCACGTCCTCGATGCGATCCCGGAGCATCCGGTGCGTCGCGGCATGGAGGGGCGACTCGGACTTCTCGTCCTCGATGAAGTCGCCGAAGTAGGAGTCGTCCGATTCCCCGACGGGGCGGTCGAGGGAGATCGGATGCCGGCTGATCTTGAGGATCCGCTTGGTCTCCTCCACGGAGATGCCGGCCTCCTCGGCGATCTCCTCCACGGCCGGCTCGCATCCCTTCCGCTGGAGGAGCTTCTTGGCCACGTTCCGCAGGCGGGTCATGGTCTCGATCATGTGCACGGGGATGCGGATCGTCCGCGCCTGGTCGGCGATGCTGCGCGTGATGGCCTGGCGGATCCACCACGTGGCGTAGGTCGAGAACTTGTAGCCCCTCCGGTACTCGTACTTCTCCACGGCCTTCATGAGGCCCGTGTTCCCCTCCTGGATGAGATCGAGGAAGGTGAGGCCGCGGTTCCGGTATTTCTTCGCGATGGACACGACGAGGCGGAGGTTCCCGGAGGCGAGGCGGCGCTTGGCGTCCTCGTAGTTCGCGAAGCGGCTGCGGATGACCCGGAGGCGGCGGCGGAGCATCTCCGGCGTCCCGGCGAGCCGCAGCGTCAGATCCCGGAGCCGGTCGTCGTGCTCCCGCGTATGCCTCTGGCGCTTCGCATGGCGGAGATTCCGGGCCTCGTCCTCGAGGCGCGCCGCCTCCGCTTCGACCTCGACGAGGAGGTCCATCATCGGACGAAACTTCTTGATCTGGAGGCCCAGCTCCTCGAGGAGGATGACCCACTTCCGCTCGAGAAGCCGCGTGTGCCGCGCGAGGGACGGAGCGTCCCGGTCCGGAGCTCCCGCGTCGAGCCACAGCCGGTGGAGTTCCCGGCCGCGGGCGATGAGCGCCTTGATCGTCGCGATGTTCTCCGGAAGGCGGTCCGTGATGTCTTCCTTGTCGACCTCGCCAACCTTGAGCGTCCGGTCGAAGGCGAGGTCGCCCCTGTCCACCTCCTCGAAGATCCGGATGGCGAGCTCCGCCGCGACGGGGCATCCGAGGATGAGGCGCCGGAACATCGTCCGGTGCAGTTCCACCTCCTTGGCGAAGTGGATCTCCTGCTCGCGGGTGAGGAGCGGGATCTCGCCCATCTGGGTGAGGTACATCCTCACGGGATCGTCGGTCCGCTCCGACGCGCCGCCTCCCTCGCCCCCCTCGTCCGGCTCCTCGTCCGGCTCCGGAGGTTCGGTCGCAGCCGCGGCGGCGTCCGGATCCTCGGCGCTCGGCGCCGGTGCGACGTCGGCGTCTTCGACGACTTCGATGCCGTTTTCGGCGAGGTGCTGGAGGATGCGGTCGATGCGGTCCGCCGAGATGATGTCCGGCGGGAGGAGCTGGTTCACACGGTCGTAGGTGAGGACGCCCCTCTGACGGCCTTCCGAGAGGAGCTCGCGGATCTCCGAACGGATATCCGAAAGGCCATCGGCGTCCTCGGACGTGGCATCGGTTCCGCGGCGTGCGACGTTGGCAGCAGGCGCGGAACGGTCGCCGCGCGCCCGCTGGGCGCCGCGACCGCCGGGCGAAGCCCCCGCAGCACCGGGCTTCGTCTTCGTGCTGCTCTTCACGACATCGTCTCCACGCGCGGGGCGAGGACTAACATCCTCAATGACAGCGCTTTCTCAATCGGCAGCTCCGGGGATTCCGCCCGCCCCGGCGCCGGTCTCCGCGGACTTCTCAGAGTACCCCCCCGCGGGCGCCGGAGCGTCCGGACGACCGCGGAACGGCCCCTTGACGGACTTGAGACGCGCCTCGATGGCGCTGAGCGTCTCATCGCTAAGTTCTGTCCCTGCCTTGAGTTGTTCCGCCTCAGCGAGAGCTCGGCGGCGCGCGAGGTACTCGAGGGTGCCCCTGAGCTTCACGGAAGCCGCGGGAGCCTCGAGCTCCGTGTCCACGAGCCCGTTCGCCAGTTGACGGCAGGCGGCGTCGGCGAGCGCGTCGAGGACCGAGGCCGCATCGGGGTCCGGGGACGCAGCGGCGGCGTCGAGGATCCTCTCGAACAGGTCGCGGAGCGCGGGGTCGGTGAAGTCCGGTGCCGAGATCCGCCCCGCCGCTTCCGGCAGGAGCGAGGGGTGATTGAGGATCGCGGCAAGGGCGTCGCGTTCTGCGCGGGCCTGGGCCGTCGTCAGGCGCAGCGGCGCGATGACGCCTGTCGCTGCGCCGGACCCGTCCCCGGACGGCGTCTCCCGGGACCGCACACGCGGCACCGCGGCCACGCGCGCGCGGAGGATGTCGGGATCGAACCCCACGGTGTTGGCGACGCGAACGATCGCAAGCTCCCGCTTCACGGCGTGGCTCACGCCGGCCAGCATCGTCGCGAGTTCGCCCACGGCCCGCGTCTTGCCTGCCACGGAGCGCATGTCGTGGCGTCCGGTGACGACCTCGGTCACGAAGTCGAGGTATTCCCGCCGCGAGGCGAGGAGCGGATCGAGACCGGCCGGGCCGACCCTGATGAAGTAATCGCAGGGATCCTCGCCGGCAGGCAGGACGGCGACATCCAGGTCCACGTCCTGGGACGAGAAGACCTGCACTCCCCGCTCGGCCGCCTTCTGGCCCGCCTTGTCGCCGTCGTAGACCAGGACGACGGACCGGCCGAAACGCGCCAGGATCCTCACGTGTTCTTCCGACAGAGCGGTTCCGAGGGTCGCCACGGCCCCGGGGACTCCGCACTGGGCCGCGAGGATCACGTCCGTGTATCCCTCCATGACGAGAATCGGTTGTCCATCGAGCTTCCGGAGGGTCTCCGCGTTGTAGACGAGCCGGCTCTTGCGGAAGAGGATCGTCTCGGGCGAGTTCAGGTACTTGGGGTCGCTGCCATCGAGGCTCCGCGCGCCGAATCCGAGCACCCGACCCTCGGCATCCCGGATCGGGAAGACGAGGCGATCCCGGAACCGGTCATAGTGGCGGCGTCTGCGATCGCTGCGCGATTCGACCTCCGGCTCGCGCGTCGACACGAGGCCCGCCGCCTCGAGAAGCTCCGGGGACACGCCATCCGCCGCCGCGGCGCGGAGCAGGGAATCCCAGCCACCGGGGGCGTAGCCAAGGCCGAAGGCGGCCTCGGACTCCGGTGTGATCGATCGGCTCCGGACGTAGGCGCGGCAGCGCTCGGCGCCCTCCCCGGGCTCGGCCAGCCACGCGCGGAACAGCTTCGCAGCCCAGGCGTTGACGCGGTAGAGCGCCGCGCGGTCGGGCCCGCCGGTCCCCGCCGGCTGCTTCCGGTCGATGGCGATGCCCGCCCGGTCTCCGAGGATGCGCAGGGCCTCCGCGAAACCCACCTTCTCCGCGGCCATGACGAAGTCGAAGACCGTGCCGCCGGCGCCGCACCCGAAGCAGCGGAAGAGCTGGCGCTCGGGGTTGACGTGGAAGGACGGGGTCTTCTCCCGATGGAACGGGCAGAGCGCCTTGTACGACCTTCCCGCCCGCTTGAGCGGCACGTGGCTCTCGATGAGAGCGACGATATCCGTCGCCTGTTGAACGCGAGTGCGAAGGTCTGCGGAGAGCACCCGACGCGCCTCCCGCCGGATCGGTCCTTCCCGCGGAGCACGCCGTTCCGGGCACGGCGCCGTCATCGGCTTCGAACGGGAGGGTCATCGCAACGTAGCACCGGCGACAGGCGACGCAAGCACGGCCCTCCGCTCACGAGGCGGAGGCGGGAAGCTCGCGGCCGATCGCAAGGAACGCCGCTGCGGGCAGCGCATCGACTCGAAGGCCGGCCTCGACGCCGGCCCGGCGCAGCGTCTCCGCGGCCCCCGCCGCATCCGGCATGACGCCCGCCGCCGCGGCGGTTCCGAACGCCCGGAGCACAGTCTTCCGCCGGTAGGGGAACAGAGCGCGGGCCGCCCGCACCGCCTGCGCCAGGTCCTCCGGCGTCGGCGTTCCGCCGGCCCGCGGCGCAAGCCCGACCACCGCCGAGGACACGGCCGGCACGGGCCAGAAGGCCTCCGGGGGCACGCGGAAGGCGATCCGAGCCGAAACGGCCAGGGACAGGAGGACCGGGAGGACGCCCCACTCCCGCGAGCCCGGGGCCGCCGTCATCTGCAGAGCAGCCTCTCGCTGGACCATGAGCACCGCGAGGTCGGGAACGCCGGTGTCGAGAAGGAGGGCCGCAAGGAACGGGGTCGTGATGGCGTAGGGGAGGTTCGACACGACCTTGATCCGACGGCCGGCCGCCCGGGCAGCCGCCAGCGCTGCGACGACCGCCGGGTCGAGATGGCGTTTGCCGGACATGATGTCGCCATGGCGGAGCTCAAGACCCGGCGTCGCGCCGATCAACTCCGAGGCCAGGGCATGCAGGCCGCGGTCGATCTCGACCCCGAGGACCTCCGCCGGGGGGGCGAGACGACGCGTCAGGGTGCCGATGCCGGTGCCCACCTCGAGGACGAAGTCGCCCCGCTCCGGGGCGGCCAGGGCGACGATCCTGTCGAGGACGCGGGCGTCCATGAGGAACCGCTGCCCGAGGTCCCGGCCGAGGTGGAGGCCGCGCTCCCTGAGCAGATGGGACAGGGCGACTCGGGTTTCCGGAAACGGCGCCGGCACGCTATCGACCGACCGTCGCCGGGTTCGACGCGGGCGCCGCCGCAAGAACGGCTCGAAGCGTCCGTTCGAGGCGCTCCGCCACCGCCTCTGCCCGGACCCACCGGACGGCATGGCGGAGCACCGGAGCGATGTCCGTCTCCACCCGGTCCGGATGGCGGCGGGCCAGATCTACGAGTGCACGCTCCGCCGGCCCGGCGATGAGAAGGGACCGGAGGGGATCCCGGAATCCGAGACGCGCCGCCAGGCGGCCCGTCTGCCGCTGGATCCCGAGATGAGTCTCGGACACGGCGCAGCGGAAGCCGAGGTCGTGGGCGAAGGTCACGGATTCGAGATCCCGTCGGAGGCTCTCCCGCACCGGCGTGAGGAAGGAGCCTCCGCGGATGACGAAGCGGTCATCGAGCTCGTCCCGCGTGAGGGTCCCCGTCCACTCCCGGACATTGCCCACCATGTCGTAGGCGCCGAAGGGCGACCGGCCGCTCTCGAAGAACCCCACGCGGATGACGCGCGGAGGGACGAGGCCGAGGTCGAGGGAGTTGGACATGCGGGGCGCGAAGCCGTCGCCCCAGGGATAGCTCCCGGGGCCCGTGCCCCGCGCTGCACGCTCCCATTCCTCGTCCGTGGGAAGCCGTTTCATCCTGTAGCGCGAGAAGGCGACGGCATCGCCCTGGCGCACATGGACCACCGGGAAATCCTCGCGGGCCCGGAGGGAGTCCGTGCCCGGCACGCCCCGCTGCCCCTCCCAGGCATGGGGCGGAGGGTGTCCCGTAGCGGAAAGAAACGTCTCGTAGTCGCCGACGGTCACTTCGAAACGGTCGATGAAGCACGCCGGAACATCGATGACCCCGCCGCCGGGGGCTACCCGGCGGAGCGGCCCCCCCGGAACCCGGACCATGTCGGAGATGTCCGTCTCC
>CAYQRN010000196.1:0-8406 GCA_964419995.1 uncultured Planctomycetia bacterium
TCTTTCCCTACACGACGCTCTTCCGATCTCGGGCGCAGCGGCGGGGGACTCGAATGTCCACCGCGGGGTCGAGGGCTGCGGATCCGTGTCCGTCGAAGACTCGATGCCGATGCCGGGAAGGACCTCCACGTCCGCCGCGGATCCCGGAAGGAGCGCGGTGGAAGCCGGCGTTCCGAGGGCGTCGCGGATCGGGGACCCCGTATTGTCAGGGTCCGCGGCGTTGTCAAGGGGGCGGAATCCGGACGCCCGGCGGGGGCGGCCGAGGAAGGAGGTGGAGGAGAGGAGGAGGGCGAACGCCAGAACCGCTGCGGAGACGATGAGGCCGGGGATCGCGCCGGCGACTCCGAGGCCCTGGGACAGGTCCGTTCCGACAGTACCGGCCCAGAAGGAACCGAGGGGATCGGGATCCGAGAGCGCCTCGACGGCGCCGGCGAAGCCACCGAGCCCCAGCACCAACATGGCGACGGACAGCATCTTGCGTCTCGCCTCGCCGATCGGGCGGCCGAGGAACCGCAGGCCGGCGGCGCTGCCGAGACCGAGCAGGAGGATCGCCGCCGCCGGCGCTCCGAAGAGGCGGGCGGGCAGCGCGAGGATGGACGGGAAGAGCCCCGCGTCGACGGAGGAGCTCACCGCCGCGCTTCCCCCGGAGACCGCGAGTTTGAAGAGCCCTGCGAAGAAGAAGAGCACGATGCCGAAGGCACAGAGCCACGCGCCGTTCCAGAGCGGGCGCGGAGCGCGGAGGCCGCGGGTCTCGCCGATCATGGGTCTACTCCTCGTGAGTCGTCGCGAGTGTGCGTTCGCCGGTGTCCGTGGAGACGGCGGCTCCGTCGCCGGCCGCGGCCGGAGGCGTCGGTCCTGCCTTGCGCGGCCCCCCCTGACGCCATGCGTCGAGGGTCATGACGACCTCGCGGGCCTTGCTCCCCTTGTAGGCCCCGACGACGCCGTCCTCGGCCATGAGGTCGATGAGCCGCGCTGCGCGCGTGTATCCGATCGCCAGCTTCCGCTGGAGCATCGAGACGGAGCCCCTCTGGGACGAGAGGACGATCTCGACGGCCCTCCGGTAGATGTCGTCCCGCTCCACGGGGACGTCGTCGTCGCCCTCCGCGGCGGCCGCGTCGCTGCCCTGGACGAGTTCGCGGGGGGCGGGCGGACCGGCGGACTCGAGCAGGTAGTCCGTGACGGACTTGATCTCCCGGTCGGCTACGAGGGTGCCCTGGGCCCGGATGAGAACGGAGGACCGCGGCGGCAGGAAGAGCATGTCGCCGTGGCCGAGGAGCTTGTCGGAACCGGAGCGGTCGAGGATCGTGCGCGAGTCGATCCGTGACGAGACCTTGAAGCTGATCCGGGCGGGCATGTTGGCCTTGATGAGGCCCGTGATGACGTCGACCGACGGGCGCTGGGTGGCGAGGATGATGTGGATGCCCACGGCGCGGGATTTCTGGGCGAGCCGGCAGATGGACATCTCCACCTCCTTCGCCGACATCATCATGAGATCGGCGAGCTCGTCCACGACGATGACGATGAAGGGAAGCCTCACGGGAGCCTTGGCGACCTCGTCGTCCGTGAGCGTGTCCCGGAGCCTCGATCGGATCTCGTCGGGCTCGAGGCGGTTGAAACCGCCGATGTTGCGGACCCGCGCCGCCGCCAGGAGCTCGTAGCGCTCCTCCATCTGCGCCACGGCCCATTCGAGGATCTTCGGGGCCTTCTTCATGTCCGTGACGACGGGCGTGAGGAGGTGCGGGATATCCTTGAAGAGCTGGAGCTCGACCATCTTCGGGTCGATGAGGATGAGGCGCACGTCCTCGGGGTGCCGCAGGAGCAGGATGCTCATGATGATGCTGTTCAGGCACACCGACTTTCCGGACCCCGTGGAGCCCGCGATGAGCAGGTGGGGCATCCCCGCCATGTCCTCGATGAGCGGTCCGCCCGCGGCATCCTTGCCGAGGAGGAGCGGAATCTCGAGGCGTCGCGAACGAAGGGCCTCCGAGCGCAGGAGCTCCCTGAGGAAGACCGTCTCGCGGACCTGATTCGGCACCTCGACCCCCACCGTGGATTTCCCGGGCAGGGGGGCGACGATGCGCACCGTCGTCGCCCGGAGGACCATGGCGATGTCGTCGCCGAGGCTCGTGATCGTCTTCACCTTGGTTCCGGCGGCCAGGGCGAGCTCGTACATCGTGATGACGGGGCCGCGCTGGATCTCGACGACGCGGGCCTCGATGCCGAAGCTCGCCAGGGCCTGCTCGAGGATCTGGGCCTTCTCGCGGATGGACGATTCCTTCTCCGCCGAGTCCGGGACGGTTTCCTCCGCGAGGAGGGCCGGCGGAGGCAGTTCATAGGGCGACCGCGCATCGCCATCCCGCCGGTTGAGCTCGAGGTTCTCGAAGCTCTCCGCCGCCCGGATCCCGCTTCGGATCGGCGGCTCCGGGTGCTCGAGCTCCGCAGGGGGATCGGGCGGGGCGGCTGCCGGATCGGCGGCGTCTCCATCGTCCGCACCCGGCGGCGGCGAGAGGTCGACGGGCGCGGCTTCCGCCTCGAGCCCGGGGTCCGGATCCGTGTCCATCGCGGGAAGCAGGCTTGCGGGCGCGGCCGATGCGGACTTCTTCGTCCGCCGGGGCGAAGGGCCGGCGGCGTCCCCTTCGGGGAGCACGAGGTCGCCGGCGCCCGTCTTCCGCCGGCTGCGGCCGCCGCGGCGCACGATTTCGGTGCCGGCGGCGCCGGTCCCCCCGGCCAGCGCCGCGAGGACTCGCGGGATGAGCCGTTCGGTGGTGAGGAGGGACGCGAGGAGGAAGAGGATGACGGCCGAGAGGGCGGCGCCGAGGGACCCGAAGAGGCGCTCGAGCTGGCGCGACGCGATCTCGCCGAGCATGCCTCCGAGCGGCGCTCCGGTTCGCGGATAGAAACGGTCCGGAAGCAGGCTTTCGAGGACCATGCCGGCCGTGATCATGAAGACGAGGAGGCCGAGGAGCTTCATGATGGGCTCCCCGATCCGGCGGCCGCCGAGCAGCGTCGAGCCGAGGAACACGAGGAAGAAGGGCACGCCGAAGGCCCCGGCTCCGAAGGGTTCGACGAGGGCCCGCGCGGCGGCCGTGCCGAGAGTTCCGCCGAGATTCGAGAAGAATCGCCGGTCCGCGTCGCCCGCGGCCACGAGGTCGAGCGTCGCCAGAGCGAGGGCGAGATAGAGCGCCGATGCCATGAGGCCGGTGGCCCCGACGAGGCGCGAACGCGACATGGATTCCCTCCCGGAGATGGCGACGCATCTCCGTCCGCCTCCCGGCCCGGCCGCCGCGCGGGCCTCGGGAGCGTCGGCCATCCGCGCGGCCGAGGATGCGCGTGAAGCCGGGGCAGAGCCCCGCCGCCGATCCCGGCCGTGGCTGCATTATTCACCGGAAGGGTCCGCCGGTAAAGCCCCTGTGGCGATTTTCGGCGCCTTCGGGGGGCGGGCGGGCGCCGATCCTCAGCGCCCCGTATGACCGAAGCCGCCCGCGCCGCGCTCCGTGGCGTCGAGGGTGTTCACCCGGCGGAAGACGGCCCTCGCCACCGGCGCGATGACGAGCTGGGCGATGCGGTCCCCGCGACGGACGACCACCGGATGTCCGCCCACGGCGGCGAGGATGACCCGGATCTCGCCCCGATAGTCGCTGTCGATGGTCCCCGGAGCATTGGGCAGGAGCAGGCCCTCCCGGAGCGCGAGACCGCTGCGCATGCGAACCTGCCCCTCGTGGCCGGGGGGGATCGCGACACAGATTCCGGTGGGCACGAGGGCGATGCGCCCCGGTTCCACGACGACCTCGCCGTCGATGGCGGCGTGGAGGTCGACGCCCGCCGCACCGGCCGTCATCGCCGCGGGGTCCGGCAGGTCCGCTGCGTGGGGGAGGCGGGTGAACAGGACTTCGACCGGGGGAGGAAAGGCGTCGCTCATGAGAACTTCCGCGCCTCCGCGTGCTCCTCGATGAGGGTCACGAGCTGCCGGGCGATCTCCGGCTTTGCGGCCGGCCCGAGGTCCCGCCGGAATCCCCCGGGGCCGAGGATCGTGACCGCGGCGTCCGCGCTGCCGATGACCTCCGGGCCGTCGGCGACGATGAGGTCGAGGTCCTTCTCCCGGAGCTTCCTGAGAGCGTGCTCGATGCGGTCGTGGGTCTCGAGGGCGAAGCCGACGACCAGGCGGTGGCCCCGGCCCCTTGCGGCCCCGGCGACGACGTCCGGCGTGCGTCTGAGCTCGAGCGCGATTCGGGTGGCGGTGCCCTTCGCGAGCTTGTGCCTCGCCACCTCCACGGGGGTCCAGTCGGCGACGGCCGCTGCCATGACGAGGACATCGGCCTCCGGGAACCGCCGCGTGACGGCCTCATTCATGTCGGCAGCCGAGACGACGCGATCGACGGCGGCGCCGGCGGGAGGGGGGATGTCCACCGGACCCGCGATGATCCGGACGGCGTGGCCGCGGTCGAGGGCCGCCCCGGCGATGGCGAAGCCCATCCGGCCGGAGGACGCGTTCGACAGGAACCGGACCGGATCGATGTGCTCGCGGGTCGGTCCGGCGGTGATGAGGAACCTCATGGGGACGGGGGGAGGTGGGCGAGGATGGCGTCCACGATGCTCGGGACCGGCGCGAGGCGCCCCGGTCCCCTCTCGCCGCAGGCGAGATCGCCCGTGTCCGGATCCACGATCTCGAAACCGGCTTCCCGCAGGCGGGCGAGGTTGGCCTTCAGGATCGGGTTCTCGAAGAGCCGCCAGTTCATGGCGGGCGCCACGATACGGGGGCCGCGGAATGCGAACGCCGTCGTGAGGAGGACATCGTCGAGGAGCCCGTGGGCGAGCCGCCCGATGACGTCGGCGGTGGCGGGGGCGATGCAGAGGACGTGTCCGTCCTCCGCGAGACGGATGTGATCGTGATCGGAGGACTCGGTCCGCTCCCAGAGATCCGTGTAGACCTTCGAGAGCGCCATGGCCTGGAAGGCCAGGGGCGTGATGAGCTTCTGGGCCGCGGCCGTCATGACGACCGAGACGCGGTGGCCGCGCTTGCGAAGCTCCGACGTGATGTCGAGGGCGCGGTGGGCGGCGATGCTGCCGGTGACGCCGAGGATGACGTGCCCGCCCGACGCCGCGGCCATCGTCACCTCTTCTTCTCGCCGCCGAGGCGGGCCTCGATCTCCTCCTCGGGCATCTCCTCCGTCACTTCGAAGAGAGGCCGGGCCTCGAGGGTCATGCGCTCCATCTCCTCGGCGATGAGCTTGCGGTTCTCATCCGTGTCGGGGATGAGCTCGATGCGCCGGGTCGTGATCTCCTGGATCACGGCCTCGATGGGATTGCGGAAGATGCCGTCCACGAGCTGACGCCAGCCGCGGTGCAGCTCCTTCAGGCGCTTCTGGATGAGGACTGTCGTGCGGAACACGCCTCCGCAGGCCTCGTAGAGCTCCTCGAACCGGTGCTGATCGATCATCCCCTGGTCTCCTCAGCGCGACGGGAGCCGGGCCGCGTCCGACGGGACGGACGGCCCGAGCCCCAGAATATCCTCGACCGCGGCGATGGCAGCCGCAAGGTCGCTGTTCACGATGCGGTGGTCGTAGAGGTGCTGCTCCGCGAGCTCCGCCCGCGCGGTCTCGAGCCGCCGCGCGATGGACGCTTCCGTCTCGGTGCCGCGGTCCCTCAGGCGCTTCTCGAGAACGTCGAGGGAGGGCGGGAGGACGAAGATGGACGCCAGGGGCTCGCGGGCGTCCCGCAGGCGGCGGGCGCCCTGGACGTCGATGACGAGAAGCACGGTCTCCCCGCGGGCCATTCGCTCGCGGATCGGACGGGCGGGCGTTCCGTAGAGGCGGCCGTGGACCTCCGCGTGCTCGAGGAGCTCGCCGGCCCCGGCGCGGCGGCGGAATTCCGCCTCGGAGACGAAGTGGTAGTCCACGCCGTCCTGTTCGCCGGCCCGCGGCGCGCGGCTCGTCATCGAGACGGAGATCCACACCCCCGGATGGCGTGCGAGCGCGTGCGCGATCGTGCTCTTGCCGGCGCCCGAGGGCCCCGAGATCACGACGAGCCTTCCCCGCGTGCCGCTCATTCGACGTTCTGCACCTGCTCGCGGAGCTGCTCCGCGATGCACTTGAGCTCGATGACCGCGTGAGCGATGGCCGTGTCGTTGGCCTTGGATCCGATCGTGTTGACCTCGCGGACGATCTCCTGGAGGAGGAACTCGAGCCGCCGTCCGGCTTCGCCCTCGCCCCGGACCGTCTCCTCGAGGCGGTCGAGATGGCAGCCGAGCCGGTGCAGCTCCTCCGTAATGTCGGCGCGATCCGCGAAGAGAGCCACCTCCCGCGCGAGGTCGGCCTCCGTGACGGCCGTACGCGCCGCGCCCTCGGCGAGGAGGGCGTTGACCCGCTCGGCGAGGCGTGCGCGGTGGCCCCGGACGACGTCCGGAGCGCGGTCCGCGACGGTTCGCGACAGGCGCCGTGCCTCCCCCGAAAGCCGGAGGAGCTCTCCCCCGAGGGACGCTCCCTCGCGGCTCCGCATGGCGTCGAGTTGCTCGAGGGCACCGTCGCAGGCTTCGAGGACGAGGGATCGGAGAGGTTCCGACATGGCCTCACCGGTCTCCGCCGATTCCACGGCCCCGGGGAGGCGGATGACCGTTTCGAGAAGCTGGCGATCGGCCTCCATCCGGATACCGAGCCTTTCGGCCACCGCCCGGACGCCCTCGAGGTGGGCGCGGACGCCGGCTTCGCTCACGGCGAAGGGGGCCTCGGTCACGCCGGCGACGCGGACCGTGACCGTGACCGCGCCGCGGCGGACGCGGCCCCGGACGCGCGCTTCCATCTCCGGCTCCACGGCCTCGAGCACCGCGGGGAGGCGGAGCTGGACCTTCAGGAACCGCTGATTCACGGAGCGGATCTCAACATCCGCCGAGAGTCCCCCGGCGGTGCGGGCGGCAGCACCCATGCCCGTCATGCTGCAGATCACGGCGCCGTCCCCGCGGCCGCGGTTTCGGGGCGCGATCCGGGCTTCACGGGCGTCGAGCCCTCCCGGCACAGGGGACACTGGTCGGGGGACCACGTCGCGGCGCGGATCCGCGTGAGAGGGATGAAGGGCACGTCGAACGGATTCCGCTCGGCGCGCTGCACGAGCGCCATGACGGCCACGACGCGGGCTCCGAGCGACCGGCAGAGATCGACGGTCTCCCGGGCGGAGCCTCCGGTCGTGACCACGTCCTCCGCGACGATGACCCGGCTTCCCGGGGCGAGCGTGAATCCGCGGCGCAGCGTGAAGGATGCGCCCTCCCGCTCGACGAAGAGGCCCCGGGTTCCGAGCTGGCGCGCCAGTTCCCAGGCCAGGACGACCCCGCCGAGGGCCGGTCCCACCACGGCGTCCACGGCGCCGCCGGTGAAGAGCGCCGCGAGCTCTCCGCACACGGTCACCGCGCGCCGCGTGTCCGCGAGGACGAGGGCGCACTGGAGGTACGTGTCGGAGTGGAGCCCCGAGGAGAGGCGGAAGTGCCCCCGGAGGAGCGCGCCCGTCTCCGTGAAATGACCAAGGATGCCGGTCATGCGTCCTGTCCGACGCCGCGGCGGATGGAGCCGCGGATCACCGGTTCGCGGCCTGCTCGGCCACGGTGCTTTCCCGCGTCGCGCTCTTCACCTTGGCGATGACGATCGCGAGGACCACGAAGAGGGCCGCCAGCGTCGCCGTGAAGCGGTTGATGCCTCCGGTTCCGTGGCCGAAGGCCTCGCCGCCCACGCCGCCGAATGCGGCCCCGATGCCGCCGCCCTTGCCCTCCTGGAGGAGGATGACGGCCACGAGGAGGAGCGAGACCAGCGTGAAGATGATGTAGAGGACGATGGTCAGGAGCATGTCGCGATCCGCTTCTCTCTCTCCGGTCGCAGATCCGCCGCGTCAGGACGCCGGACAGCGGAACCGGAGGATCCTCTGGAACTGGGTTGCGTCGAGGCTGGCGCCGCCGACGAGCGCGCCGTCGATATCGGGCAGGGCGAGGAGCCCGTCCACGTTGTCGGATTTCACGCTGCCCCCGTACAGGATGCGCAGGTCCTCCGCGGCGGCCCGGCCGTGGAGAGTGCCGACGAGCCCTCGGATGAAACGGTGAACCTCGCCGGCCTGAGCCGGGGTCGCCGTGCGGCCCGTGCCGATGGCCCAGACGGGCTCGTAGGCGAGGGTCGTCCGCGCGAGGGCGGCGGCGGAGAGCCCCGCGAGGCCCGAGCGGACCTGCCGCTCGATCACCGCCTCCGTCCGGGACGACTCCCGTTCGGCGAGGGTCTCGCCGACGCAGAGGACGGGTCCGAGTCCGGCCTCGAGGGCGGCCGCCACCTTCCGCGCCACGGTCTCGTCCGACTCCCCGAGGACGTGGCGGCGCTCGGAGTGGCCGACGAGGGCGAGGCGTGCCCCCGCGTCGCGGGCCTGGGCCGCGGAGATCTC
>CAYQRN010000197.1:0-8381 GCA_964419995.1 uncultured Planctomycetia bacterium
TCGCTGATGCACCGAAGCGCGCGATTCCGGCCGCCAGGGCCGGAATCGCGCGCGTTTCGAGTGCCGCGGCTCGTCTTCGTGAGTCATCCGGGTTACCGCGGTGGTCCGAGGTGGGTCGAGATGGCTCGCCACATGAGCCGCCGGAGGAACCAGGCCTTCGAGGCGTGCGGGCCGTGCCGGGAGCGGGGGAGGAGCATGAGCTCGAAGTCCCGGCCGGCGTCCTGGAGGGCGTCCACGAGGCGGATGGCATTCTGGAGGTGGACATTGTCGTCCATCGTGCCGTGGACGATGACGAGATGGCCGGAGAGGTTCTTCGCCGCCTCGAGGCACGAACTCGTCCTGTAGCCCTCCGGGTTGTTCGCGGGCGTGTCCATGTACCGCTCGGTGTAGATCGTGTCGTAGAGGCGCCAGTCGTAGACGCCGGCTCCCGCCACGCCGAGGCGGAACACCTTGCTGTGCGTGAGGCCGTAGGCAGTCATGAATCCGCCGTAGCTCCAGCCCGTGATGCCGACCCGGTCGGCATCCGCCCAGGCGTTCCGGCAGATGAAGGCCACGGCATCCTCGATGTCCCGGAGCTCCTGGGCGCCGAAGTTCCGGTAGCAGGTCGAGGTGTCGCGGTGGGACCGGCCGCTGGCGCTCCGGACGTTGACCTGGAGGACGGCGATCCCCTCCTGGGCGAGGAACTGGAACCAGACGGAGGGATTCCATCGGTTCGCGACGGAGGGGGCGTCGGGGCCGGAGTACGTGTCGATCCAGATCGCGTGCTTCTTCGTGGTGTCGAGGTCCGCCGGGCGGATGAGCATGGCGTCGAGCGCATGGCCGTCGCGGGCGGGGATGGACAGAAGCTCGGGCGCGGTCCAGGTCCAGGACTCCCGGTCGGCGAACGTGGAGCCGGCGATCCGCCTCAGGACCTTCCCCGAGGCATCGCAGAGGCGCTGCTCGGGGGGTGTCGCGAGGCTCGAAACCGTGTCGAGGAAGAGCGAGCGGTCGCCATTCCACCGGATCGTGTGCTGGCCGTCGCCGTCCGTGAGCCGCCGGAGGTCCGTGCCGTCAAGCCGGATCCGGTAGACGTTCCTGTTCACGGCGCCGTCGCGGGTTCCGGTGAACTCGAGGATCCCGGCCTTCTCGTCGATGTGCTCGATCGTCTTGACGCTCCAGTCCCCCGACGTGACGGCGCGACGAAGCTTCCCGTCGGCTTCATGATGGTAGACGTGCCGGAACCCCGTGCGGTCGGACATCCAGAGGAAGGACCCGTCGGCGAGCCAACGGAGCTCGTCGATGACCTCCACCCAGCTCGCGCTCGTCTCGCCAAGAAGCAGGGTCACGGCGCCGCTCGCCGGGTCGATCGCGACGAGATCGAGACGGTTCTGGATGCGGTTCTGGATCTGGGCGAGGACCCGTCTGCCGTCCGGCGCGAAGCCGACCCGCACGATGAGGATGTCGGGCTCGAAGGCCGAGAGGTCGGCGAAGATGACCTTCCGGGCCGCCACGTCGGCAAGGCCGAGGCGCGCCCCCGGGTTCGGGTCGCCGGCCTTGGGGTAGCGCTCGGTCTCGACCTTCACCGTCTTGTCCGTGTCGAGCTTCGAAAGCGGGACGGGCACGTGGTCGATGACCGTGAAGGTCCTGACGCCCGTCTGGTCGAGGCGCAGGAAGGCGACGTAGCGCGAGTCGGGGCTCCACCAGTACCCCCGGAAGTTGTAACGGCCGTAGACCTCCTCCTGGTAGACCCAGTCGAGGCGGCCGTTCAGGCAGTCCGAGCCTCCGTCGGTCGTGACCTGCCACTCCTCGCCGCCGTCCGGAGCGAGGATGAGATTCCCGTCCCGGACGAACGACTCGAAGCGGCCGTCGGGACTCGCGTCGAGCTCGAGGCGCGAGGGATCGGGACGGCTGCGGCGCGGACGATCGGGGCGGGATTCCGCGGGTTGGCTCCCCGGGGCGGCGGGTTCCCGCGATTCTCCCGTGACGGGATGGATCCAGACGGTCCCTCCGTCCTGCTTCATCTCGAGATGGACGCCGTCGGACGCCCAGGACGCGCTGTCGAGTCGCCCCTGGAAGTTGATGCGGCGGCCCTGGCCCGAGAGATCCTCGAGACGGATCCGTTCCTTCTGGGCGACCAGGGGGGGGAGGAGCAGGAGGAACGCGGCGGCGATGCTCGGAATCCGACCCATGGCGGCGTGATCTCCGGAGTGTGGAAGTCGGGATTCTACCGCGCCGCCGACCCCGTCCGGAGCGGGCTCGGGGGGCGGCGGCGTCCCGCGCTCCGGGCGGCCCGGCGAAAGGGCTCAAGTCCCGGCGCTTTTCCGGCCGATCCGGCCAGAGATCGCCTCCGCCGGAGGCGAACTCCCTCGCCGGAGTCACGTAGAGTGGACTCGCTCTCGCTCCAGTCGGAGCTCGCCCGGGTGGGCCGGGACTGCCAGCGCCTCCTGCAGCGGCTCGGGGCGCTCGTCGGCAAGGCCGGCTCGGCCCAGGCCGACAGGCCGGCCATTCGTCTGGCCACGGCGATAGAGCACCTGGCCAGCGCCGCGGAGGAGTTCAGGACGGGGCTCCGGCGGCAGGTCGCGCCGTCGTCCGCCGGCGCCACGGCGCGGGACGAGAAGGCGGCCGGCGTGCGCCTCTCCGATGCGTTCCGGACCGCCGTCGCCATGGTGAACGGCGCGCGAGGAACCGAGGCGCCGTCGCTGGCGGCGCCGGAACCCGGCCAGCCGGGAGATCGCGTCCTTTTCCCGCGGCGGACCTTCACGTTCACCGAGGTCCTCCAGTTCCTCGCCTTCAACATGAAGTCGGGAACGCTGCGCGTGAGGACCCGCTCCGAGTTCGCCTCGATCGAGATCTCCGACGGCGTCGTCGTCCGGGCCCGCAGCGACGGCACCCCGAGGGGCGAGCGGCTCGGCGAGATCCTCGTCGCCCGCGAGCTCATCTCGGAGGAGGCGCTCGAGCGTCTCCTCGAGGAGAACGCCGGGCGCGGCATGGCGCTCGGCCGGATCCTCGTCGAGGGGAGCACCCTCTCCCTCGAGGATCTCATCGGTGCGCTCCGGGAGCAGGCGATCGGGCTCTTCCGGCGCCTCATCGCCGAGACGGACGTGGTCATGGACTTCACGTCCGGCGAGCGGTCCGAGAAGGACGACGACCTCCAGCTCTGCGTCGCCAACGCGCTCCTCGAGGGGACGAGCCTCACCGAGGGTGCGGCCTGCCCGATCCGACTGCGCTGACCCCCCTCTCCGACGGCGATCGCCGCAGAGAGCGTTCATGGCGGTGCAGCGATCTGCTTCTTCTCCCCGCGAGGCGTTTCCGGGCCGGCTCGATACCCCCGGCAGGACTCGAACCTGCGACCTACGGTTTAGGAAACCGTCGCTCTATCCAGCTGAGCTACGGGAGCCCCGTTCAAGGCGCCGGTCCGCGCCGGCGCGTAAGCGGCTTTCCTAAGGTCTCTTAGCATCGGGTCCGTGACGCGGCAAGCGGGTAACCTCGTTCGAAGAAGGCATCGCGACGCCATACTGTCTATTGAGAAGGAACGCCCCGGGTTCCGACCCCGCAGGGCGACCAACGGACCGGCGGCGGCGCGGCGGCGCGCCAGAGCCGGAAGGGTACGGAGGACAGCTCCGGCGCGGGAGCGGTGATGCGGCGATACTGGGCGCTGAAGACGCGGATCCTCGTCCTCCTGCTCGGGGGCTTCGCCGTGCCGGTCATCGTTCTCGGCTTCGCCTTCTTCCTCGCCCTCATGAACGGCGAGACGAAGAAGAGGACGGAGCAGCACCTCACGAGCCACGCCCGGGCGACGATCCGGCAGGTGGACGCACTCCTTGACCGGGCGGCGGCCCAGACCCGCGCCGCCGCCGTGGACGGCATGATCGTCGCCGCGCTCGCCGCCGATGCCCCGACCGCCGACATCACCACGAGGACCGCGGAGCACCTCGACGACCTCGTCCTGCGGTTCGGCGTCTTCGACCTCGCCGTCGTCATCGACGCGGATCGGCGCCTCGTCGCCACGAACCTGCGGTGCCCGGAACCCTCGCTTCTCCGCCACGAACGGGCGGGCGATCTCGCCGGGAAGGTGCTCATCGACGAGGAAGAGTGGGTCGGGCCGGCCCTCCGGGGCGAAGTGGATCCCGGGGCGGGGGTCGTCAAGGTGAACTGGGCCCCCTCCGGGCTCGCGGATCGTCTCGGCACCGACGTGGCGCGGGACCGGGAGGACCGGGAGGATCGATTCTACATCCGCTACGCGGCGCCCGTCCTCGCGGAGGGAAGAGTGACAGGCGCTGTCGCCTTCTACCTCTCATGGCGCCACATCCAGCGCGAGATCATGGACCGCTCGAAGCGCGACCTCTCGGAGGCCTTCGGATCCGACTCGGGCTACGCCTTCATGTTCGACCGGAACGGGCGGACGATCATCGGCCACGACCGCCGCCGGCTCTATGGGAGCGACCTCGTCGACGACCACCATCTCCCGTCGCTCCACGCGGCGGTCGTCGCCGGCGAGGCGTACCACGCCTACGAGTTCCCGGCCGGGCAGCCGAAGATCGCCGGGCTGGCCCGGAGCCGCTCCCCGGCGGGGTTCGGATGGTCCATCGGAACGGGCGTCTACAACGTGTTCATCTACGAGGGCGTGAAGGAGCTCGGCGGTGCGTGGGCCCTCTCCGTCCTCGCGCTCGCCGTGGGAACGAGCCTCGTCGCCGTGCGCATGACGCGGCGGTTCCGGCTCTCCGTCGACCAGCTCATCCAGACCGCGGGTCGTGTCGCCCGGGGAGAGGCCCCCGGGACCGTCACGATCGACAGCCGCGACGAGATCGGCAACCTCGCCGAGGCCTTCAACGAGATGGCGGAGACCCTGCGGAAGAGGTTCAAGTCGAGCGACTCCGTGGCGAAGCCCTTCCGGGAGATCCGGCCGAACCCGTTCATCTTCGGGAATCCGATCCGCACGCGCGAGATGTTCTACGGGCGGCGGAGAGAGTTCGAGACCGCAAGGGAAGCCCTCGCCAGGGCCCCGGGCGGGCTCGTGCTCGTCTTCTGCGGGGATCGCAGGAGCGGCAAGACATCCATCCTCTTCCAGCTCGCCAATGGGGAACTGGGGCCCGGCTTCGCGACGGCCTTCATCGACCTGCAGGGGCACTCGGCGGCCACGTCGGAGGAGGAGTTCTTCGACGGAATCGCGGCGGAGATCGCCGAGCCCGTGGGCAACGCGTCGGCGGCGCGATTCTCCGCCGCGGGCCGCACCCCCGCCCAGGCATTCCGCGAGTACATGCACGCCGTCGTGGCGGATCTCGCGCCTCGCCGCCTCGTCATTCTCTTCGACGAGTACGAGATCCTCGACGGGCTCATCGACCGGGGCGCCGTTCCGGCCCAGGTCGTGCCGTTCCTCGCGAGCTTCACGGAGGCCGATCCACCCGTCTCGTTCGTCTTCTCCGGCTCTCACGGGCTCGAGGCCCGCGAGGGGACGCGGTGGGGAGCCCTCGTGGCCAAGTCGCAGTCGATCCCCATCGGACTCCTCTCGAGGGAAGATGCGCTCGCCCTCATCGAGGAACCGGTCGCCGGCCTCGTGGAGTACGATTTCGGCATCCCGGGCGGGATCGTGCGGCTCACGGGGGGGCATCCGTACTACACGCAGGTCATCTGCCAGGGGCTCATCGATCACCTGAACCGCGTCCGCCACAACTCCTGCGACGCCCGGGATCTCGCGGCGGTCGTGGACGAAGTCATCCAGAATCCGCCGCCCCAGATGGTCTACTTCTGGAAGCAGCGGACACCCGAGGAGAGGCTCGTCCTCTCGCTGCTCGCCGAGACTCTTCCGGACGACGGGGCGTCGGCCTCCGCCGCGGAGCTCGCGCGGGCGGCCGCGGATTTCGGCGTGGCGGGGCGCCTCGACGCGCGGCTCGTGGCGCGCATCCTCCACCATTTCGCCGCGGAGGATCTCCTCGAAGAGCCGGAGCCGGGCCGGTACCGGTGGCGGATCGACCTCTTCCGCCTCCGCATCAAGCGCGCCCATTCCATGTGGCAGGTCCTCCGGGAGGAGCAGCGGACGCCATGAGCGGACGACCCCAGAACCCCTACATGAACCGCCTCATGATCCGGGACCCGGCCGACTTCATCGGCCGCTCCGCGGAGATCGAGAAGGTGTTCTCGCGTCTCGGCGCGGCGAGACCCCAGTCCGTCTCCATCGTCGGAGAGCGCCGCATCGGGAAGTCCTCGCTGCTCCATCACCTCTCGCTCCCCGACGTGAGACGCCGTCACCTCCGCGATCCCGACAGGTTCGTGTTCGTGTTCGTGGACCTGCACGGGCTCGCGGGCATCGACGTGCCCGAGTTCTTCGATCTCCTCCTCGAGGAGATCGCGGCCGCATCGGGCATCGCGCGCCCCACGGCCACGTCCACCGGCTACACGGCCATGAAGCGGTATCTCCCCGTGCTCGAACGGGGCGGCCGCAAGCTCGTCATCCTCTGGGACGAGTTCGACGCGATCACGCGGAATCCGAACTTCGGCGAGGAGGTCTTCTCCTTCTTCCGGTCCATCGCCAACCGCTACGACGTGGCCTATGTCACGACGGCGGCCCGGGAGCTCCAGGACCTCTGCCACACCGAGGCCATCGCCGTCTCGCCCTTCTTCAACATCTTCACGAACCTCTATCTCCGCGCCTTCTCTCCGGAGGAGGCGCGGGCCCTCATCTCCGGGCCGTCGGAGCGGGCGGGCGTGCCGCTGGCGCCGCACGAACCCTTCCTCGTGGACATCGCGGGGTGCTTCCCGTTCTTCCTCCAGGTGGCGTGCAGCGCCCTCTTCGATCAGCTCGCAGCGGGCCTCTCGAAGGAGAAGGCCGAGGAACGGGCCGCCGCGCAGTTCGCCGAGGAGGCGGCGCCGCACTTCCGATACGTCTGGGCGAGGCTCCCGCGGGAGTCGAGGGAGGTCATCCGCGCCGTCGTGGAGGGAACGTCTCCGGTGAGCCGGCAGAACTGGGCGGGAGATCGCCTGCAGAGGGACGGCTATCTCGTGGGGTGCCGGGACGGCTACCGGCTCTTCTCGTCGGTCTTCGCCCGGGACCTGGCCGGCTTCGACCGCACGACGGGCCTCGATGCCCGGGCGACGCCCGCGCCCGGAGATGCGGCGCCGCCGGCCTCGGCGCTCTCCCGGTTCACGATCGTCCGGGAGCTCGGGAGCGGCGGGATGAGCGTCGTGAGCCTCGCGCGCGACAACCTGCTCGAGCAGGACGTCGCGCTCAAGGTGCTCCACCGCGACCTCTACAGCCAGCCGGGGATGCTCGTGCGCTTCTGCCGCGAGACGGCCCTTGCCAGGGACCTCCATCACGCCAACATCTGCCCCGTCTACGACCTCATCGAGGAGGCGGGGCGCTACCACATCGTCATGAAGTACATCGACGGCGTGACGCTCAAGTCCCGCATCCGGGATGCGTCGCCGCTGGGCCTCGGCCCGATCCTCGACATCGGCCGGCAGATCCTCCGGGGGCTGGCCGCGGCGCACCGCGTCGTCGTGCACCGTGACCTGAAACCGCAGAACATCATGATCGACAGGTCGGGACAGGTCTTCCTTCTCGACTTCGGCCTCGCGCGGGCCCCGAGCGACCCGAGCCTCACGCTCTTCGGCACGGTCATGGGAACACCGGGCTACATGTCGCCGGAGCAGATCGAGGGCCGCGCCGCCGATGCTCGGTCGGATCTCTATGCCTTCGGCGTCATCCTGCACGAGATGGCCACCGGCGAGGCGCCGTTCCAGTCCGATGACATCGACGTGCTGCTCCAGAAGCACCGCACCGAGCTGCCGCCGCTCCTGCGGTCGTCGAGACCGGACCTGCCCGCGGCCCTCGACGCGCTCGCGGGCCGCCTCCTCGCCAAGAAGCCCGCAGATCGGCCCGGCTCCGCGGAGGCGGTGCTTCGGGAACTCGACGCCATCGCCCGCGACGCCGGCATCGACGGCGCCGTGTGACGGAGCGGCTCAGTCGAGGGCCAGGTTGAGGCCGCAGTCCGGGCAGCGCGGCTCCGACGTTGCGAAGTGCGCTCCGCAGGCGGGGCAGTCGGTCTCGGCCGCATCCCGGTCCACCACCGTCCGTACGGGGGAGAGACCGTCCGCGGCGAGCGTCCCGTCGAAGTGAGCGGAGAGGATCTCGCGGGCGCCGGCGGCCTCCGCCTCGGGCACGGCGAGGATCCAGGTCGTCTCGAGGCCCTGCTGGAGAGGGGGCGGCGCCACCACGAGGCCGGGCGTGAACCCGCCCTCCCGCAGCACCTGCTCGAGCTCGCGCATGAGTTCGAGGGCGCCGTGCATGAGGGCGGCCAGGGGCGTTCCGGCTCCGTTGTCCATGGGTGATCTCCGCGTCCATCGTACACGGTAGTGTGGTGCGTCACACAGATGCGAACATGTTCGCCGGGAGATTCTCGTGTGGG
>CAYQRN010000198.1:0-8362 GCA_964419995.1 uncultured Planctomycetia bacterium
CGAGCGGGATCTCCACCCGAGGGCCCGAGGAGTGCAGTGCCGCAGTTGCCGCATCGGTCCGGACGGGCGCCGGTACCGTCCTCCGGGAGGATCTCGCCGCGGCAGTTCGGACATCGGGTTTCAGCCATCGCGCGAGCGGAACCTCCGGTCCCCGCACGACATTCTCAGACAGGATGTGCCTGTTTTAAAGCGCGGTTTGAGAACGGCGTCCCGCGGAAGGCCGGGATTCCGACGAGCTTTACAGCAGGGGGGCCCCTGGTGTAGGCTTGTCGCTGCTGGAGGGGCGATGCTCCTCCCTGCCGTTTCTGTTCCTCCTCGTCACGGGTCGCGTCCGATCTGGTCCCGGAGCTGTCTCCGGGAGGACTCCGAATCGGTCGTCGCCGATCCGCGGCGGGGGTTCCAACTGCCAGGAGATCCCGAATGAAACTCCGGTCCGCCCTCATCGTCATGGCCGTCGTAGCCCTCGCGGGTGTCGCCACGGCGCAGCTAGAGGTGTTCATCGACAACAACAACCCGGCGACGGGTACATCCAACACGATCCCGTGGGGCCAGGCGGGCGGATACACGTCTCTCCACGTGTACACGGCTGCCCAGCTTGCGGCGGCAGGGGTCTGCCCTGGGGCGACGCTTGCCGACTTCGCTGTGGCGCCGTCCTCGGGCACGTCGGGAACCTACAACGCTCCCCAGGCGCGGCTCCAGATCGGACACCTCGCCGTGGATCCGCCGGTGGCCGGTGCGTGGACGACGCATCTCGACTCGCCGGTGATCGCCCACGACATCACGGCCGGCCCCTACACCTTCCCCTGGACGCTCAACACGTGGACGTCGCTGCCTGGCGTGTCCACCGCGGGGTTCGCCTGGGACGGTGTGCGCAGCATCGGCATCCTCTATACGTCATCGGCGGGGACCACGGGGACCTTCAACGCCCGGCGCACCCCCACGAACCTGCGCCACGGCGTCAACGTCTTCAACGCGACGACCCAGGCGCCGACGACCAACGGCCTCTTCGCCATGAAGACGCGCATGACGTGGACCGGTGCCCTCGCGGGACAGAACTCGGCCGCCGCGACCCTCACCTTCGGAAACGACCCCGACGACGCCGTCTTCTTCGGCAACGACGCCATCTCGCTCAACGTGTCGTCGAACACGGCTCCGAGCTCGCCGTTCTATCTCTTCTTCTCCGCCGTCCGGAACACATGCCATGTCCCGCTCACGAACCAGGCCTTCGGTCTCGGCGCGACGCCTGCGTCGTTCTTCGACGTCTTCGCGCTCACGCCCCTCGGCCCCCAGCCGGTCATCGGAGGCGCCGTTGCTCCCTTCGCGAGCCTCGACGCCGGCGGGAACTTCTCCGTCGGTGCAACGCTGCCCTGCGGCATGACCTTCCCGGCGACGGCCTTCCAGGCAGGCATCGTGGACGGGAGCCATCCGGACGGGATCCGGTTCACCCGCGCCAGCACCCTCGAAGTGCGCCCGGGATGCAAGTACGCGTCGGCGGCGGCGTTCCCCGTGGCCATTCCTGACGGGCCGCCGTCCGGCGTCGGTACCTTCACGCCCATCGCCATCACGCTCAGCGTGCCCCCGGGCACGACGATCGCCGATGTCGATGTCTGCATCGACGTGACCCACACCTACTACGGCGACCTCAACTTCACCATCGACCTCAACGGCGTGCCGCTCGTGAGCATGACCGACGGGACGCCCGACTCGAGTTCCGACCTGAGCGGCCTCTATCAGCTTTCGGACGAGGGGGCGACGTCCTGGGATGCGGCCTCGTCCGCCACGACGGGCGTCATCCCGACGGGTATCTACAGCGTCGACAACCTCCTTTCTGCGTTCGACGGTCTCGATGCGGGAGGCACATGGACGCTGACGGTGACGGACACCTACGCGACCGATATCGGCACCATCAACAACTTCTTCATCGTCATCAACGGGAACCAGTAGAGCCCGCGGCCCGCGGCCGCCTTGCGCGGGCGGCCGCGGGTCCTCCCCCTACTCGATCATCTCGGGCGCGCGCGAAAGCAGGCGGTCGCGGAAGCAGCCGGCGGGGATGGTGCCCTGCTCCATGAACAGCTCGTGGAAGCGACGGGTCGAGAACTTCGGCCCGGCGACTCGGGCGCAGGCCGCCCGGAGCTCGAGGATCGCCTTCTTGCCGAGCTGGTATGTGATCGCCTGGGTCGGCCACTTGCTGTAGCGGTAGATGGCGCGGTCCGCGACGGCGAGGGCCGTCCTTGCCGTCGCATCATCGGGCCGTTTCCGCGCATCGGGGACGAAGCTCACGTTGCGGGCGAACCAGTCCACGGCCTCGTCGTAAGTGAGTGCGCCGATGTGGATCCCCGTGTCCACCCGGACGCGGACGTCGCGGACGAGCTGCCAGTTGAGCTGGTAGAGGCGCTCCTCCGGAGTGTAGAACCCCTCGGGCGCCCCGTCGCGGGGCTCCGCCATGATCTCCTCGGCGTAGAGGGCCCATCCCTCGGCCGCCATGCTGTCTTCCCACATCGAACAGGTGTCTTCGACGGCTCCCGGAGTGAGCCAGCGGACGGGGGAGATCGATGCCGAACGGGAGCTCATGTACTGGTAGTGCCAGTCGTGCCCGGGGAACCCTTCGTGGGCGCAGAGGTCGGTGAGGGCGTGCCGGTTGAACTCGCGGAGGAGGCCCGCGTCGCCCCCCGTGGGCGTCACGTAGAAGCGGCCGACGCCCGTCTTCTTGAAGGGCGGGGCGGGGTAGTAGGCGGCCTCGATGGCCGATCTGAGCTGCGGGGGCGTCTCCACGATGTCGAGCCGGTAGGTCTCGGGCAGGGCGAACATGCGATGGCTGCGGGCGAAGTCCACGAGGGCGTCCGATCGCTCGCGGCACCAGGCGAGGAGTTCGCGGTCGTCGCGGGGATGATCGGCGCCGAGGCGATCCATGACGGCTCGTACCGACGCGAAGCGTTCCTCCTCGGTTCCGAACGGCAGATCGAGTCCGCGCTTGCGGGCGATGCGCTCGGCGACGGCGAACATGAGCTCCTGGGTGCGCCGCACGTCGCCGGCGCTGGCCTCGAAGAGCCGGCGTGGCGGCGTCGCGACGCGGAGGTTGTTGCGGAGCGCCCAGGCGTACTCTTCCTCGCCCATCGGAAACGTCTCGCGGCGCGGGAGTGCGGCGAGGGCCGCGGCGTAGTCCCGGAAGGCCCGCTCGGCGGCGGCGCCGGCCCGCCCGAGGCCTTCGTTCACCGCGGCGGCGAAGGGTGCAGCTCCGAGGTGGTTGCGGGCTTCCCGGGGCAGCGTCGCGGCGAAGTAGACCGCGTTGGCGTCGGCCGCCGCGATGCCGTCGCGTTCGATCATTCGCGAATCCGCGAGGACACCCGCTGCGGCGCCGGCCGCCAGGTTCCGGGCGGCGATCCGGAGACTCTCCGGGATGGCTTCCACGCGCCGCACGACGGCCTGCCATTCAGCCTCCGTGCCGAGTCCTCCGCCTGCCCGCGCCGTCATGCCCTGGATGGCCCAGTCGACGCCGCGGGCGGCTTCCGTCGTGTAGCTCTCGACGGCGCGAAGGTGGTGGCGGCGGACCTCGACGAGGCGGATCATGAACGCGAGCTGTGCGCGCATGACCTCGCAATCGATACCTTCGTCCGGATCGAGCCGCGCCCCGTCCAGGGCGTCGATCTCCGCCAGGAATCCCCTGAAGCGCCCGCATTCCTCCGCGAGGGCGCCCGCGCTCCAGTCGCGAAGGCGCCCGTTGACCTCGGCGAGGGAGGGGTCGAGGCCCTCGCCGCCGAGATACGTGCAGGGAACCGGATGGCGGCGGAGGAACTCGCGGACGAAGTCGTCGCGAACCGCCCGGAACGACCGCGGCGGGGCGCTGCGGGAATCCTGGGCCAGGGCCGACATCGAGAGGATGGCGAGAGCGGCGAGGGCGCAGGTGACAGTGGTCTGGGGCATGGCATGGTTCCTCGTGCGCCCGCCGTGGCCGGGTGGCGCCGCCTCCATGTTACGGTCGCGGGATGGAGGACCGGAGCGGAAGAACGCGCCCCGTCTCGATCGACCTCGGCTCCACCACAGGTCTCCGTATCCGCTGGCAGGACGGGCATGAAAGCGCCTGGGGCCCCGCGTGGCTCCGCTCCAGGTGTCCCTGCGCGGGGTGCGGAATCGCACGGGCGAAGACGCGGTTCCCCGTGCTGCCCGCGGATGTCCGCTGCGAGGGGGGAGAGATCGTCGGGAGCTACGCTCTTCGGATCCGGTGGAGCGACGGCCACGACGCCGGAATCTACACGTTCAGGGAGCTTCGGGAGTCCTGCCTGTGCTGCGCCCCCGGATGACCTTGCACGGCGCCGCGCCATCGTACAATCGCGTCAGCGTGGAGCCATCCGCCGGAGTCCCAAGATGACCCTGTTCGAGAGGCTTGCTGCCGTTCTTCTCGTTCTCCTGTCCGCCGCTGCCCCCGCCGGTGCCCAGGGCGAGCAGATCACCTTCGACGATCTGCGCCAGCTCATGGAACTCGGCACTGACGAGGCCGAGCTCCTCCGCCTCGTCCAGAACGCCGAGGCCGTCCGCCTCAGCGACGAGGATCTCGGGAAGCTCCGGACCCTCGGTGCGAGCCAGAAGCTCGTGGACGCCGTCACGAAGAAGCGGGAGAGCAACGTCCTCGAGCGGGCCATCGCGCTCAAGGAACAGGGACGCACCGAGGAGGAGATCCTCGACTGGGTACTCGGATCGGGCGCGAGGCTCTCTCTCTCCGCCGCCGACAAGCTCCGCCTCACGCGGGCGGGCGTCCCGCCCGCCGTGATCCGCGCGATCGAAGGGACGTTCACCTTCCCGGGCTTCCGGGCCTACCGCGATCCGCTCGGCATCCTCGCGATCCAGCATCCGGACGACTGGACCACGTACCACTGGTTCACGGGTGAAGGTCTCAAGGTCCTCCTCTCGCCCGACCGGAACGTCCCGAAGGCGAACCAGTTCAAGACGGGGCTCCAGATCCAGCTCTCGTTCATCGGCAAGGACAGCGCGTCGCGCCGGGAGGGCTTCGACCCCGTCGCCCAGTTCCGGACCGGACTCCCCTCCCTCATCAAGCTCAACCGGAGCTACGAGCTCGAGCCCCAGGGCGACTGCCGGCGGGCGAGCCTCGGCGGGCACCCTGCCGTCGAGCAGGAGTTTCTCGTCACCATGGTCGGCACACCGTGCCGGGAGATGATGATCGAGTCCCACGTGAAGGATGTGAAGTTCTTCGTGGAGGCCGTGGCGGAGCGTGACGCCTTCCCCGCCCTCGAGAAGATCTTCCGCCGCATGCTCGTGACCCTGCGGCCCTTCCCCGACATGCGCGAGGTCGTGAAACGGCCGACGCCCTTCCGCGGGGACGAGGTCCTCGAGACGCACCGGGAGGCGGTCGTCCTCGTGGATTCGACGTTCGAGTCCCACGGCGGGACCGGGAGCGGCTTCTTCGTTCGCGATGACGGATACGTCCTGACGAATCACCACGTCATCTGCGGCCGCCGGGACCATGCGCCCTGCGTCAAGCAGGCCAACTGGCAGCTTGCCAAGGCCGTCAAGGTCGTGTGGGACGCCAAGGTCGATCCCGGTCGCGAGGGCCAGACGCACCGGTCCGTCGACGCGACCATCGTCGACACCTTCTACTCGCTCTCGCCCGCCGTGGATATCGCCCTCCTGCGCGTTCCGTCCGCCCGGACGCCCTATCGCACGCTTCCGACGGCCACCGTGGGCTCGGGCCTCGTCCGGGAGGGGGATCCCGTCATCGCGCTGGGTTTCCCGAAGCCCACGGCGCTCGGGTACGGCAACCTCTATCTCACGTCCGGTATGCTCTCCCGGATCAACTACATCGAGAAGCGCTTCGCCCGGGACGGGCGGCGGCGCGAGCTCAACGACCTCATGACGGACGCCGTCATCAATGGTGGGAACAGCGGTGGTCCCTGCGTGGATCTGACGACCGGAGCCGTCATCGGGCTCAACACCTTCACCCTGGCCACACCGGAGAAGGAGCTCGAGTACGCGGGGGTCGTGGTCATGGACCACGTCCTGCAGCACTTCCCGCAGATCCGCTGGTATCCGAAGGGAGGGCGCATGGGTCCGGCGGAGCACCTGGAGCTTGGCGCCATGCTCCTGGCCAGCGGGAACGACCGGTCCGCCGACGTCGAGTTCACTGTTGCCCACAGGGAACGGAACGATCTCGATCCCGAGCAGCGCGCCCGACTCTTCCACCAGATCTCGGTCCTCCTGGCCCGCGCCGACGATGCGGATTCGGAGAAGCTGCTCGATCAGAGCCTCGCCGAGGATCCACGACATGGGCCGGCCCTCACCGACAAGGCCTGGGCCCACGCCGGACGCGGGGAGTACGACAAGGCCGTCGCCATGGCGGACCGCCTCATCGACGTGGCGAAGGACGACTGGAGCTCGTACTACACGCGCGCCGAGATCTGCCGGAGGGCAGGGGATCTCGATGGAGCGCGGCGGTACCTGAAGGAGGCGATGGGGCGGGGCGGAGCGGAATCCGACTCGGGCGTCCTGCGGGTCGAAGGGCTCATCCACGCCGCCGAGGGACGCAAGGACGAGGCCATCGCGAGTTACCGGCGCGCCCTGCAGGTCGACGAGAACGATCCGTGGGCTGCGGTCCTGCTCGCTGAGGCGATGACGGAGAAGAGCACCGAACAGGGGCTCGTCGAGTGGGGGCGGATCACGCAGAGTTTCGCCGAGACCCCCTACGTCCACGAACGCTACGGCCGCTACCTCATGTCGCGGAATGATCGTTTCGACGAGGGTGTGAAGACCCTCGTGCGGTCGGCCCTCATGTCGATCGACCGCGAAGGCCGTGCTCCCCTCATGGTGCTCTACGACCTGGCCGACCGCACCATCGAACGCGACGACCACGAGGCCACGGGACTGGATGCCGCCACGGCCCTGGCCAGCCAGTGGCCGCGGTCCACGGGGTCCCACACGCTCCTCGCGCGCTACTGGACCCGCAAGGGACGACCGGCGATCGCGACGGCGCACGCCAATGCAGCGGAGCGGATGATGGGGCGCGGCATCAAGAGCTGGCCCGATCTCCTGAGCTCGGAGGACGTCTTGATGATGGCCGGGGCCGGGTACGACGTCCGCCTCGTGAGCGCCGTGCTCGACGAGGGTAACCTCGGCGCCTTGCCCTCGGAGGCGGAAATGAAGGCCGTGCAGAGCCGCGGCTTCCAGCTGCCTCTGGCGATGCGGCTCATCAACGACCAGATGACGGGCGGAAGGGCTCTCTCGAACAAGGCCATGGTCGAGTTCGCCGCCCAGATCGACGTGTCCGACGCCAAGGCGGCGAAAACCAGCATCAAGATCCGAAACGACAGCCCGTTCCCTCTGACGGACATCCGGATCCAGGAGATCTACAAGGACAAGGACAAGAACGTCATCGGCCGCGTCGAGGGGACGTTCAACCCGACGAGCCCGGTGTTCCAGCCCGGCGATGATCGGACCTTCACCTACTTCTTCAATGACTGGGATGCCCTGAAGCAGAAGGGAATCGATCGCGCACAGGTCGCGTACTGGAGCGTCCAGACGGTGTATGCGCGGAACGCCCTCTACCTGAACCGGATGACCGTGGAGGGTGGCTACAAGGACGGCACGATGCAGTTCCAGGTCGCCAACGGCTCGGCGTTCACTGTGAAGTCCGTCACGGTCCGATGCAGGTTCCTCGATGCGGAGAAGAAACCCCTCACGGATCCCAAGGGCTTCTACGTGGACGAGAGCCGGACCTGGACGGTGACCCTCGCTCCGGACCAGAAGACGGAGATCATCACGGTGAAGGACTGGAGCAACTGGGACTATCTCTACTCGATCGGCGTCGCCAAGGGGACGCCGACGGTGATCCCGCAGCTCATCGTTTCGGACGCCGCGATCGTTCCGGAGTAGCCGCCGCGCCGGAGGACCCGCGAGGCGGAACGCAGCGTCCGCCCCGCGATCAGGGCCGGCCGAAGCGGCGGAACTCGCGAAGGATGTTGCGCTCGATCCGGTCCTTCTCGAAGAGCGGAGCGAGCATCCGGTAGAAGCCCCACCGGCCGCCGCCGCGCCGACCGCCCGGCCCGCCGCCTCCGCCGCGCGGCCCCGCTCCGGGCTCCTCGCCGTTCAGGATCCCCTTGACGGCTGCGGCGGCCTGGCGGAGCTGGGCGTTCTTCTCGTCCTTCACGAGCTCATCCACGTACGAGGCGAGGGACGGATCCCGCGAGAGGGATACGGCGAAAAGAACCGCGATTCGCGTGTTGTTGTCGCCGTCCTTCGCGAAGGTCCTCGCGAGGGTCTTCCTGACCTCGTCGTCGCCGGAGAGGAAGCGACCGAGGGACAGGATCGCCGCGATGCGCATCACGTCGCGCTGGCTCCGGATCTCCTTCATGAGGAC
>CAYQRN010000199.1:0-8104 GCA_964419995.1 uncultured Planctomycetia bacterium
GATCGCCATCGCCTGACGCACCGAACCCTCCCGTCATGGCCGTCGTCGGCTATACTCCCCGGCACCTTCGGACCCACCAAGGAACCTCACGCATGGATGGCACCGTCGAACGGATACTGGCGAACTACGGCTCGGATCATCCCGGCACGCTCATGAACCTCGCGCGGATCCTGAACCACGGTCGCCTCGCGGGAACCGGCCGCATGGTCATCCTGCCCGTGGACCAGGGTTTCGAACACGGACCGGCTCGCAGCTTCGCCCCGAATCCCCCCGCCTACGACCCCGACTACCACTTCGAGCTCGCCATCGAGGCGGGCTGCAACGCCTACGCGGCGCCCCTCGGCTTCCTCGAGGTCGGTGCGCGGAAATACGCGGGGCGCATGCCCCTCATCCTGAAGCTCAACAACAGCGACTCCCTCTCGAAGGGCGAGCCCTGCTCGGCCGTGACGGCATCCGTCCGCGATGCGCTCCGTCTCGGATGCGCCGCGATCGGCTTCACGATCTACCCCGGCTCCGGACTCCGGAACGAGATGGTGCATCAGCTCCGCGCCCTCGCGGAGGAGGCGAAGAGCCACGGGCTCGCCGTGGTCGTCTGGTCCTACCCGCGGGGCGCCGGCATCTCGAAGGACGGCGAGACCGCCGTGGACATCGTCGCGTATGCGGCACAGATCGCCGCGCAGCTCGGAGCCCACATCATCAAGGTGAAGCCGCCGGCGCCGCACATCGAGCAGCCGGAGGCGCGCAAGGTCTTCGAGAAGGCGAAGATCCGGGTGGAAACCCTGGCCGACCGCGTCCGACACGTCCTCCAGAGCGCCTTCGACGGACGCCGTCTCGTCGTCTTCTCGGGGGGGCCCGCGAAGACGCGAGAAGAAGTGCTCGACGAGGTGCGGGGCATCCGCGACGGTGGCGGGCACGGCTCCATCGTGGGGCGCAACGCCTTCCAGCGTCCGAAGGCCGAGGCCATCGCCCTCCTCAGGGAGATCATGGACATCCACGCCGCCTGACGGGGCAAGGCTCAGACGACCCCGTCGTCCCCCCCCGCGATCCGGCGCCGGAGCGCCCGGACCGCATCCGCCCGGGCGGGGATCCAGCGGCGCGTCGCGAAGCGCCGGTCGAGTGCCGCCCTGTCGAACACGATGCTCGTGACGAGGCGGCCGCCGGCGTTGAAGACGTGGCCGCGACCCTTGCGGCCAAGGACGATCCACGTTCCGTCCCTGCGGTCGAAGTACCACGCGTCGTCCGCCGCGCGGAGAGCCTCGACCCGGGCCATGCCCAGCGGACGGGAGGGGTCGGCGGCCCTCAGGACGGCGTGATCCGTTCGCTCCATCCTCCGGCGGCTGGCCTTCCGGAGCCCCTGAAGCAGGTCGTCGACGAGCGAGAGCGCGAGGCGGCGGACTCGGCGTGGTCGCTGGTCGGGGGCCGTTCGCTGGAGGTCGCCGCTGCTCCGGGCGACGCGCGCCAGAAGATCGTCCGCCACATCCATGAACGGGAACCGCACGTCGCGCTGCCAGAGTTCCGTCACCGGTCCGCCGTCGGGCAGGCGCCCGACGGCGTTCAGGGCAAGACGGGGCGTACGACCCTCGCCGTCGAGGATCAGGATCTGGAGCGACACGGCGAACCGGCCGGGGAGATCGCCGCCGCCGCGGAGCCGCTCGTAGCCGAGGACGGCCTGTCCGGCGATCTCCTGGGGCGGTGCCGCGTCGC
This sequence comes from uncultured Planctomycetia bacterium, assembly GCA_964419995.1. Classification (GTDB taxonomy): domain Bacteria; phylum Planctomycetota; family CAYQRN01; genus CAYQRN01. The sequence goes on from CAYQRN010000199.1 coordinate 1,705, forward strand.
GGTATTCGGAGAGGAGGCGTCCGAGGATCTCTCCGCCGGACACGGGAATCACGAGGACGGGGGCACGGGGCAGGAACAGCTCTTCGATCCGCTCTTCGCCCCGCGACAGGGCGAAGGGGCCGAAGTCCTGGAAGCGGGGGATGCCCGTCTCGCTGTAGCCCGTGAAGACCTCGAGCGGGCCTGAAGGCTCGCCGTGGTCGCAGTCGGCCGTGGCGCAGCGGACGCAGAAGACGCGACCTCCACGGAATCCGGATCCTGCGCGCAGGGCGCTTTCGATGTGGCTCCGGAGCGATGAGAGGATGGCCGCGGGAAGATGGCGGGACTCATCGCGGGCGTCGAGGGGCACCTCGACCCGGATCTCGGCCGCCGGGAGCGGTGCCGTGCGGACCCCTGACTCGGGTCTCTCCTCGACGAGGCGCGCAGCGAGCCGCCGGAGCGCCCGGGCGATCTCCTCGGCCGCGGCTTCGGGGGTCGCTCCGGCCCCTCCGGGGCGACGCCGGCGTCGCCGACTCTCGCGGGAACGGTCCACGGGATCTCCCCTCAGCAGAGATTCCGCGGGATGCGGGAGAGATCGAGCGCGCGGAGCGCGCCTGGGAGCCCGCGGATCCAGTCGTCGAGGCGGTCGTCCTGAGGGGCGGTGATCCGGAGGCGCCCGTCGCCGACGATCCGGACTTCGCCCTCCCCCGTGTTGTGCAGCGGGATGATCACCCACTCCCGGGACAGACCGAGGGCGTCGGTCGCGTCGAGGATTCGCTGGATCTCCTTCGGTCCGAACATGCAAGCAGGCTCCGCCGGCAAGGTCTCCGGAGCGAGACTAACCCGGAAGATTCACGAAGACGAGCCGCGGTCATCGGAACGAGCGTGAATCCGGCCCTGGCGGCCGGATTCGCGCGCTTCGCTGCATCAGCAGGGAATCTCCGAGCCGCGCGAGGAAGGCCGACGAGTCGACTCTGCGAAGTGGGTCGGCGACGAGCCCTGACGCAGTTCCGGCGGGGAAAGACCACTGTGGCGGCTCGACATTCGTGAACTGTCCGGGCCAACACCGGCGACTTCCCGCGGGGAAGCTTCGCGGTTACGATCACCCAGGGCCGCCCATGCACCGAACTCCCCGCTGTGTCCGGGTGCTCGCTGCCCTGGTGCTCGCGTTCGCGCTCGCCGGGGTCGCCCTCCTCCCGCCTCCGCTTCCCCCGCCGGACCCATCGCCGCCAGCCGCGGAAGGGTCGTTCGTCGAGCCGGCCGTGGAGCCCTCCCGGGATATCCCTCGCCTCCCTCTCTTGGCCGCTCCCGCGGCGACCGCAGCCAGGGTGGCGGGCAGCATCGACTGGGTTGCGGAGCTCGAGGGGGCCCTCGCCGCCGGTCACGCACGACGCGCGGAGGCTGCGAGGTCCGCTTTGCGACACCTGTACGTCCGGCGCCCGGCTCTGGCAGGGGAGCACTTCGTCGCGGCCGTCCCGCCGCATCTCAGGGCCGAGATCGCCGTTCTCGCCGTCGACGTGGGAGGCCCGACGGCCTGGGATCGGATCCGCCCCCTCGCGGACGATGAGGACACCGTGGCCGCCGCAGTCGCCGAACGTCTGTGCCGGGCGGGCTCGGATGGCCAGGCTGCCCTCGCAGGAGATGCCGTGCCCGGATTCCGCGGCGATCGGGCCGCCGCGCTGGCCCGCCGTCTCCTCCGCCAGAGGACTCCCGGGAGCTTCGCGGCAGCCCTGCGGCTCGGGGCGCCTCGCAGCGTCGTCGCCCGACGGGCTCTCGATCTCCACGACGACGGCCTCCGCGCGCCGGAGCTCTCGAGCCTCATGGCGGATCTCCTGCGCGGGGAGCCCGACTTCCGAGTCCGCGATGATCTTCTCGCAGCTCTGGCCGATCTCCTGCCTTCGGCGCTCGCCGGGCCTCCCGCATCGACGGCAGAGCTTTTCCAGCGCGCGCGAAGCCCCGACCCGGTGGTGGCGGCGCGCGCCCTTGCCGGAGCCGGGGCGCTCGTCGACGCGCTGAAGGCCGGGAGCGCTCCGCCGGAGGAGATCATCGCCGTCCGGGGACTCATCAGAGAGACGGTCTTCTCCGGCGTGGATCCGATCCTGAGGCGCGCCGCCGTGCTCTCCCGCGTGGGCGTCGTTCTCGACGCGACTCTGAAGATGGACGAGGCAGGGGCTCAGTGCCGCCTCCTCCTCGAGCTCGCCCGACAGGATCCCGATGCCGGCGTCCGCGCCGCGGCGATCCAGCGCATCGTGCGGGGCACCGCCCGCCAGGGACTCCCCTTCCCGCCGTCGGCGTTCCGGAGCTTCCTCTTCGACGATCCCGATCCCGGCGTCCGCGCCCAGGCCTTCGATGCCGTGGTCGCCGCTGGCGAACGTCCCGCGCACCGGGAGGAAGCGCGCCGGCTCGCCCTCGAGGGACTCTCGTCGTCGCCGCGACTCCGCAGCGGCGCCAGCGTCGCGCGGGGGCTCGCGCTTCTCGAACTCGACCTGCCGCCGCAGGGCGTGCCCCTCGAGGGGGAGTCGGGAGAAGACCGGGCCTGGATCGAGGGAGATGACCCCGAAGCCGCGACACCGGCGGTGAGCCCGGAGCCGGGGTTCCGCGCTTCGGGCCCCCGGTGCTCCCAGTGCCTCGATGTCAGTTTCCAGTCGGGTACGTTCCGTCTCCGGGGCTGGCTCCGGCTCTGCCGCGGGGCGCCTCTCGTCGTCGTGGCGGGTCCCGGTCTCCTCGTTGGCGGTTCGCCCCTACCGTTCGCCCATGAGACCCTCGATGCCATCGCCGACCGTCTCGGGATCTCCCTCCTCCAGTTCGATTGGCGGGGTCGTGGGAGGTCCGAGGGCTTCTTCGATTCTCCCGGCGCACCGGCGGAGGATCTGAGATCGGCCGTCCGCTTCGCCGCGACCGGGGGCGAGGACCCGGCGGGGCGCGTCGCCGACTTCCCCCCTCCTGCGGCTATGCTGGTCCTCGGCTTCGGACCCGGAGCAGGGGTCTACCACAGGGCTTCACTCTCCGGCGGCCCGGAGGCCGTGGGTTCCGTCCTCGTCAACGCAATGGAAGTCGATACTGAGTCGGATCTTGCGGCATACAACAGGGCTCTCGGAAGGACGGAGGAACCACCCGACGCCGCCGCGGTCGAGGCCCGGCTCCGGGAAGCTCTCGGCCCCCTCCCGCGGGATTGACCGCTTTGCTCTCGGCGAAAGAGGAACCGTGCGGTACACTGTCGCCTGATCGATCTAGGGCGCGCCGGTGCGCGCCTTCCGAGCGGGTAGCGGAGAACAGGCGGTCGCGAGCGGCATGGGCGAGCCAGCGGAAGTCGGAAGGATCGAGACCCTCCAGCAGCACATCCTGAGAGAGCAGCGCCGCCTCTCGCCCCACGCCACGGGCGAGTTCAGCTGGCTCCTCTCCGGGATCACGCTCGCCACGAAGATCATCGCGGCGAAGGTGCGCCGGGCGGGGCTCGTGGACATCATCGGCTCCGCCGGCGGCCGCAACATCCACAACGAGGATGTCCAGAAGCTCGATGTCGTCGCCAACGAAGCCCTGCTCCGGTGCCTCGGCGCCCGGGGCAACGTCGCGCTCATGGCCAGCGAGGAGAACGACGAGCCCGTGGTCGTCCGCGAAGCCGGCGACGAGGGCCGTTACATCGTCATCTTCGACCCGCTCGACGGCTCGAGCAACATCGACTGCAACGTCAGCATCGGGACGATCTTCTCGATCTTCGAGCGGCCCTCGGGACGGCTTCCCGCGAATACCGAGGAGCGGCTCGCCGCCATCCTGCAGCCCGGGACGCGCCAGCTCGCCGCCGGCTACGTGATCTACGGCAGCTCGACCCAGTGCGTGTACACGACGGGGCACGGTGTCCATCTCGCGTGTCTCGACCCCTCCTTCGGCGCCTACGTCATCGTCGACGAGAATCTCCGGATGCCGGAGTCCGGACGGATCTACTCGGTCAACGAGGCCAACAGCCCTTCTTTCAGCCCGGGCCTCCGCTCCTGGCTCCAGTGGGTGAAGACCCCGGAGGCGGGCCCCTTCTCGTCCCGGTACGTCGGAAGCCTCGTCGCGGATTTCCACCGCACCCTCGTCAAGGGCGGCGTGTTCCTCTATCCCTCCACGGACAAGGCGCCGGCCGGGAAGCTCCGCCTCCTCTACGAGGCCTTCCCCATGGCGCTGATCGCGGAGCAGGCGGGCGGGATGGCATCCGACGGTCGTGGCCGCATCCTCGACCGCGTCCCCCGCTCCCTCCATGAACGCACACCTCTCATCATCGGTTCCACGGAAGAAGTGAAACGTGTCCTCGAGTTCACCTCCCGTGACTGAAGAGAGGACGATCGAAGCCGGCGGCCCAGCGGAATCCCGTCACGCGGGTGGCCGGCCTCGCGCTGGTGATCGATCCCACGGCAGCTTGCGCGGGTTACCCATCACCTCCGACGGCTCCAGACGAGACGGGTGAGCGAAGGTCACGAGGAGTCTCTGCGCCCATGTCGTACGAGGATCGCGAACTGATCTGCATCGGCTGCAACCGGCCGTTCATCTTCGATTCGGCCCAGCAGGAGTACTTCGAACAGAAGGGATACGAGGAGCCCAAGCGCTGCCCCGAGTGCCGCGCGGCCCGCAAGGCCCAGAAGGACCGCCCGGGTGGTGGCGGTGGCGGCGGCGGCGGTGGCGGCGGGCACCGTCCGGGCGGAGGCCGTCCCGGGGGTGGCGGCGGCATGAGGGGACCCGGCCCCTCGCGCGGACCCGGCGGACCCGGCGGACCGCGTTCGCGGGAGCCTCGGCAGCTCTTCACCGTCGTCTGCGCGAGCTGCGGCATCGAGACCCAGGTTCCCTTCGAACCTCGGGGCAATCGTCCCGTCTACTGCCGCGACTGCTACGACGCTCAGCGGCGGTGACCCTCGGAGAAGCCCCGGCGGGGGCGCGCGGCTCCACGACAGGATCCGCACGCCCTTAGCCTGGATGATTCACGAAGACGAACCGCGGCCGTGGCAACGCGCGCGATTCCGGCCCCGGCGGCCGGAATCGCGTGCTTCGCTGCATCAGCGAGAATTCTCCGAGCCGCGACGAGGAAGGGCGAGGAGTCGACTCTACAAAGTGAGTCGGCGCCGAGCCCTGACGAAGTCCCGGCCGGAGAAGACTGCTCTGACGGCTCGGCATTCGCGAATTGTCCGGGTCAGGGGACTCTGAGCGCACGGACGATTCGGAGCAACTCGCGCAACTCCGCCGGATCGAGATCGAGCCCTTCGATCTCGCGCAGCGCTTCGCTCCGGAGCCGGAGCAACAGGTAGAGGCCGGCGCGCAGGACGTGGGGAGCGGCACCGACGGCTTCACGAAGCCGCCGGAGGGTTCCGGCCACCTCCGCGCCTTCGGCGGCGGTGAGCACCTCGAATCGCGACCGGATCCCCGCCGCAGCTGCCTCTCCGCCGATCCCGTCCACGGTCAGCTCGTAGCGCTCCCCCCGGCGGAGCGACGGCCGGCCGTGCGTCCACGCCTCCGCATCGCCTCCCGCGGGCACGCGAAAGACGACGGCGCCGCTTGCGGCGACCCGGACCGCCGCCGCCTCCGGCAGGTCGGGCAGACGGCACCGGAATTCCGGCCTCGTATCGAGAATCCTGCCGTTCGGCTCCAGGCGGATCTCGTCGCGCTCCGCCGGACGCGAGGAACAACGCAGGAGCCCCATGAGGAAGACGGCGATGCTCCCGAGACCGCGGTCGTCAGGTCGGGATCCGACATCCCCGACGCGGCCGTGAACGCGCCGGATTCGGCCCCGCGCATCCACGTACTCGAGGGCGTCGCCCGCGAGAAGCCGGACGGAGCTCCCCGCGGGCAGGATCGACCCTGGAACGAGCGTGCTTCCGCCGCCGACGGAAGACGGCGAACCCACGACGACCGTCACGAGGCCGTCCCGTTCGACCGTCTCGGTCCTCGATGTCCCGGCACCGGGCCCGCTGCCCTCGGTGAGGGCCAAGACGACGGCCCCGAGGATCACGGCGCGCAGCACGGACCTCTGTAGACGAGCCATCTACGGCCTCCCGGATGTCGTCCGCGGCCTTGAACGAACAGCTCCGCTTGCCATGGAGGTTGTGCCGTCGTATTGACGCCTCGAGTGGACTCTCCGGACCGTCACCAGCGCAGAATCCGGGCCTGGCGGCGCCTCTGGCTTCGGGCGCCGGCCGCCTTCGGAGATTTGCCCCCCCCTTCGGCCTGCGACGCGGATCCCGCGACGCTGCGGCGCGCCCTCGCCGCTTCGGACCCCGCCCGGGCGGTGGCCGCTGTCGGAGCCTTGTCCGCCGTCCGCGACATCGTGCGCCTGCACCGCCTCACGGACGCACCGCGGGGCGGCGTCATGCTCTCCGGCGGCACCTTCGCGCTCGTCGCGGCAACGACGGATCCTCCGGGCCCCGCGAAGTGCGAGGTCCGGGACCCTGCTTCG
>CAYQRN010000200.1:0-8094 GCA_964419995.1 uncultured Planctomycetia bacterium
AGGGAAGCCGCGACGGCGTGAGGGCGCCGGAAGACACTCGGTGACACGACCTGGCTGGGCGGAGCCCGAGGCCGCCGCAGCGGTCCTCGGGCACACCCGCGTAACGTTCGAGGCACAGAGGACTCGGCGCCGCGGTCACAGCGCCGCGTCTGACTCGGCTTCCGGATCGAGGAGCTCGAGTTCGCTCCCGTGCTCCGCGATCGTCTCGAGGCGAAGCCTCTCGCGCTGCATCGCGCTCATCCCGAACGCCGCCGCCGCGTAGCCCCAGCGTCGCAGTCGGATGAGGTCACGATCGAGCTTCGACGCGCAGTCCTCGCAGAGGCACTGGTCGTCCACCGGCCCGAACACGTCGCAAGCCTGGCATTCACGTTCGAACATCCCGCGCTCGTCCTTGTTGCCGGCCATCGCCGCCGCAGAGACAGGTACCCCGGGGAAGGGACTGCCAAGGAGCCGCCCCCACGGAATGGTAGCGAACACGACAGCGTGGGGAAGGATGAGCCGGCGGCCCCCCCCCGGGGCTTTCGCAGCCCGTTTCATCGGTTGTCTCGATCGGGCGATCGACAGCGCGGACGGCACGCTCGGCGCTCTCCTGAACAAGGCTCGCTGCCGGGAGCGGCACGGGCGAACCCGGATGATCCACGAAGACGGGCCGAGGCCGTCCCGGCAGCTACCGTGGCGAACCGTCCATTCCATAGGAAGAACTCTCATCGTCTGGTCAAGTCGCGCCGCCGCGGCGCACTGAATCGCCCGGGCTAACGGCTCTGCGACGCCCGAAGCAGAACAGGGAGTGCGAAGGGCACACGGGGTTGCGTCGGGGCCGGGCGCGAGGCAACGTCGCCCTCGGACTTGAGAGGGAGAGGGGAGGAGACGGCGGCGGGATGATCGCGCTCAGCGGAATCGACAAGCGGTTCGGCCACCAGATCGTGTTCGGCGAGGCCTCCTTCGAGCTCAACGCCGGGGAGAAGGTCGGACTCGTGGGGCCGAACGGCTCGGGCAAGACCACGCTCTTCCGCCTCATCACGGGCGAGGAGCAGCCCGACGCGGGAACGGTATCGACGCCGAAGGCGATCCGCATCGGCCTTTTCCGGCAGGACGTCATCGAGATGGGGGGGCGATCGGTCCTCGACGAGGCCATCGCCGGGAGCGGACGCGCCGGCGACCTGCACCTCGAGCTCTCCCGGATCGAGAAGGCGCTCGAGGATCCGGAACAGGCCGGCGCCATGGAAACGCTCCTCGAACGCTACGGCCATGTCCAGGAGGAGTACCAGCACCTCGGGGGGTATGAACTCGAGGCGAGGGCGCGGGAGATCCTCCACGGGCTCGGATTCTCCGAGGCCTGGATCGACTCCGACGCGGCGAGGCTCTCCGGCGGCTGGAAGATGCGCGTGGCCATGGCGCGGATCCTCATCGGAGAGCCCGACGTCCTCCTCCTCGACGAGCCGACGAACCACCTCGACATCGAGTCCATCCTCTGGCTCGAAGAGCATCTCCGGGCCACCCGCGTCCCCCTCATCATGACCTGCCACGATCGCGATTTCATGAACCGCATCGTGACGCGGATCGTGGCGGTGGACGGCGGCGAGCTCGTGAGCTACTCCGGCAACTATGACTTCTACGAGGCCATGCAGCGCCAGCGCTTCGAGCAGGCCGAGGCCGCCTTCGAGCGCCAGCAGGCCATGCTCGCCAAGGAGCAGCGGTTCATCGACCGCTACCAGAAGCGCGCCGGAAAGGCCGGGCAGGTCCAGAGCCGCGTGAAGAAGCTCGAGAAGATCGAGCGCCTCGAGCCGCCCGTCCGCCGCGTGGTCGTGCCCTTCGACTTCCGCCAGCCGCCGCGCTCCGGCAACGACGTGGCGATCCTCTCCGGCGTCACGAAACGGTACGACGCGACGGCGGTCTACGACGGCTTCGACTTCGAGATCCGCCGCGGCGAGCGCTGGTGCGTCATGGGCCGGAACGGCACCGGCAAGACGACGCTTCTCAAGCTCGTGGCCGGCGTGCTGGAGCCCGATGAGGGCACCGTGCGTCTCGGCGCCAGCCTCCGCCTCGGCTACTTCGCCCAGGCGGCCCTCGATCTCCTCGAGCCCGATCTCACCGTCCTCGAACACATGGACCGGGCGTACCCCCTCGCCAACACGACGGCCAAGCGGACGGTGCTCGGCGCGTTCCAGTTCCGGGGGCTCGACGTCGAGAAGCGGGTGGCCGTCCTTTCGGGCGGAGAGAAGTCGCGCCTCGTCCTCGCCGTCATGCTCTTCGATCCGCCCAACTTCCTCGTCCTCGACGAGCCCACGAACCACCTCGACCTCGACACGAAGGACATGCTCGTGAAGACCCTTCGGAACTTCGAGGGCACCATGCTCTTCGTCTCCCACGACCGGACGTTCCTGCGCGGCCTCTCGAATCGCGTCCTCGACCTGAGCGGCGGCGCCCCCGACGGAGCCGGTCGCGGCCGACCCCTCATCGTGAACCAGGCCTACGCCGCCTGGGTCGATGCCACCGGCTGCGAGGCTCCGGGCGTCCATCGCTGATTACCCGCCGTCATGCCTGCACTTGCCCGGGCCGGCGGGGCAGGCTACGCTCCCGCCGCATGTCGGGACTCTGCAGACTGCTCCCGCGACGAGCAACAGCCGCGGTATGGCCGCTCCTGCTGGCGCTCCTGCCCGCGTCGCTGGTGCCTTCGCAGGCGGCGCTGATCCTGTTCGTCCATCATCACGACGACCACGGCGGCCACGCTCATGTCTTCGCCGATGCGACCGTTCGGAGCGCCCCGGGGTTCCGCGACGCCGGCGATGCCCTTCGGCATCCCCTGCGGCGTCACGCCGAGGACCATGACGCGGACGTGCAGATCCGTGTGAAGGGCGCGGGCATTCTCCTTCCGATGGGGAGCCGTCCGGCCCAGCCGCTTCCCGCGCCCCCGCCGTCTTCCGCGCCCGCCGACATCGCGACCATTCCGGTCCCCGACTGCCGCGGCTCCCGCCGCTTCGACGCGGCCCGCTGCCACAGTCCGCCCCGGGATCCTCGCCCGCGCTCCACCGTCCAGCTCCTCTAGACCCTGCGCCGCGCCCACCACGCGCGCGGTTCCAGGGGTCCGTGCCCGGCGCCGGCCGGAACCTCGCGCGCTTCACCGGTTCAGGACTGGACGGAGATGTGCGATGGTGCAAAGCCTGTTCAACGCGTGGCGGCTCGGACTCCTTCTCCTGCTCCTGCTGCAGAGCTGCGGGCCCGAGAACGCCCCTTCACAACCCGCGCCGCCAGGCGACGAGCTCGAGCCCGTGAGTCTCACGCTCTTCACGGAGAAGGCGGAGCTCTTCATGGAGTACCCGACCCTCGTCGCCGGCGCCAGGGCCCGGTTCCTTGCGCATCTCACGGTACTCGCCACGGGCGAGCCCGTGACGAAGGGCCCCGTGACGCTCGAGACGACATCCCCCCGGGGCGCGCGACGGGAGATCGTCTGCGCCGGCCCGCTCCGGGACGGGCTCTTCACGCCCGAGCAGACCTTCGATGAGGCGGGCGCCCACGCGGCGCGGATCGTCATCCGGAGCCCGCTTCTCGAGGACACGATCGTGCTCCCGGATCTCGTCGTTCACGCAGATGAGAAGGCCGCACGCGCCGCCGCCGGCCCTGCCGAGGCCGACCCGCCGGATGCGATCCCCTTCCTCCTCGAGCAGCAGTGGAAGATCGCCATGCTGCTGGCTCCGGCGGAGCGGACGACGCTCGTCCGACGCCACCCCGTGACCGCAGGCGTTGCCACAGCGCCGGGGAGATCCGCCGCCGCATCGGCGCCCGCCGCGGGGAGGCTCGCCCGGACGCCGGACGGCCGCTGGCCGGCGGTCGGGGACACGGTCAGCGCCGGCCAGGTGCTCGGGTCCATCGAGCTTCCGGCCCGCGACCAGAGCGAGATCAGCGCCAGCCATGCCACGGTCCGAGCGCTCGCGATCGAAATCGCACTCCGCCGATTCGACCTCGAGACGAAGAGCGTCGAGGCCGAACGGACCCTTGCGGAGGCCCGCGTCCGGGCAGACTTCTCCGGCCGCGCCCGCGAGCGGGTGGCGCGCCTCAGAGCCAAGGGGCTCGCGACTCAGGAGGACCTCGAGCGTTCGGAGCTGGACCTCGAGTCGGCGAAAACGGCCGTACAATCGGCCGAAACGCTCCGGTCCTCCGTCGCCGAAGCGCGAGAGCGTTTCCGCGAGGTGGAGAAGCTCTCCGAGGTCGATTCCGGCTCTCCCGCCGCGGGCGGGGCCCTGCCAATCGTCGCGCCCGTCGCAGGGCGGATTGCAGAGGCAAGGCACATCGACGGCGAGCTCGTCGAGGAACACGAGGTCCTTTTCCGGATCGTGGATCTCTCGACCGCCCGCGTCGAGTGCCGCGTCTCCGAATTCGAGATCGCATCCCTCCCGGCGCAGCCGGGAGTTCTCCTGTTCGTTCCCGGTCGTACCGAGCCGATCGACGTCCTCGCCGCGGGAGGCCGGCTCGTCCACGTGGGGACCGGCGTCGATCCCGAGTCCCGCACGGTCCCCATCGTGTACGAGCTTCCGAATCCCGCGGCGATACTCCGCCAGGGCATGGCCCTCGACGCGAGGCTCGAGACCGGACGGGCGACGGACGCCGTCGCCATCGCCGACGAGGCCGTCGTCATGGATCACGGTCGCACGGTCGCCTACGTGCTCCTCGGCGGCGAGTCGTTCCAGCGGCGCGAGGTCACCACCGGCATCCGGAGCGGCGGGAAGACCGAGATCCTCGCCGGCGTGAACGCCGGCGAGCGCGTGGCGACACGGGGGGCCTATGCGATCAGGCTGGCGTCCCTCGCTCCGGCCAGTTTCGGTCACGGACACACGCACTGAGGCCGGCCCCATGATCAACGCCATCATCCGCTGGTCGCTGGACCGACGCGTGGCCGTCGTCGTCATCTCCGGCATGCTCCTCATCGCCGGCGCCTACGTCGCATCCACGATGTCCGTGGACATCTTCCCGGACCTGACGGCGCCGACCGTCACCATCCTCACCGAGGGGCAGGGCATGGCGCCCGAGGAGATGGAGACGCTGGTGACCTTTCCGATCGAGGCCTCCGTCAACGGAGCTTCGGGCGTGCGCCGCGTACGTTCGGCCTCGGCTGTCGGCCTTTCCGTGGTCTGGGTCGAGTTCGAGTGGGGAACCGATATCCACAAGGCGCGCCAGACGGTCACGGAGCGCATCGCAACCGTCAAGGACTCCCTCCCGGCCGGCGTCGAGGCGCCCGTCCTCGCGCCGCTCAGTTCGATCATGGGCGAGATCGTGTTCGCGGCGCTGACCACCGACCGGCACGACCCCATCGCGCTCCGCCGGGAGGCCGAGACCGTCGTTCGCAGGCGCATCCTTTCCGTGGCCGGGGTCTCGCAGGTGACCCTCATCGGCGGCGAAGAGAAGCAGTACCAGATCGTGCTGCGGCCGGAGCGCCTGCGGACGTACGGCATCGGCGTCGACGAGGTCGTCGCGGCGGTCGCTCGGTCCAACGAGAACGTCGCCGCCGGCCTCCTGATCCGCGGCGGCCAGGAGACAATCGTCCAGGGCATCGGGAGGGTCCGCGGAACCGCGGATCTCGAGAGCGTCATCGTGACGCGGCGGGGCGGAGTTCCCGTCCGCGTGGCCGACCTCGGAGTCGTGCAGATCGGATCCGAGATCCAGAGGGGACGCGGTTCCGCCTCGTTCCGAACGGCATCCGGCGATCCGATCACGACGCCCGCCGTCATCATCGCGATCCAGAAGCAGCCTGATGCCAACACGCTGACTCTGACGCGACGCCTCGATCAGACCTTCGCGGAGATCCAGGGGAATCTGCCGGCCGGGTTCGTGCTCCGCCCGAACCTCTTCCGGCAGGCCGACTTCATCGAGACGTCGATCCGGCACGTCGTCGAGTCCCTGCGCGACGGCGGAGCCATCGTCATTCTCATCGTCCTCCTCTTCCTCGCGAGCCTGAGGGCCGGCGTCATCACGCTGCTGGCCATCCCGACATCCCTCGTCGTGGCCGTTCTCGCGCTCCGGCTCATGGGCGCGACCATCAACACGATGACGCTCGGCGGCATGGCCATCGCCATCGGCGCCCTCGTGGACGATGCGATCATCGATGTCGAGAACATCGTCCGGCGCCTGCGGGAGAACGCCGCGGCTCCGCCCGGACAGCGCCGTTCAGCGGCCGCGATCGTCTTCCACGCCAGCGTCGAGGTCAGGGCCTCCATCGTCTTCGCCACGGTCATCATCCTCCTCGTGTTCTCGCCGATCTTCGTCCTGTCCGGCGTCGAGGGACGGCTCCTCTTCCCGGTCGGACTCTCGTTCACCGTCGCTCTCGCGGCGTCCATGGTCACGGCGCTGAGCCTCACTCCGGCCCTCGCATCCTGGCTCCTGCCGCGAAGCCGCACCGTGCTGAAGCCGCGGGAGCCGCTCGTCGTCCGCGGTCTCAAGGCGATCTACGCGCCCGTCCTCGGCTTCGCGCTCCGGCGCCCGCTCGCCGTCACCCTCCCCGTCGTCCTGCTCCTCGGCCTCGCCATCTTCGGCCTCCTGCGGGCGGGCCGGAGCTTCCTCCCCGAGTTCAACGAAGGGGCACTCGTCGTCGGCGCGGTCACGCTGCCGGGATCGTCCCTCGACCAGAGCGACGCCCTGGCTCGGCAGGTCGAGGAGACGCTCATGAAACACCCGGAGATCGTCGCCATCGGCCGGCGCACCGGCCGCGCCGAGGAGGACGAGCACGTCCAGGGGGTCGAGGGCAGCGAGATCGACCTCACCCTCGATCTCGACGCCGGGCCGAGGGCAGGCCGTCCTCGGCGCACGAAGGGCGAGCTGCTCGAGGCGTTGCGCCTCGATCTCGGCGCCATTCCCGGGATCCAGGCCACCTTCGGCCAGCCCATCAGCCACCGCATCGACCACATGCTCTCGGGGACCCGCTCCAGCATCGCCATCAAGATCTTCGGAGACGACCTCGTCGCGCTGCGCCGCATCGCCGAGCAGGCCGAGTCCATCGTCAGGAGCATCGAGGGTGTCGTCGACCTCTCGTCGGAGCAGCAGGCGTCCGTGCCCTCGACCCGGATCGTCTTCGACCGGGCTTCCCTGGCGCGGCATGGCGTGGCGGTCGGAGATCTGACGCGGACCCTCGAGGCGCTCTTTCGAGGCGCTGCTGCCACGGGCGTCATCGAGGGGCAGTTGGTTTCCGGAGTCGTCGTCAGGCTCGGCACGGGGATCCCCGGCGGGGACGGCGACGACGTCGTCGGAGATGTGCCGGTGCCCGTTGCGGGCGGATACCGCGTCCCCTTGCGCGCCCTGGCACGGGTGGACGAAGACGTGACGGCCAATCTCGTGAGCCGCGAGAACCTGGAGCGGAAGATCGTCGTCATGTGCAACGTCGCGGGTCGGGACGTCGGCGGCGTCGTGGCCGAGATCCGCAGCCGTCTGTCGGAGGGCCTCTCCCTGCCCCGGGGATACCGCATCGAGTACGGCGGCCAGTTCGAGACGGCCGAAGCGACGGCCCGGCGCCTCACATGGCTCGGCCTCATCGTCGTCCTCGGAATCGGGTTCATCCTCCACGTCGTATTCCGCAACGTCCGCGACGTCATCCTGATCATGCTCAACCTCCCCCTCGCGCTCATCGGAGGCGTGGCCGGAGTCTTCCTCGGAGATGGCGTGGTCTCCGTCGCCTCGCTGATCGGGTTCATCACGGTCTTCGGCATCGCGGCCAGGAATGGAATCCTCATGGTCTCGCACATCCGGCATCTCGAACTGCACGAGGGCGTGACCGACTTCCGGGAGGCGGTCCGGAGGGGCGCCATGGAGAGAGTCTCGCCGATCATGATGACGGCCATGGCGGCGGGCCTCGCGCTGGTTCCCCTTGCGCTCCGGGGCGGCCAGCCGGGCACCGAGCTTCTGGCCCCGATGGCCTTCGTCATCCTCTTCGGGCTTCTCTCCTCCACTTTCCTCAACATGATCATCGTCCCCTCCCTGCTCGTGAGGTTCGGACGCTCTGCGGCGCCGCGCGAGGGCGGCACTGCGCCCGCGGAGGTCGAATCATGAGCCGCACGATGCGGATCCGATGGCGGACACTGGCCTTCGCGGCCTGGATGACGGCCTCTCTCA
>CAYQRN010000201.1:0-1652 GCA_964419995.1 uncultured Planctomycetia bacterium
CCACACGAGAATCTCCCGGCGAATATGTTCGCATCTGTGTGACGCACCACACTAGCAGAACCCGCCGGCTCGGGCAACCGGCGGGGCGACGACGGCGCCGCACGCTCCCGGGGGCAGAGCGTGCGGCAGGAGCGTGTCAGCGTTTCGTGATGCGGGACTCCGCGCGGGCGGAGAGGCCGCTCACGACGTCGTCGCGGATGGAGGAGCCGCGGAGCTGCCCGAGGAGGAGCGTGGCGCCGAAAGGGCGCTCCGTGAGAAGGTAGACCGTGGCGAGGATGAGGCTTCCGTGCTCGTCGTTGGGATTCTCGACGAGGTGACGCTCGGCGCGGGAGATCGCCGCTCCGGGACCCGACTTCGCGAAGGTGCGGGAGAGGGCGAGGGACGCGTCGAGGAGGCCGCCATCGTCGGGAACGAGCCCCTGTTCGAGGGCCCATCCGGCAAACGTGACTTCGCCGACGGCGAGAAGGGCGAAGGCGAGCCGCACGTGCGCGAGAGCGCCCGGACGCTCGAGCGCCGCGCGCCGGTACGCCTCCGCGGCCTCGCGCCAGCGCTCTGACCCGAGAAGCGCGTCACCCGCCTCGATGAGCGCGTCGTGGCCGGCGACGCCCTCCGGCGCCGCGGCGAGAGGCAGATCCATCGGATGGGTCGGCGCCGGCGCGGGCTTCGAGGAGGGTCCTGGAGCCGGCGCGGGCGGCGCCGCGGCAGACTCGCTCTCCGTGCTCCGCGTCTCCGGGATCTCCTCGACGTAGGGATCGCCAACGTAGGGATCGTTCTGGTACCCGACGTAGACGGGCTCGTAGACGACGAGGTAACGGTAGTAGGGAGCGGAGTGGAAGGAGTAGGGGTAGTAGGTCGGACACCACGACCAGTAACGGTAGTGGTAATAGGGGTAGTACCAGCCGTGATACCACGGGTACCACCATCCGAACGCGCAGGACAAGTACCCGCCCCACCACGGAGAGTATCCGAGACTCCAGCAGGCGGAGTACCCGCCCCACCCGAACCAGAAGTAGAAGTCCCGGTCGCGGTGCCTTCGATGATGACGATTCGAGTGGTGGCTGCTCCAGTGATCGTGGCTTGACCCGGACGCATGTCCCTTGGATCCGCCGGCGGCGAGCGAGGATGTCTCATGGACGGGCGTGCCCGTCCCGGGCTTCACCGTCGCGCCCGCGGGCGAGCCGGTGCTCTTCCCCTCCGCTCCCGAGCGGGGATCCCGCCCGGTTCCTCCCGCAACGGGCCGCCGATCGCCGGGAGCGCGCTTCGGATCGGCGTCGGCGGTCGACCGCTTCGACGAGCCCGTGCCGGCCTCGCGTCGGAAAGGCTCATGGTAGGACTCGGCGCTCCGGTAGGTCCGCGCCGCCGGGACCTTCGCACGGTCCGAAGGAGCCCCGGCCGCGGCGCGCCCCGAAGGCGTCGCGGCTCCCGGCGCCGGGATTCGGTTCTGCCCCGCGGGAGTACGACTGCTCCAGGCATTCGATCCCCCCTCCCCGCGCTTCACCGTGCCGGGCGCGGAGTAGCGGGGAGTCTGAGGCGCGGAGTAGCGGGGAGCCTGAGGCGCGGAGTAGCGGGGAGCCTGAGGCGCGGAGTATCGGGGAGTCTGAGGCGCGGAGTATCGGGGAGTCTGAGGCGCGGAGTAGCGGGGAGCCTGAGGC
>CAYQRN010000201.1:1752-8073 GCA_964419995.1 uncultured Planctomycetia bacterium
GAGGCGCGGAGTAGCGGGGAGCCTGAGGCGCGGAGTAGCGGGGAGCCTGAGGCGCCGGCGCCATTCTCATCCCACCGCCGAATCCACCGGGAACCGAGGGATTCGCTTGCGGGGAACCGCCGGCCCGGCCCTTCTGGGCAACGAGGGGCGGAGAGAGGGTTGAAAGGGCGACGAGGAACGCCGAAAGAGAAAGCCGCTTGCAACTCATGGCTTCTCCCTTCTGCGGAAGGCAAGGCTCGATCAACGTCGTGACCGCGCAGGGGCGGCCTCATCGATCATGATAACCTCCGGAGGTGGCCACGACGATGCGGAGGTCCGAGCCATTCCGGGCCCCGTCCGATCCTCGTCCGTGAAACGGGATTGCAACCGCGTCGTCCTCGGATGCACCCCGCCGCGCCGTTCGGCGCGCCGGAGCGCCGGTCTACGGTCAACGATGGCTGCACGCATCTTCCCGCTCCTCCTTCTGCTCATCTGCCAGGTTCCGCCGACGGTCCGCGCTCAGGAGGGCGCGTCGGCCACGAGCCTCGAGGCCCGGTTCCTCGCGGCCGGCGCAAGCCTCGCACGGATGCGGGAGGTCATCGACGACGCGGGCCGGACCGGATCGCCCGGAGCACGGGCGTTTCTCCGGCGGCTCGCGACGTCCTCGTCCGATCTGGCAGTGGCCGATCTCGCCCGTCTCGCACTCCGGGAGGATCCGGGCTCTAACTACCTGTCCTTCATCCTCGAATGCGCCGCGGGCGAGCCACGGCCGGCGGAGAAGATCCGCCTTCTCTCCACTCTCACCGGAGGCCGCTTCCGCGGCGCCGCCGGCGCGGAGGCTCTGGCCCGGGCGCTGCCCGACCACGCGGCGGGCGCCCTCGGGTCCGGCATCGTGGATCTGCTCCGGTGCGTGGCCGCGCAAGGCGATTCCGCCGCCGTGCCCGACCTCCGCGCGGCCGCCCGCTTCGCCCTGCGACCTTTCCATCCTCCGGAGATGAGACGGAGCGCCCTCGCGCTGGCCCGGGAGATCGGCACGGACGCGGCCGATCTGCTCCTCGACGCCGTCCGCGAGCGGGACGCCGACCTCCTCGTGCCCGCCATCCTCGCACTCGCGGACCTGCGCCCCTCCGGCGCGGCACCCATCGTCGCGCGATGCCTCGTCGAGGCAAGCTCGGAGCAGCGCCGGCAGATACTCGGTCAGCTCGCCGGCCTGCCCCGTCCCGACGTCGCGCTGTGGATGGCTCTCGTCGAGGCGCTGCCCGGCGCCGGGTTCGACGCCGTCGGTGACGTCGCGCTCGCCATGCGGACTCCGGCCCTCGACGCCTTGGTCCCCTTCGCCCTGTCGAAGCTGCGATGCGCCGCGGACGATCGCGAGCTCTGCCTCGGCCTCCTCGTCGCCGCTCACCGCCACCTCGTCCATGCCACGGATGCCGTGGCCGGAATCGCCGCAGCCGACGGTTTGCACACGAAGGCGGCCGTCGCCCACACTCTCACCGTGCTCCGGCGCGACCCCGCTCCCTTCGAGCATTTCACGGACGCGCTTCTCGCGGAGCCGGATCTCGACCGGAGGCTCGACGGCATCGAGGCCCTCGCCGATCTCCGCCTCGAAGGTCCGCACATCGAGCGCTTTCTGGGCAAGGCCGCCACGTCGGCCACCCTGCCGTGGCCCGTCCGCGCGCACGCATTCCGGATCGCAGCGCGCAGCGACGCTCCCTCCCTCACGCGGGCCGCCATCGCCGCTCTCTCGGACGGCATCTGGCAGGTGCGCCTGGCTGCCGTCGAGGCCCTCGCCGCACGGCGAAGCGCCTCCGCCCTCCTTCCCCTCGCCGACGTCGTCGCCACGGATCAGTCCCGGGTCGCCCTCGCCGCGGCCGGCGCCCTCGCCGCCCTCACGGGCCGGGATCTCGGCGCGGATGCCGACGGGTGGAGGCGCTTCATCCGAACTCTGCCGGACGGTTTCGAGCCTCTTGCTGCCCCGCCGCTCCGCGCCCCCGGCGGGTCCCCTCCCGACCGCTACACGCCGCGATTCTACGGCCTCTCCCTCGAATCCGACCGCCCCATCTTCGTCCTCGACGTGTCCGGGAGCATGGCCGACGCCGGGAAGATCGAGACCTTGAAGGACGAGTTGGGCTCCGTCATCGGCACCCTTCCGCCTCGCGCGCGCTTCAACCTCATCTCCTTCGCCACGAGGGTCCGGAGCTGGGCGGATCGCCTCGTGGCGGCGACCAGCGAGAACCGCGGTGCAGCGCGGAGCGTGGTGGGAGCTCTCGTCGCCGATGGCGGGACCGATCTGCACGGAGGCCTCATGCGGGCCATCCAGGATCCGAATGCCGACACCATCGTCCTCGTCTCCGACGGCATGCCGAGCGCCGGAGCCCTGACCGATCCGGCCGCGATCCGGCGCGAGGTCCGGAGGGTCAATCGCTGGAAGAGGATCGTGATCCACACGATCCACGTCGAGTCCGGCGCCGGCGCGGAGGACTTCCTCTCCGGACTCGCCGTCGACAACGGTGGAACGTTCCTTCACCGCCCCCCCGCCGCCGGCGGCGATGCGGCACGACGCCCGCGATAGCGACGAGGAGACGGAGGCGGCCGGCCGGAGGATCGCCACGCACATGTGCACGCTTCTCATCGCATGCATGCCCGGCTCGCCCGAGCCCCTCGTCATCGCCGGCAACCGGGACGAGGCCTTCGATCGACCGAGCGACCCGCCCGGCGTCATCGTGCCAGACCCCTGGATTTTCGGCGGCAGGGATCGCGTTGCCGGCGGCTCCTGGCTCGCCGTCGGCGCCGCCGGCCTGGTGGCCGCGGTCGCCAACGCGGGGCCGGGCGCGCCGGATCCGCGCCTCCGCTCCCGGGAGGCCCTTGTCGTCGAGTTGGCCCGGTCGGCGTCCCTCGACGACGCGCGGCAGCGGCTCGCGGACGTCAGGACCGCGGACTACAACCCCTTCAACCTCGTCGTCGCCGGCCCCCGAGGCGGATTCATCCTCCGGAGCGAGGATGCCGCGATCTTCCATCTTCGGCCGGGGATCACGCCCGTGGTCAACGAACCCTTCGGCGCCGAGTCCGGTGCGAAGCACCGGCGCCTCGCCGAGGCCGCGCAACGCCTCCACGCCGCGGATCTTCGGGAACCCTGGCGACTCCTCGCCGACCACGGCCCGCCCGGCGATCCGAACGCCGCCCTCTGCGTCCACGGGGAGCACCGTGGAACGGTGTCCGCATCCGCCATCATCCTCACGGAGGCCGGCCGCGTCGCCTCGTTCCGATTCACCGCCGGCCCTCCCTGCTCCTTCCCGCCGCTCGACGCAAGCCTTCCTTCGCACACGCATCACTGAAACGAAGAGAGGAGCGGGGGGATGCCCCGCTCCTCGTGTTTTCTCCTTCGGTCCGGCGTTCAGAACCGGATGAAGATCCCGCCGCTCCAGTAGCCGCCGCAGCCAAGCGGGCGGTAGACCGGGTAGCAGGGCCGGTAGACCGGGTAGCAGGGCGCGACGTAAGCCGGGTAGCAACCGCCGTAGAACCCGCCGCCGTAGAACCCGCCGCCGTAATACCCGCCGCCCACGACGATCGTGCCGCACTGCGCGGAAGCCGTGTTGAACTCGCCGCACACGAGGCCGAGCGTCACCACGAGCGCCGCGAGGATGATGACCTTGTTCATGACTGTCGTCTCCGATTTCGACCGCAACCATCAACTCGTCGCACCCGGGCGGGATCGATCACCGATCCGGGTCGCCCCGTGCGTCCGACATCGAACCTATAGAATCCCCCGCCGCCGATTACAGGCTCGGGATCGCCCTCGGCGTGGCCGCGGGATTCAGCATCCGCGGATCGGGCCGGATCAAAAGAAAAGAGGAGCGGGGGGATGCCCCGCTCCTCGTGTTTTCTTCTTCGGTCCGGCGTTCAGAACCGGATGAAGATCCCGCCGCTCCAGTAGCCGCCGCAGCCAAGCGGGCGGTAGACCGGGTAGCAGGGCCGGTAGACCGGGTAGCAGGGCGCGACGTAAGCCGGGTAGCAACCGCCGTAGAACCCGCCGCCGTAGAACCCGCCGCCGTAATACCCGCCGCCCACGACGATCGTGCCGCACTGCGCGGAAGCCGTGTTGAACTCGCCGCACACGAGGCCGAGCGTCACCACGAGCGCCGCGAGGATGATGACCTTGTTCATGACTGTCGTCTCCGATTTCGACCGCAACCATCAACTCGTCGCACCCGGGCGGGATCGATCACCGATCCGGGTCGCCCCGTGCGTCCGACATCGAACCTATAGAATCCCCCGCCGCCGATTACCGGAGGCCGAACGGATCGCCACGGCCAATATCAAGTCACAACGGGGCAACGACTTGCGCCAGACGAAGAATCGGAACTGCGTCCGAAGCTGTCCCGCCAGGCGGCCCCGGCGCACGGTTCTTCCCGGCGGCCCCGAAACGAAAAGAGGAGCGGGGGATTGCCCCGCTCCTCGTGGTCCTGGCCTCGATCCGGCGCTCAGAACCGGATGAAGCACCCGCCGCTCCAGTAGCCGCCGCAACCAAGCGGCCGGTACACCGGGAAGCAGGGGCGGTACGCGGGGAAGCAGGGCGAGACCCACCCCGAGTGGCATCCACCGTAGAAGCCACCGTAGAACCCGCCGTGACAGCCGCCACCGACGAAAACAGTCCCGCACTGGGCGGTCGCGCTGTTGAGATCGGCGCTGACGAGGCCGATGGCCATCACGAGCGCCGCCATGATCATGATCTTCTTCATGACACTGATCTCCAGAGTTGCCTTATCCGAACCATCAACGTGTCCGCGCCGGGCCAGGGGGTCGACCACCGACCGCGACGCCCGGCGCGTCCTACAAGAAACCCATAGAAACCCCGCCGTCGATCTTCGGCGGGGTGCCGGGAGATGCGCCGAAGCTACTCGGAAGCGGAGGTTGTGGCCGGAGCCCCGCGCCTCAGCCCCGGGAAAAGGACCTGCCCGATCCCGCGAAGACACTGGGCAGCGCCGAAGACCACCGCGCCCCAGGCGATGACGTAGCGCCCGCCCGGCGATGCGGACTCGTGCGAGATCACCGTGACGGCGATGCCGACGGCGCACCAGGCGAAGCCCACGACGATGTTCTTTCGTCCGGCGGCGCGCGCCGCGGCGCGCCAAAGCGCCTTCACGTCCGCGACGAGGGCCGCTGCCGCCCCGTCGTCGAGGCCGCGCTCGACCAGCGACGTGCGGATCTGCGCTGTCGCCGTGCCGCTCGCGAGCTGCCCGGCCGCCAGATCGAATGCCTCCTGCGCCGATACGATGCCGTCGCGTTCCTGCGTGTCCATGGCCCGGACCTCCATTCCTTGCCCCGCGCCACTCCCGAGGCCGGCGCTCCGGGTCGGCGCAGAAGACCTCGTACGGTGCCGGCGCCCGGGACATAGAAGTCCGCGTCGCGGCATTTCCGGCCCGATTCCCCGTTAGAAGGCCTCGCCCGACTTCTGGAATTCCTCGGAGGTCGGGTGCGGCGGCCCCCCCGCGACGCCGGTGTCAAGGCAGCCGAACCCGTGTCAAGCCGCTCTGACAGAGACCGGGGGCCGGGCTCCCGCGAAAACGGACTCCAATCGCGAGCCCGGGGCTGTATGATGGTTCGGCAACGCCCCGGCGCCGGCGGCCACGGTCCGCCGGTTGCTTGGTGGATCTCCGGATCCGCAATTCCATGGAACGCCCCCCCATGCCAGGCATCGCCCGTACCCGGATCGTTCTCAGCGTCGTTCTCGTTCTCGCGGCGGCCGGCGCCGCCGCGCCCGCTCAGGTAAAGGAGCCGGGCTGCGGCCACGTGAGCCTCGGCCCCGAGCCGCCGTCGCCTCCGCCCCGGTACATCACGGAGGAACGTCAGGCCGCGCTGAGCGCCGATTCCTCCGCCTGGCGCGAGGCGAGGTCCGGGGTGCTGTCCGGCTGGCGCATCGTGTGGGACGAGCTTCTCGGCACGCCATGGCGGATCTTCGGCCCGGGCATCCAGCTCATCTCGCCCGCCGCCGGCCCCGCCGAGGTCGAGACGGAGAGCCGTCTGTTCATCTCCCGGCTCGAAGCCCTCCTCGGCGTCCGCGCCTCGGACCTCGTGCTCGCGAAGTGCGTGCAGGCTGGCGGGCTCTGGTACGTGATCTTCCGGCAGACGCGGAACGGGGTGATCCACGAGGAGGGCCGTGTCGACCTGCGCTTCGACGCCTCGGGCCGCCTCGTGATGCTCGGCGGGCACATCCACCCCGTGCGCGAGGACCGCGAGCCCGACGCCATCCCCGCGCTCTCCCCGGACGAGGCTGCGCTCGCCGCGTTCCAGGACATCATCCGCCGCGAGGACCTTCGTGGCATCGAGCGCGCGCCGGACTTC
>CAYQRN010000202.1:0-8013 GCA_964419995.1 uncultured Planctomycetia bacterium
TCGACTCTGCGGAGTGAGTCGGCGACGAGCCCTGACGAAGTCCCGGCCGGAGAAGACGGCTCTGACGGCTTGGCAATCGTGAATCATCCGGGGCAAGAGGATCTCATGGCCATCACGGCGCCTGCCCGGACCCCGCCGCCCTCCCGCCCATGACCCGGCGCGGAGTGCCCCGGGCGACGGACGCCCTCGTCGACCTGCGCGCCTTCCTCGACATCCTGCGCGCCGAGGGCGATCTCGTCGAGGTGGAGGCGCCCGTCGACCCCGATCTCGAGATCGCGGAGATCCATCGCCGGGTCATCGCCGCCGGAGGCCCGGCGCTCCTGTTCCGCCGCGTGAAGGGCCATGCCTGGCCCGTCGCCACGAACCTCTTCGGCACGGAGCGGCGCGTGGACCTGGCCTTCGGCCCCCGGCCCGAGGCTCTCGTCCGGCACCTCGCCGAGGCGCCCCTCCGGCTCATCCCTCCCACGCCCGCCAGGCTCTTCGCCGAGCGCGGTCTCCTCCTCGGCCTCCTCCGCGCCGGACGCCGCGTCCGGCGCGGGGGCCCCGTGACCGAGGTCGTGGACCGCCCGCCGGCCCTCGGGCGCCTCCCGCTCCTCAGGACGTGGTCGGAGGACGGCGGCGCCTTCATCACGCTCCCCCTCGTCTACACGGAGCATCCGGCGGGTCTCGGCCCGAATCTCGGAATGTACCGCGTCCAGCGCTTCGACGACGGGAGAGCCGGCCTCCACATGCAGATCCACCGCGGCGGCGGCTTCCACATGGCCGAGTACCACGCCGCGGGCCGCCCCATGCCGGTCAACGTGCACATCGGCGGTCCGCCGGTCCTCATCCTCGCCGCTATCGCCCCGCTTCCCGAGAACGTCCCCGAGATCCTCCTCGCGTCCCTGTTCATGGGCCGGCGCCTCCCCATGGCCAGGAACCCCCTCGGACCTCTCCCGGTCCTGGCGGCCTCGGAGTTCTGCCTCGTGGGAGACGTCGCCCCCGGCGCCCTCCACCCCGAAGGCCCCTTCGGGGATCACTACGGGTACTACTCGCTCCGCCACGACTATCCGCTCATGACCGTCCGCGGCCTTCTCCGGCGCCGCGATCCGATCCTCGCCGCCACGGTCGTCGGCAAGCCGCGCCAGGAGGACGTCTTCCTCGGCGACTACCTCCAGCGCCTCCTCGCCCCCTTCATCCGCCTCGCCATGCCGGGCGTGCGCGATCTCTGGGCCTACGGCGAGGCCGGCTACCACTCCCTCGCCGCCGCACGCGTCGCCGAACGTTATGCGCGCGAGGCCATGGTCGCGGCTTTCCGCATCCTCGGCGAGGGACAGCTCTCCCTCACCAAGTTCCTTCTCGCCACCGACGGCGACGTGGATCTCCGGGATTTCCCGCGGACGCTCGAGCACATCCTCGCCCGGGCCGACATGGAGACGGATCTCTTCGTCTTCAGCAACGTGTCGATGGACACGCTCGACTACACGGGGCCCGAGGTGAACCGCGGCAGCAAGGGCGTTCTCGTCGGTCTCGGACCGCGACGTCGCGACCTTCCCGCCGCCTTCTCCGGGGATCTGCCGGCCGGATTCCCCGAGGCCCGGGTCTTCTGCCCGGGGTGCCTCGCCGTCTCGGGTCCCCCCTTCGCATCCGAACCTGCGGCCGCCGCGCGCCTCGCCGGGGCGGAGTCCCTCAGGAACTGGCCCCTCGTGGCCCTCGTCGATGACGCGTCGCGCACCGCCCGCAGCCCCATCAACTTCCTCTGGACCGTCTTCACACGCTTCGAGCCCGCGTCCGACATCCACGCGCGCGCCTCGCGCATCGAGCGGAACCAGGCCGCCCTCTCGGCCCCCATCGTGATCGACGCCCGGATGAAGCCCCACTACCCCCGGGAGCTGTTCGCCGACCCCGCCACCGCGGCCCTCGTCACACGCCGCTGGCGCGAGTACTTCCCGTCGGACGTCCCCATGGGTGACAGCGCCCTCGCCCACCTCGGCTGAAGAGCCCCCGTTCCGCCTCCTCCCCCCGCTGTCTCCTCCTTCGCAGGCTTGCAGGAATGTCATGGAAGCTTTACATTCGAGATGCGTCTCAGGAACGTCGAAACCGGAGGTGATCGCGATGCTGCTCCAGGAAAGGCGCTCGCTGTTCCTTCTCGCGCTGCTGCTCCCCTGGATCCTGGCGGTCAAGTACGTGCTGCCGGCTCTGGCCGGCAGGTCCGGGGTCTCGATCCTCTGGCTCCCGGTGCCCTTCCTCGTTCTGTCGGCTCTGCCGATGGCGCTGAGGCCGCGGCGGGGGTCAGGGGACGTCCCCGAGGATGAGATGTCGCGGCACGTCGCCACGCGGGCGACGCTCTTCGCGGCGGGATCGGCGTCGATCGTCGCCCTGGTGTACAGCCTCGCGAAATGGACCGGCTACCGGCTCGCCGGCCGCGACGTCATCCAGATCAACCACCTCGTGCTGATCGGGACGACGACGCTGGTATCCTTCCTGGGCGTGCGCGCCCTCGCGATCCTCGTGCTGCACCGGCGACTCCGCACTCGTGAGGGGTAGCCCGCTCAGGAACCGCGTGCGCGACCATCGTCGAGCACGGGAGGCCATGACGCAGGAGGATCTGGCGCGGGCACTCGGCGTCACGCGTCAGACGGTGATCGCGATCGAGTCGGGGCGGTACGCCCCGAGCCTCCCGCTCGCGCTGCGCCTCGCCCGGGTGTTCGGCGTACGCGTGGAGGATCTGTTCGAGCTGGTCGGAGATGCCCGGGATCGGACCGATGGGGATCGAGGCTGCGCCGTCAGCAACCGGCATCTCTCCGGGTGACGTGCGGCCGGCGCCGGAGACCGGATCCGGCTCCATCGCCGGCCCCGAGGTCGTTCGGAATCAGAGCCCATGAGACGAACCAGGATCCTCGCCACGCTCGGCCCCGCCTCGGAGACGCCGGGCGCCCTCGATGCCATGATCGCCGCCGGTCTCGACGCCGTGCGCCTCAACTTCTCCCACGGGACCCCGGAATGGCACGCGGCCATGGTCCGCAGGATCCGCCAGGCCGCCCGTCGTGCGGGACGGCCCATCGCGATCCTCCAGGATCTCCAGGGACCGAAGATCCGGGTCGGGCGCGTCCCCGACGGCGGCATGGACGTCCCGTCGGGATCCGTGCTCACCCTGACGGCCCGCCCCGTCGCGGGCCGCACGGGTCTCGTCCCCACGGACTATGCCGAGTTGCCCCGGGACGTGGCACGGGGCGATCGCATCCTCCTCGACGACGGGCGGATCGCCCTCCGCGTCCGGCACGTCCGCGGACAGGACGTCGTCACGGATGTCACGGACGGCGGCTGGCTCACGTCGCACAAGGGCCTCAACGTCCCCGGCGCCGCGCTCCGGGTGCCGGCCCTCACGCGGAAGGACCGGAGGGACGCCCGCCTCGGACTCCGGCTCGGCGTGGACTTCATGGCCCTCTCCTTCGTGAGGTCGGCGGCCGACATCGAGGCTCTCGCCCGCCTCATGCGCCGCACGGGCCGCAGCGCGCCGATCATCGCCAAGATCGAGAAGCCTCAGGCCGTCGCGAACCTCGACGCCATCCTCACGGCGGCCGACGGCGTCATGGTCGCTCGCGGCGACCTCGGAGTCGAGGTCTCCCTCGAAGCCGTGCCGGTCCACCAGAAGTCGATCATCGCGGCGGCCAACCGCGCGGGCAAGCTCGTCATCACGGCGACGCAGATGCTCGAGTCCATGACCCTCGAACCGGCTCCGACGCGCGCCGAGGTCACGGATGTCGCCAACGCGATTCTCGACGGCACGGACGCCCTCATGCTCTCGGGCGAGACTGCCGTGGGCCGCTACCCCGTGGAGGCCGTCCGCCGCATGGCCGCCATCGCGGACGTCACGGAGGAGCGGCTCTATCCCTTCGATCGGCCCGCCGCCGTCGCCGCGGCGCGGACGGAGAACGACTTCACGCCCGTCCTCGCGCGCCTCGCGGGGCACGCGGCCCGGGATCTGGATCCCGCCGCCGTCGTCGTCTTCACGCGGAGCGGCCGCACGGCCCGCCTCTGCTCCGACGAGCGCACGCGGGCTCCCATCGTGGCGTTCACGACGGACGAGGTCGTGGCGCGGCGCCTCGCCCTCTACTTCGGCGTCCTCCCGCGCGTCCTCCGCACACCCGCCCGGCCGGATCGCACCCTGGCCGCGGCGACGCGGCATCTGCTCGCAAGCGGTCTTGCGCGGAAGGGCGATCTCGTCGTCGTCCTCGCGGGAACGCGCACCGGCCCGGGAACCACGAACTCCCTTCGTGTCACGCGCCTCGGGGAGGAGAACTGAGGCACCCGCGGAGGCCGGGCGCGCTCTCGCCTTCCCGGCGTCGCGGCCGTAGGATGGCCCCCCGGAGGAGCCCCACGTGCCGCTCGACATCACACTGAACCGCAAGCGATTCCTCAAGCTCCTGTCGGCCCTCGTGGACGAGACGCCGAAGCTCCAGAACAACCCGCCGGCCTTCGTTCCGGAGGAGGACCGCGCGGCGCGACACGTCCTCGCCGCTCTCGAACCCTGGTCCCGCAGGAAGGGCGGCCCCCTCGAAGTCGAGCACGTCAGCTACGTCAAGGGCCGCGGCAACGTCATCATCACCTGCCCGGGCACGGGCAAGGGCACGGTGTCCTTCGTCGGAGCCCACTTCGACGTGGTCCCGGCGGACCCGACGGGCTGGAAGCGGGATCCCTTCCGCCTCAAGGTCGAGGGCGATCGCCTCTACGCTCGGGGCGTCACGGACTGCCTCGGCCACGTCGCGCTTCTCACGGACTTCTTCCAGTCGCTGGCGGAGCGGCGCCCGCGCCTCTCCCCCACCGTCGTCGCCGTGCTCATCGCCAACGAGGAAAGCTCGGCCGGGGCAGGTATCGGCATCGACGGGCTCATGCGCCACGGGCGCCTCGACCGACTCCGGAACGGCCCCGTCTACTGGCTCGACAGCGCCGACATCCATCCCAACATCGGGACCGGTGGCATGGTCCCCTGGAGCCTCACGGCCACGGGGAAGCTCTTCCACTCCGGGATGCCCGACAGGGGCATCAACGCTCTCGAGCTCGCCATGGAGGCCGTACGCGCCATCCAGCGCCGTTTCTACGACGCCTTTCCGAAGCACCCCGACGAGCGACGCTGGCGCTTCACGACGCCATCCTCCATGAAGCCCACCCAGATCCGGGTTCCGGAGGGCAGCCTCACCCAGATCCCCGGCGAATGCACCGTGAACGGCGACATCCGCCTCACGCCTTTCTACCGCGTCGAGAAGGTCATGGCCGCCGTGGAGCGGTTCGTCCGCGAGCTGGACGTCCGGCGCCTGCCGGCCCTCGGCCCCTCGCGCTTCAGCCTGCCCCGGGAGAAGCTGCGCGGGGCTCTCTCGCTCCGCTGGCTCGGACACGCCCACCGCGGCATCGCCTGCGATCTCCGTTCCCCGGGCTACCGGGCGCTCCGGAACGCCGTCCGCGAGGTCCTGGGCGAGGTAAGACCGTTCTCGACGACGGGGAGCCTGCCCCTCGTCGGAGATCTCAAGGACGCCGGATTCGACGTCCAGATCACGGGCTTCGGCCGCGAGGACACCTACCACGCGCCGAACGAATTCGGGCTCCTCTCCGATTTCGCCCGGGGCACCAGGATCCTCTCGCGCATCCTCGACACCTTCAACCGCTGACACGGCGCGACCCGGAAGGAGGCCCCCCCCATGAACGGCACGATCCGCATCGCCGCCGCCTTCGCAGCCATCGGATTCCTGCTCGTCGAGTCCGCGCCGTCCCAGGTCCTGCGGCGCGAGGGCCGCGGCTCCCTCGAACGCGTGGACGGGGCTCTCGTCCTCCGGCTCGCCGGCACGCCGCGGGAGATGGGATTGCAGCACGGCCGCCTCCTCGCCGACACGATCCGCATCACCGTGGAACGCGTCATCGACAACCGCTCGAAGGTCTCGAAGAAGACGGCCTACGTGCTCTACAAGATGCTCCGCGGCGTCATGCACCGGCGCCTCATCCCCCATATCCCGCCACGGATCCTCGATGAGATCCGCGGCATCGCCGAGGGATCCGGAGTCGATATGGAGGATCTCGTCGCCGCCAACCTCTTCCCCGAGGCCTTCCACTGCACCGGAGCCGCGCTCTTCGGGAAGGCCACGAGGGACGGGGAGCTCTACCACGTCCGGATCCTCGACTACATGACGGATATCGGCCTCCAGGAGACCGCCCTCGTTGTCATCGCAGAGCCCGACGGGCGGCAGCCCTGGCTCAACGTGGGCTTCGCCGGATTCGCCGGCAGCGTGACCGGCATGAACGCCCGGGGCATCACGATCGGCGAGATGGGAGGTGGCGGCGTCGGCCACTACGACGGAACCCCCATGGCCTTCCTCCTCCGCGAGGCCTTGGAGCAGGCGACGACGCTCGAGGAGGCCGTCGCGGTCTTCCGGGGCGCACGCCGCACCTGCGAGTACTACTACGTCATCTCCGATCCCGCCGGCCCCGCCGCCGTGGGAATCCACGCCACACCGAAACGATTCCACGTCGTGAAGCCGGGCGAGACCTTCGGCTTCGTCGAGACGAAGGGCCGGATGAGCGGCGACGTGGATCCGGACAAGGCCTGGCTCACGGACCTGCGCATCCGGGACGGCGGCGCGGTGCTCGAGTTCCGCTCCGAGGGCGGCAAGGGGACCTTCGCGCGGCAGCCCGAGGACACGGTCCTCATCTCCGGCGGCGACCGCTTCCAGTGCTTCGTCGACCGGCTGCGCCCGGTCTTCGGCCGCGTCGATGAGAAGGCTCTCATGGAGATCGTCCGGAGGCCCGTCTCCATGAAATCGAACCTGCACACGGCCATCTTCCGGCCGCGGACACGGGAGGTCTGGGTCGCCATCGCCGCGCCGGACGGCGCCCCGGCCTGCGACCAGCCCTACACCCGCTACGTGCTCGGACCCGAAGCCCTGCCGGAGTCCCGCGAGACGGGAGGGCGCTGACGCCGGGACCGCCGGTCAGTGCCCGAGGCCCTGGGCCGCCAGCCACCGCTCGGCCTCGAGGGCCGCCATGCAGCCCGAGCCTGCCGCCGAGATGGCCTGGCGGAAGTAGCTGTCCGCCACGTCGCCGGCGGCGAAGACCCCCTCGACGCTCGTCGCCGTGCGGTTCACGGTGGTCCAGCGGATGTACCCCTTGGGGTCGAGCTCGACCTGGCCCTTCAGGAAGTCCGTATTCGGCGTGTGGCCGATGGCGCAGAACATGCCCGACGCCGGGAGATCCCGCGTGCTGTCCGTCTTCAGATCCCTGAGCCGGACGCCCGTGACACCCGCCTTGTCGGTCCCGAGGACCTCCTCGACGGCCGTGTTCCAGTGG
This sequence comes from uncultured Planctomycetia bacterium, assembly GCA_964419995.1. Classification (GTDB taxonomy): domain Bacteria; phylum Planctomycetota; family CAYQRN01; genus CAYQRN01. Next base: position 7,315 of record CAYQRN010000202.1, read on the forward strand.
ATCCGGATCTTCGGATTCTCCCGGACCCGCTCCTGCATGATCCGCGAGGCCCGGAGCGTGTCGCGGCGGTGGACGAGGTGGACCGTCGACGCGAACTTCGTGAGGAACGTACTCTCCTCCGCGGCCGAATCGCCCCCGCCCACGACGACGACGTCCTTGCCGCGGAACCGCGGAAGGGCGCCGTCGCAGACGGCACAGGCCGACACGCCGCGGTTACGGAAGGTCTCCTCCGAGGGAAGACCGAGGTAGTTGGCTCGCGCCCCAGTCGCCACGATGAGGGCACCGGTCTCGAAGTCGCCGCTCTCGATCGTCGTGAGCCGGAAGGGGCTGCGGCCGGCGTCCACGGCCACGACATCGTCGGTGACGACGCGCGTGCCGAACCGTTTCGCCTGCTCCCGCATGGACTCCATGAGCTCCGGACCCATGATGCCCTTCGGGAAACCGGGGAAGTTCTCGACCTCCGTCGTGAGGGAGAGCTGTCCGAGGGGCAGCGTCCCTTTCTGCCGGTTCTCCTCGGAGAGGGCTCCCTCGATGACGAGGGGCGAAAGCTCCGCGCGCGCCGCGTAGATGGCCGCGGTCCACCCCGCGGGGCCCGACCCGATGATGATGACCTTCTCCGCCACGGGATCCTCCTCCGATGATGCTCTGCCAACGTCGTTCGATGATAGCCCGGATCATTCACGAAGACGGGCCGGGGCC
>CAYQRN010000203.1:0-7988 GCA_964419995.1 uncultured Planctomycetia bacterium
TTTTTTCTTTTCGCGCGCCGTGGGACATGGCAGTAGGATGGCAGGATGCTTTGACCTCCTCGCGGAGATCCGCGAGCGTCCTCGTCTCGGACTCCTGGCGGCGCCAGGCCAGCTCGCGGGACTCCGTCTCCGGCGCGAGGAGGGACTGAAGGAGCGTTCGAGCGCGGAGACGCCACGAGGCCGCGTCGTCCCGCCCGTCGGGGGCCGTTGCGAGGAACGAAGCGAGGGCCGCGAGGGCGAATTCGAGGTCGAAGCGGAGGCGCCCCGGGCCCCGGCCGAGGGCCACCTCGACCACCGGCACGAGCCGCCTCGCCTCCGCGGCGAGAGCGGCTGTCGTGTCCGTGGGGTCTCGGTCGTCGCGGATGCGGCGCACGACATTCCAGGCGCGCAGCGCGATGACGTCGTGCCAGTGTCTCGCTGCCGGCGCCGTAAGATCGGGACGCCACCGGCGCTCGGCGATGTCGGCGAGGGCGGCGAGGCTTGCGGCGTCCCTCCCGGCGTAGGCCGCGAGCGCCGCGAAGGCGAGGAGCTCGAAAGCCGCCGGCGTGAAGGACGGGAGGGACGCGCCCGCCGGCCCGAGGATCCCGATGCAGAAGTCGGCGGCGATCCGGGGCCGCCCCACCGCCGCCCCGTGGATGCCGCGAGCCAGCCAGTCGAGGCTGTCGGGGACGAGGCGGAGGTAGTCCCGGGCCTTGTCCCGGAAGGCCTCCCGTCCGGCGCCGTCCTCCGCCGCAGCGAGGGCCGCCGTCCGGGCGCAGAAGGCAAGGATGCCGGCCGGGTCGAGGGCCGGTCCCCGTGTCCTGTCGTCCGCGAGCCCCGCCACGACGGCTTCGAAGCGGTGGAGGGCCAGGGCGTGATCGCGCCGGAGGCACGCGTGGAGACCCTCGAGGGTGTAGCGGAAGGAGCGGCTCGCCCGGACGTCGGTGGCAAGCCGCGCGATCTCCCGTCCTGCGGCCTCGATGAAGTCCGACGGGTCGCCGGGGACGCCCGTCGCGGTGAGCTCCGCCCGGCGCAGGAGCCGGTAGGCCCGGATCGATGCCACGTCGGAGGGATCGACGGCGCCGGGCGGCGCGTCGTCGGCGGCGGTCTCGGCGGCGACGAGGCGGTCGAGCGCCTCCGGCCGGCGGGTCGGATCGCCCGGATCGGCCATCGACTCGAGGGCCGAGAGGGCGCGCAGCTCGAGGAGCAGGGCCGACCGCGCGGTCGTTCTGGCGTGGCTGTCGAGGAAGGCGAGGACCTGCGCGGGTTCACCCGCGAGGCAGTCGTGGAGCGCCGCGTGGAAGACGAGGTGGGCGTCTTCCGTCCGGCGGAGCTCGAAGCGGGCCCGGCGGGCGGCGAGATCGAAGGGCGAACCGGCGAGACGGGTCCTGAGGCAGAAAGTGAGTCCGGAAATGAGCGCGTGCGTCACGTCGGGCGCCGAGCGGAGGAGGGCCTCGCGGTGCAGGGCGTCGAAGTCGGAGTGCCCGGAGAGAGCCTCCCGGGCTTCGAGGCGTTCGAGGGCGAGAAGAGGATCTCCGGAGGCCATGAGCGCGCGGACCTCGTCCATCTCGCGGGAGAGGGCGCGCCGCCGGGCTGCGGACGGCACCGCGAGGGCCAGGGCCGCGATCAGGACGAGGGCGAGGCCTGCGACGACGGCGGGCCGGCGCGTCTCGAGAATGCGCCGGAGCGCCTGGCGGGGCGACTCGCGCACGTGCGTGGGCCGGCGGCCGGCGAGCCAGCATTCGAGATCCTCCGCCAGGGCCGCGGCCGTGGAGTGGCGGTCGTCCGGGTCCTTGGCCAGGGCCTTCTCGAAGATGGGGTCGAGAGAGTGCGGCAGGGTGGGAAGCGTCCTCGAGGGTGGCGGGACCGGGCGGAAGGCGACGGCGGCGATGACGGCGGCTGCGGCTTCGGCCGGCGCGGTCCGGCGCCCCGTCAGGGCCTCGTGGAACGAGGCGGCGAGGCTGTAGATGTCGCTCTTCGCCGTGAGTGCGAGGATGCCGCCGAGCGTCTGTTCAGGACTCATGTAGGGAATCGTGCCGGTCAGGCCTCCCCGGACGGTGGCGTCGCCATCCTCGAGGGCGAGCCCGAAGTCGATGAGGAAGGGCCGGCCGTCCTTCGCCACGAGGATGTTGGCCGGCTTGATGTCCCGGTGGACGAGCCCGACGCGGTGGATCTCGTGAAGAGCGCGCGCGAGGTCGCGGAACCACGCGACGACCTGGCGGACCCAGTCGCGGCCGGCGGCGCGCCGCAGAGCCTGGCGGCGCGAGGCGGCATGGCGGGCCGCGTCGTGGTGGCGGATGAGGAGCTGGCGGAGCGTCGTTCCCTCGATGAGCTCGAGGGCCACCCAGGCGTGGGTCGACGTGGCGCCGTGGTCGAGGACGCGGACGACGTTCTGGTGGCGGATGCGGGCGAGCCCCTCGGCCTCGGTCCGGAGCGCGCGGGCGAGGCCGGTGTCGGCGATGCGCGCCACCTTGAGGGCGACCCGCGCCTCGGTCTCCGTGTTGAGGGCCCGGAGGACGAGGGCCATGCCTCCCCGGCCGAGCTTCTCGAGGATCCGGTAGGGGCCGATCTCGGCGGGGAGCGTGGGATCGTCGATGCGGGCGGGCGAGAAGCGCGCTTCGAGATCGCGAAGGACCTCGGGGCGCGAGGCCAGCAGGGCCCGGGCCTCCTCCGCCTCGGGGGAACTGCCCGAGAAGAACTCGAGGAAGTCGCCGCTCAGGGTGGATGAGGGGCCGGGAGGCGGCTCGTTGACTCCGCCTGCCATCGGCGCCGGGGGCAGATCGGAAGGGTCGGATGGTGTCATGGTCGCCCTGGGCGGGGACCGCGGACGCCCGCCACCCCCGGCCGGTGACCGATCCTACCAGAACCGTTCGATCCCGTCCGGGGGGATGTACGGGTGGCCGGGTTCGAAGGTCCGCCAGAGGAGGGCGGCGACGCGGCGCAGGAGCACGAAGCCCTCGTTCTTCGCGGTCCAGCTCCGATCAGCCTGGTTGCGGGTGATGACGGAAAAGACGAAGTCGCCGGAGGGCGCGTTGACGAGGAGCACTTCGGAACGCGAGGCGTTGACCGCACCCTGCTTCGTGGCCGCGTGCACCGTGGGCGGCAGGGCGGCGAGCGCCTCCGAGTCCCAATAGGTCCGACAGAGGGTCCGGTACATCTCCTCGCTGGACGCGGCGTTGACGGCGCGGCCCTCCCGGATCATGACGACCAGCTCCGCCATCTCCCGCGGCGTCGTCTGTCCCCAGCCCAGGGCCTCCCGGTCCTTCTCGCGACCCGGCGTCCGCGAGTTGACGCGCGTGCTCCGGAACCCGTGCCGGTCGAGCCAGTCGTTGATGGCGGCGCCGCCACCGGCGAGCTCCTGGCACCAGAGGCTCGCCGTGTTGTCGCTGAAGGTCTCCATGAGCGTGACGAGCTTCGAGACCGTGATCGGCTCGCCGTCCCGGAACGAGGCGAGGAGGTCCTCGCCGGGGTACTTGCGCGATTCGGCGTAGGCGAGCTTCCCGTGGTAGTCGAGAGCGCCGTCGGCGACACGCTGGAAGAGCGCGAGGAGGATCGGGATCTTGATGAGGCTTGCGGTCGGAAAGAGATCATCGGCGCGGATGGCGGCGGTCCGTCCGGAGCCGAGGTGCCGGACGTAGATCCCGACATCGCCCCGGAATCCGGCGACCTCCCGCTCGAGGGCCGCCGTGAGTCCGGGATCCCCGGTGCCGGCGGGGCGCGACGCCGGCGCGGTCTCCTGGGCGGCGGCGGCCCGGAGGAGCAGGAGCACGAGGAGGAGGGCCGGGGAACACGGGCGGGCGAAACGGCGATGCGGCTTCATGGGAGTCAGTAGAGTTCCGGGAGGTCCTGGAGGCCGTGGCCGGGGATGCGGACGAGGTCTGCTACATCCACGGGCGGCGAGAGCTCTCCGCAGACGTCGCAGACGAGAAGAGCCGTGCGGTCGGATCCGTCGCGGGCGCGGAAGAGCACGCGGAGGGTGGCGGGGCCGATGCGCCCGCAGGCCACGCAGGGCGCCGTCATGCCGCCGCCGCCGCGGACGAGGCGGACGACGAACCCGCGGCGGGCGAGAGCCAGGGCCGCGTGCATGAAACGGGGCGACGTGGGACGCGAGAGGATGCCGGTCACGACGGGATCGTCCGGGTTCACGGGGAGCAGGCGGAGGGGTTCCGGGTCCGGCGTCCCCTCCGGCGGCGTTCCGCTTCCCGGTGCCGGGCGGCTCGGCGACGTCACAGGTCGACGACCCCGATGTCGCCCTCGAAGCGCGGCTGCTTCGGAATCACGACGATGCCCGTGTCGCTCACGAAGAAGCTCTCGCCGTCCTTCACGGGGTCGTGGCCCACCGTGGTTCCGGCGGGGATCTTCACGTTCTTGTCGATGATGGCGCGGCTGACCCGCGCCCGCTCGCCGATCTCGACGCCGTCGAAGATGATCGAGTCGATGACCTCGGCGTAGGAGTGGATCTTGATGTTGCGCGAGAGGACCGAGCCTCGCACGAGACAGCCCGAGAGGATCGTGCCGTCGCAGACGATCGAGTTGAGCGCGCGGCCCGTGCGCTCCGGCGACTCGTGGACGAACTTGGCGGGCGGCATGTCGATACGGGCGCTGCGGATCGGCCACAGGGGGTTGTAGAGATCGAAGGCGGGGACGACGTCGCGAAGGTCCATGTGGGCGTCGTAGTACGCCTCGATCGTTCCCACGTCGCGCCAGTAGTCGTTCTTGCGGCCGGGCCGGCCGGGGATCTCGTTGTCCTCGAAGTTGTAGCAGGCGACGTGGTAGCGCTCGATCATGGACGGGAGGATGTCCTTCCCGAAATCGTGGCTCGACGTCGTGGACCGGGCGTCCCGCTCGAGGACGTCCACGAGGACCCGCGCCGAGAATACGTAATTCCCCATGGAGCAGAGGGCTCGCGCGGGGTCGGACGGCATGGGAGGCGGGGCGGCGGGCTTCTCCTGGAAGTCCGTGATGCGGCCCGCCCCGTCCACCTGCATGACGCCGAAGGCGGAGGCGTCCTGGATCGCCACGGGGATGCCCGCGACGGTGACGTCGGCGCGGCTCTCCTCGTGGAAGGTGAGCATCTGGGAGATGTCCATCCTGTAGATGTGGTCGGCGCCGAAGATGGCCACGAGGTGGGGCCGCCCCTCCCGGACGAGGTTCAGGTTCTGGAAGATGGCGTCGGCGGTCCCCCGGAACCACGACTCGCCGGTGCGCATCTGGGCGGGGACCGGAATGATGAAGTTGTCCTTCAGCACCGCGGAGTTGAGCGCCCAGTGGGCCTGGATGTGCTCCGTCAGGGACTGGGACATGAACTGGGTGAGGACGTAGATCGAGGAAATGCCCGAGTTGAGGAAGTTCGAGAGGACGAAATCGATGATCCGGTACTTGCCGCCGAAGGGCACGGCGGGCTTGGCGCGGTCCCGGGTGAGGGGGAAGAGCCGCGTCCCGCGCCCGCCGGCCATGACCATACCGAGAACACGCTTGCGCATGGGCTTCGCCCCTCCGTGGGCCCGATGATACCGCGGGGCGATCGTCCCGTAAGCCCGGCCCGCTGACCTCCGCCTGGCGGCTCCTGAAAGGCCGGGCCGGATTTGGCATAACCCGAAGGCCTGCCGATGACTCCCGTTCACAGGAAAGGAGGAGGCGTGACGCCACGTACGGCCCCCCTGAGATTTGCCGGGCGCATGGAGCGCCTCGGAACGGAGACCGCATTCGAGGTGCTGGCCCGGGCGCGCGAGCTCGAGCGCCAGGGCCGCGACATCGTGCACCTCGAGATCGGGGAGCCGGACTTCGACACTCCTCGCAATGTCATCGAGGCGGCGGTGTCGGCGCTGCGTTCGGGTTTCACGCACTACTGTCCGGCTGCGGGGCTTCCGGAGCTGAGAAGCGCCATCGCGACGGAGATGAAGCGGACGCGGGGGCTCGACGTGTCCGAGCGCGAGATCGTCGTCACGCCGGGCGGGAAGCCCATCATGTTCTTCCTCTTCCTCGCCCTCGTCGAGAAGGGCGACGAGATCCTCTATCCCAACCCGGGCTTCCCGATCTACGAGTCCATGATCCGATTCGTCGGCGGCACGCCGGTACCCATCCCCATCCTCGAGGAACGGGACTTCTCCTTCGACGCGGACCACGTCCGGCGGCTGGTCACCGACCGCACCCGGCTCATCGTGCTCAACTCTCCGGCGAACCCCACGGGCGGCATCATCGACCGGGAGACCAACCAGGCCATCGCCCGCCTGGCGGAAGAACGAAACCTCTTCGTGCTGTCGGACGAGATCTACTCCCGGATCCTCTACGAGGGAGCCCACGACAGCATCGCGACGATCCCCGGGATGCGTGAGCGGACGTGCATCCTCGAGGGCTTCTCGAAGACCTACGCGATGACCGGCTGGCGGCTCGGCTACGGCGTCATGCCCGAGGCCCTCGCCGAGCGCGTCACGAAGCTCATGATCAACTCGAACTCCTGCACGGCGACGTTCACCCAGAAGGCCGGGGTCGAGGCCCTGCTCGGCCCCCAGGACGAGGTCGAGCGCAACGTGGCCACCTTCCGGAAGCGCCGGGACGCCATCGTGGACGGGCTCAACGCCATCCCCGGCTTCCGGTGCCGCCGCCCGCGGGGGGCCTTCTACGTCTTCCCCTCCGTGAAGGACTTCGGCGTCCCGTCGCGGCAGCTCGCCTCGGAACTCCTCACGGAGGCCGGCGTCGCCTGCCTCTCGGGCACGGCCTTTGGCGCCCACGGAGAGGGCTATCTCCGTTTCTCCTACGCCAACTCCCTCGAGAACATCGAGAAGGCCCTCGATCGAATCCGCACCTACGCCACGGCCCGGCGGCGCTGAGCCGCCGGGGCCCTCCGCGATCGGTCCTCCCCGCCCATGTACGACGGCATCTCGGATTTCCGGAGCGACACGGTCACCCGTCCGACGCCGGAGATGCGCCGCGCCATGGAGACGGCGGTGGTGGGGGACGACGTCTTCGGGGACGACCCGACGGTGACGGAACTCGAGGTGACCGCGGCGGAGATCCTCGGCCACGAATCCGCGCTCTTCGTGCCCTCGGGCACCATGGGGAACCAGATCGCCGTCCGCGTCCACACGCGGCCCGGCGACGAGGTCGTCCTCGAGGAGCGATCCCACGCCTACCTCTTCGAACAGGGCGGACTCGCGCAAATCTCCCACGTGCAGGCGCGCCCCCTGGCCGGCGTCCGGGGGCGCATGGACCCGGCCGCCGTCGAGGCTGCGATCCGGTCCGACGACGTGCACTTCCCGCGGACGTCGCTCGTCATCGTCGAGAACACCCACAACGCGTCCGGCGGCTCGCTTCTTCCCCTGGACGACGTCCGCGAGATCGCGGAACTCTGCCGCCGGCGGGGCCTCCGGCTCCACATCGACGGGGCCCGTCTCTGGAACGCTGCCGCCGCCCTCGGCCTTCCGCCCCGGGATCTCGCTCTCGAGGCGGACACCGTCCTCTGCTGCCTCTCGAAGGGGCTCGGCGCCCCCGTGGGCTCGGTGCTGGCGGGGCGTAAGGACATCATCGCGGCGGCGCGGCGCGTGCGGAAGGTCCTCGGGGGAGGGCTCCGGCAGGCCGGCGTCCTCGCGGCCCCGGCTCTCGTGGCGCTCCGGACGATGCGGGCACGCCTCGTCGAGGACCACGCGAGGGCGGCGCGGCTCGCCGCGGGCCTCGCCGCCGCGCCTGGCGTGGCGGTGGCGGCGCCGGAGACCAACATCGTGCTGGCGGACCTGCCGGAGGGAGGCCCGGACGCCGCCGCCATCCTCGGGGGACTGCGCGCGCGCGGAGTTCTCGCCGTGGCCTTCGGACGGCGGCGTCTCCGCTTCGTCACCCACTTCGACATCGACGATCGCGACGTGGCGCGGGCCGCGGGCGCCCTGGCCGCGGCTCTCAGCGGTTGAGGTTCAGCGCGGCGGCCGCGTCGGGAGGCGTCTGGCTTTCGCGCGCCGCGGAGGCTAGTGTGGTGCGTCACACAGATGCGAACAGACTCGCCGAGAGATTCTCGTGTG
>CAYQRN010000204.1:0-7946 GCA_964419995.1 uncultured Planctomycetia bacterium
GGCACGGAGGGAGGCCGGTATCCGGAGGGCGTCCGCGAACCGGGTTCGACGGCGGAGACAAGGACGGCGAGGATCCTCTCGAGGAGGGGAACGACGCTGCGGTCCCCTGTGGCGAGGACGTAGCGGGCCCCGGCGGCGAAGATGAGGTCATGGGCCCAGGGCGAAGCGTGGGCGGGGACGCCGCGGTCGGGCTGCGCGGATGCGGCATTGAGGACATAGCCGCGGCGGCCGTACTCGCGCGTCTCGATCTCCTCGAAACGTGCCAGGACGGCCCGGGCCAGAGCGGCATGGCGGGGATCCCCGGTGAGAAGGTGGAGGCTCACGAGATTCTCGATGGGCCAGCCGGCGAGGCGCTCGCCGTACTTCCCGTCCCAGAGATCGGGGCGGCGGCGGTGGAGATAGTCGGCGCCTTCGGCGATGGCCTCGAGGGTTCCGGGATCGCCGGTGAGGAGATGGTGGAGGATCAGACCGCCGAGCCACTGGTGGGAGAGGACGGGCTCCTGGTAGTTGCCGTGATACCAGCCCTTCTCGTAGCGCTGGCCGCCGCGAAAGGACTCCTCCGGGTCCGTGGAATGGTCCTGATCGATGTCACGGCGATGCCAGGCCATGTCGGAGCCGACGTGGAGAAAGCGGGGGTCGCGGGTCCGGATCCAGCCTGCGAGCACCGAGCGGGGCCAGTCATAGTGGAGGGAGGAGAAGCCGTCGGCCCAGCCGAGATCTCCGTAGTTGAACCACCCGAAATGCGGGTTGTCGCCGTAGGTGCCGCCCCGCCGGACGAGGGCCGGGAGCCCGATGCGCCCGAGGCCGGGCTGGTCATCCGCCGAGGAGTCGTCGACGAGAATGTCGAAGAACCGCTCGAAACGACGGCCGGCGTCGCTGTTCCAGAGACGCCGCGGCGCAAGAAGGAACGGGACGGCGCCGGTGGCGACCGCCTCGCCGGGATCCTGAAGTCCGGCCAGGGGAAAGTTGACTCGCCACGCGAGGGCCGTCGCATCGGCGGGCGTGGCACCCGGGGGAACGACTCCGAGGAGCAGTCGATGGGTCTTCCAGCGGCCGCCCTCGAACCGATAGGCGCGCCGGGAGCGCGGATCCTCCTTCGCCGTGTCGGCGGGCGACCCGTACTGGCCGGTGAAGCGGGGGCCGGAGCCGAAGGCGGGAAAGATGTCGGCGTGGACGCCCTCGGCGTCGATCCGCAGGGCCTTGGGGTGGTTCTGCCAGAAGCGATGGACGGCAAGCCTGATCCCCGCGCCGGAGTCGTCGACGCAGAGGCTGCCGGAGTGGACGGATCCCCGGACCGCACTGCGACCATCGACCTCGATGTGGAACCCGAGGCTGTCGATGTGGTCGAGGTCGCGACGGACGGGCGCCTCGGTCTGAGCGAGGGTCACCGCGCCGGCACCCGCGAACGTTCCGTCGGGGAGGACGACGGTGCAAACGGATGTCGGGCGGCGGAGGACGAGGCCGAGGCTCCGCAGGTAGACGTGGGCGGGCGCCCTCCCGTTGAAGAGGGCATAGGCGCCGGGATTCTCCACGCGGAGATCCACGAGGAGATGGGCGTCGCCTGAGAAGAGCGTGGTTCGTGCTGTGAAGCGGAGACCGCCGCCTGCCGCCCGGGAGACGATCCGGACGCGGAGCGGAGTCGCCTCCTCGACCGCCGAGGCGAAGGGCCCGATGGAGACCGGCTTGTCGTTTTCGTCCCGCATCTCGAGTGCTACCGCGAGGTCGTCCGCGCCCCGGCTTCTGCCGAGCCGGGCGAGGATCGCCGGTTCGGCGGGGAAGCTCGCGAGGATACGGCCCGTTTCCACGATGGGACCCGCGGCCCCGGAGCTGGCGGAGAGGCCGGGAGGACGGACGGCGGAGGATGCGCCGGCGCTGAGAACGACCTCGGCGGCGCCTGAGGGCGGGACGCGGACGGGCAGGTCGACGAGGATCCAGCTCGCGGGGGCCTGCTTCCCGCCGTGACGCGAGAGGATGCGGAAGCTGCAGGGAACGGGCTGGCCGTCCGCGACAGCGGACAACGCCGTTCCGTCGGAAATCGTCGCATCCCGGGGTACGGGAACGCCGAACGTCGCGATCTCGTCGCGTGGGACGGGTGTTGGGTTGGGCACGACGAGCCGGAGGAGGGCGGGGCGGCTTTCCACGGACTGGGCGCGGAGCCCGGCTGCTCCGGCCGTGACCGCCAGAGCCGCGAGAACGACGGCCCGTGCTCGGCGCGTCGGGGTCACGCGACGGGAGGGGCGGGGGGCTCCGGCGTCGGCGAGCCGCCCGCCGTGGGCGGCCTGCAACGCCGGAGGCGCCAGCGGACGACGAGGCCCGCCACGAAGAAGAGGAAGATCGTGATGCCGATGGTCCGCGCCACGATGACGACGGTGTCATGCGGAAGGAACGGCAGGAGGAAGCAGCCTGAGGCGATGACGAGCACGGCGATGAAGAGTGCACGCTCGAGGCTGGTCGTATCGGATGACATCCGTGCGTTCTCTCCGTGGTCCGTGCGGGGAGCGCGGCGTTGAGCGGATCCGCCACCTTGGTACGGTACCAACCGCCCGCGCGCCGTGAAACGAAATCGATCGGGGGCCTGGCTCGTCATGTCGCACGGATCTCGGGTACTGATCCTCCTGCCGCTCCTCTGCATCGCGGCGCGGTCGCAGGATCCGGACGTGCGCCCCGTGCCCTCCGATCTCGCCGCGGCCGAAGCGGCGCTCGTGGCCGTCCGCCTCGAGCACTCGCGCCTCAGCTTCGATCCCTCCGGCGAGGTCCGCAACCAGAACCGCCTGCTCATCCGCGCGCTCGAGCGGTCCGCCGCCGCTCTCGAGGAACTCGTGAACCGCCGGCGCGACGAACTCGAGATGACGAGGCTCCTCGAGCGGGCCGCGGAGTTCAGGGCGCTCGCCGAGGCGGGAGAGCGGGAACGGACGCTCGAATCCGCGCGAGACGCGTCGGCGCCGACGATCGACGACGGCGAGATCGAGACACTCCGCCGTTCACTCGAGGAACTGCGGGCGGAGCGCACGGCGCTCCGGCAGATCGTCGAGGATCGGCAAGCGGTGCGGAAGGGGCACGAAGACCGGCGGCCCACGGCGGCGGATTTCCTGAAGACCCTGCCCGAGAGCCGGGCGGCGGCGGGACGACTCCTGGCGGAAGCCCCGCCGGCGGCTCGCCGTCTCTTCGCGGAAGACCTCTTCGCCCTGGCAGCGCGGGAGGCGGCCGTGGAGCTGGACGGACGCCTCGGGGCGCACATGGATGAGGCGCTCCCCGCCGTGCTCCAGACGGTCGAGGCTCGCCGCCAGTCCGTCCGGGCCCTCCTCGACATGCGGGAGGCCCGCCTGCGGCGACTCGTCGAGCGACGGGACCTCGCGGGAGGGATCCCGGATCCCGCGAAGGCGGAGGAGATCGACGCCACCGAAACCGCGCTCCTCCGGGCCGTCACGGAGGCGGAGAGACGGCGGGATGCCCTCAGCGCCGCCGGCGGCGCGGAGGTGGCCGAGGAGTCAGCGCGCGTCACCGAATACCTGGGGGTCCTGCGCGAGGAGCTGAAGCTCATCGACCTGCTCCGGGAGAGGATGTCGGCGCTCGCGGTCGTCGAAGGTGCGGCTGGCGACGTGCCTGAGGCCGAGACGCGGATCGAAGGCGAAATGGCCGCGCTGCGGCAGCGAGCCGGCGTTCCGATGGACGTTCCCCTCGAGACGTTGACGGAGGACGAAGTCCGGGCGAAGGAGGCCCTCGTCGAGCAGGCACGGCGCCGTGAAGAGGAGGAGCGGACCCGGCTCGCCGCTCTCGAGGCGCGGGAGAAGGCGCTGCCGGAGGCGCTGGCCGCGGCCGCCCGGGGACGGGATGGCGCCGTCGAGTCCGTTGCGGCGGCGGACCGGGACCTGGACGCGGCGCTGGCCGGGCGACGGTCCGCCGCGGAGGTGCGCCGGCTCGTCGAGGGGCGCCGCGCGGCGGTCATGCGGGTCCGTGCCGCGGAGCTCGACGTCCGGGCCCTCACGGCCGAGGCCACGGAACTGCCGCGTCGCATCGCCCTCGCGCGGCGTGGTGTCGAGCTGGCGGGCCTGCGAACCCAGGATGCCGTCCGGGTCCACAAGGCTTTCCTCGACGGTCGCGGCCGTTCCCTCACGCTACGTCGCGTTGCGACGCTCCGTGACCTCCGTGCCCTCGAGGAACTCCTGGCGACGGAGCCGCCTCATGGCGCCCTTCTCGTGCGGCAGCGGATCGGACATCTCGAGGCGGAGCGGTCGCTTTTCGATCTCAAGGAACTCGATAGCCGCTGGCGGGCGGATCTCGCCGAGCTGCAGGACCGGGGACGGCGAATCGCGGCCGAGCTTGGCGACATGGAGAAGGATCTCACCGAATCGCCGCTCGGCGTAACGGCGACGACGGAGGAGCTGAAAGCCATCGTCGAGGGCGAGAAGCAGAACGAGATCTGGCTCAGGAGCTGGCCCGTGCGTGTGCGCGCCGCGCGGGAGGCATCGCGCCGGGAGCAGCGGGAGAGGGTGCGCGCGGTGCAACGCCAGCTCGAGGGACTCTCCGCGGTGCGCGGGCAGGCGCAGACTCTCGCCGCGACCGCGGGACGCGAGAGCGAGTGGACGACGCTCATCGCTCCCGCGTGGGATCTCCTGCGCAAGGACTTCGAAGCGAACCTCACGGAGCGGCGCCGGATCGTCGAGAGCCTCGCGGTGACTCTCACGGAATTCGAGAAGGGGCTCGGAACGGCCCTCGAAAGTTCCGTCCGCCTCCGCGACCGGGCCCGCGACGTTCTCCTCTGGAGCCGGGAACGGAGCCAGATCTCCATGACGGCCATCCAGAAGGCCGTTCAGGACGCCGATCGGATCGCCTCCGCCGCCGTGGCGGGGGCGGGACCGGGAATCCTCGCCGTCCTCCGGGCCCTTCCCGATCTGTCGAGGGCCGCGACGACCCTCGCGGTCGTCGCCGCGTGTGGCGCGGCGGTGGCTCTCGTCGTTCTGCTGCACCGCCGGGTCGGAAGGCGCCTTCCCGCTACGACCGTGACGAACGGGACGTGGCGCTCCCTGCGCCTCCCGGGCCTCGTTCTGCTCACGGCGCTGCGGCGCTCGCAGACATCCCTCATCCTCGCCGCGGCGGTTCCGGGAGGCGCGGAACTTCTCGGCGCCGGCGGGGATCTGGTTCGCGAACTCGCCGTGGCGGGCGCCATGTATTTCGGCCTGCGCCTCTCCGCCTCCCTGGCCCGTGTCCTGCTTGCTCCCGGGCGACCCGAGGAGCGCCCGCTTCCCATTCCGGACGAGGCGGCCGCAGGCGTACACCGTCCCGTGGCCCGGCTGCTATGGGCGTCCGCGTTCCTGCTTCCCCCGACGCACGTCCTCGCACGCCTCGGGTACGCCGACCCGGAGACCGGCAACCCCGGCTTCATGGAACTGCTTCGACTCGCCTGGCAGGTGGTTGCGCTCCTCATCGTCCTCCTGCTCGCCGTTCGGCCCCGGGCCCTCCTGACGAGAATCGCCCATCGGAAGACCCGGGAGGCACGATGGCGGATCGCCATCATCGCCGGCTGGCCCGTCGTCGTGGTCGTTGCCGTCTCGCTCCACGTCCTCGACCGTCTCGGCTACGCCTACGCCGCGGGCTACCTGCTCGAGCGGATCCTCCTCAGCAGTCTGGCCATCGCTGGCGCAGTCTTCCTCCACCGCCTCATCGCCCGTGTGCTGCTCCGGACGACGGGCGTCGAGAAGGCCCGCGATCCGGACCGGCGGGAGCCGGCCGAGGAGGCGGGCGAGACGGCTGCGGACCGAAGGAAGGAGGACATCGCCGCCTTCGGCGCAGCCCTCATCGGTCTCGTCGCGAAGACGGGCGCGATCGTCGTGGCCGTGGCGTTGGTCCTGCGCGTCTGGGAGCTCACGGGCCTCCGGCTTCGTTTCCTGCTCGATCTGCCGATCCTCGGCCGGAGGGCCGGCATCACGCTCGGGAGCGTCCTCACCGCCGGTCTCGTCGTGCTCGGGACCTTCCTCCTTTCGGACATCGTGAGGAAGACGCTCTCACTCCTGATCTTCCCGAAGACGCGAATCGAATCGGGCCTCCGGTACGCCATCATCACGCTGCTGAGCTACGTCTTCGTGGCGACGGGCCTCCTCGTTGCCCTTGGGGCCGTGGGGATCGGGACGGCCCAGCTCGGGTGGTTCCTGGCCGCGGCGGGTGTCGGCATCGGGTTCGGGCTCCAGGACATCGTCGCCAACTTCGTCGCCGGGCTCGTACTCCTCATCGAGCGGCCGGTGAAGGTGGACGACGTCGTGACGGTCGGGGATCAGGTCGGCCGGGTCGTTCGGATCACCATTCGGAGCACCGTCATCACGACGATCGATAACTTCAGCATCATCGTGCCGAACCGCGAGCTCATCTCGACCCGGGTCATCAACTGGAGCCACAACGACACGACCGTACGCGATTCGGTCACTTTCGACGTGGCCTACGGGGCGGACGTGCAGCTCGTGCGCGAGATCACTCTCGAGATTCTCAGGAACCACGGGCTGGTCCTGAAGCGCCCGCCCCCCGAGATCCTCTTCCATGACTTCGGGGCGAGCGGCCTCCGTTTCACGGCGACCTACTTCATCGATGTCGCGTCCCCCATGCGGCGGGTCCGGTCGGATCTGCGCTTCGCCCTGGACGCGGCCTTCCGCAAGCGGAAGATCGAGATCCCCTTCTCGAAACACGACATCTACATCAAGGAGATGCCGGGGCCGGGAGGTCCTGGTGCGGCGGGCGACTCGGGAAGCAGGGAGAGCACGGCCGACGCCGCGGCCGAAGAGGGCGCGCAGCGGCGGGTGCTGCCGTGACGGCTGCGGGAGGGCCGCTGGCGGCGCCCGGGAGCGACGCGGCGTACATGGAACAGGCCGTCCTCGAGGCTGAATTCGCGGCCCGGGACGGGGAAGTGCCCGTGGGCGCGGTCGTCGTGCGACGCGGGCGCATCATCGCGCGCGGACACAACCAGCGGGAGCGCCTCAACGACCCTACCGCCCACGCCGAGATGATCGCCATCACCGAGGCGGCATCCGCCGTGGACGGGTGGAGACTCGAGGACGTCACCCTCTACGTGACCCTCGAACCGTGCCCGATGTGCGCCGGGGCGATTCGTCTGGCACGGATCCCCCGCGTCATCTTTGGCGCGCGGGATCCGAGGATGGGCGCGGGCGGCTCGCTCTTCGCCCTCCTCAGCGACGACCGGCTCGAGAATCCGCCTGAGGTCGTTTCCGGAATCCTCGAGGATCGCTGCCGGAGCGTCCTCGTGGACTTCTTCCGGCGAAGGCGGGCGGAGGAGTAGGAGGGCGATTCGGCCGCGGTTTGGCTGCCGCCCTCCGCGTGTCTATAATCCGCCCCGACCGAGGAGAGGTGCCGGAGTGGTCGAACGGGCTGGTTTCGAAAACCAGTGTACGCGCAAGCGTACCGAGGGTTCGAATCCCTCCCTCTCCGCTACCGCGGAGGACGCTCCGCGGCCGTCGGACCCGCCCCCAGGCGGGACCCGAGGGTCGCGAAGCGCCGCTGCGGGGTCGTTCTGGAGAGGTGTCAGAGTGGTCGATTGAGCACGCTTGGAAAGCGTGTGTACGGGTAAAACTGTACCGCGGGTTCGAATCCCGCCCTCTCCGTTGGGACGAAGGGGCGAGAAGGGCACGAGGCGTCGTCCGCCGGCTGGAGAACGGCTAGCCTGCGAGAGGCTGGTGAGGTTTCGGAGAAGAACGCTCGGTGGCCCTCGCTCCTCTGTGCCAGACTTTCCCGGGGCCCCTGCCGGAGGCAGAGGGCACGAGGCCTTGGTTGCCGGTTCGGGGGCTCAGTCACCTGCGCGAGGCTGGTGAGGTTCTGGAAGAGAACGCTCGGTTGCCCTCGCTCCGGAGGAGGACAGAGGTACGAGGCGTCGTCCGCCGGCTGGAGAACGGCTAGTGTGGTGCGTCACACATACCGTTACATATCCCGACGAGGACCAGATTCAC
>CAYQRN010000205.1:0-7889 GCA_964419995.1 uncultured Planctomycetia bacterium
GCTGATCCAATGGACGCGAGGCAGGTCACGTACCCCCCTCCCCATACACGCAACAGTATCGTGAGCCCCACAGGGCTTGCGTCGACGGCCTGTTGGATGAGCCGGACGCAGAGCCAGCCGCGCGTGCGGCTGGCCCTGCGGGCGCCGCCACGTGGCGTCCACGCAGGCGTTGGCGGGGGCCGCCGACCCGTGACCCCCTTCGCTCTCCGAATGCCGCTTCTGTCGAGCTTCACCCCGGGGCAAGGAGACCATGCGGCCCGCATCCCCCCGCTACGTCACGAGAATCGCGGCATATCGCGACGGCCACTCAGGCGCAACAGAGAAGTCGTTGGAGATCCTCCATTGCGGCGCGCACGGCCTCCAGCGTGTGGCCATCGCGCAAGAGCTCCTTGCAGCGTCCGATCAGGGTCTCGAAACCGTGCGCGTGCTCCGGCCAGAACGCGGAGTCGGCATGGATCGACACGGACCCGTCGGCTGTGCTTAACGCCAGAACCAGGTCGAGGCACGGTTCTGCAACGATGTATAGCATCTCGGCATCCGACGCGGCGTCTCCATTCGACAGCACGATGGCAACGTCGCAGGCAACGGACGTTGTCAGCCAGTCGTAGAGTCTATCGACGGATTCCCAGCGTTCCTCGGGGTAGTTCGGCCTCGTCTGCGGCGACGCATGGATTACAACCCACGCGGGGTCGTCCGTCCATATGTAGCAGTCTCTTCGCATCATGGGGATGACACCGGGGCTTCGGCGTGGATTCCGAAACCTCGGCCGAGGCAAGTCCGAGGTTGTTTCGCGTTCTGTAGGACGGGCCGGAAAGCTCCATGAGCCGATCCCGCGCGAGGACGCGGTCGATGATGACCTCGGCGAGTTCCGCATCTTGCACCACCTCCGCCCCGGCGGCAAGGGGAGGGTAGTTGCTACCGCCGGCCAGTTTCTCACGCTTGCGGCGTTCGCACGTGCAACAGCCGCCGCCCGGCGGAAGGGGAGGACCGTGCCCCGCTGCCTCATCGATCGGCCGCAGGCGGCAACCCACGGATTGTCTGCGCGCTGCGGCACGCGAGCCGAGGAGCGCGGTGGAGCCCGCGTCCCGCCAGGTAGACGAGCATGTTCCCCGTCATCGACTCCGCTCGGGTCCGCGAGCGGGGATCGGCCGCAGGGGGGAGGCGGAGGGAGCAACCGATGGGCGATGAAGGACTTGAACCTTCGACCTCACCCGTGTGAGGGGTGCGCTCTAGCCAGCTGAGCTAATCGCCCGGCGGAGCGGAGGGAGGTTACGGTGGGCGGCGGGGGGCGTCAAGGCGGGAGGAGGGGGCAGGCGACCGAGACGGATCCGACGGCGGCGGGGCCGGATCCGGGCGCGGCGCGACCGGCCGGCGGCGCGCCACGGGAGGCCGGGGAGTGAGCGCACGCCTCGAAGAAAAGGGTCGCGCGGAGGGGTGGACTCCCGTAGAATGGGACTTGGCCCGCACGAGGGGCGGAGCCACAGATCCGAGACCTCGGAGATTCCACGATGCGTGCAGCACGAGCGGCCGCAGTTGCGGTCGCCCTCCTCCTCGTCCTCGGCGTGCCGTGGACGGGGGCGGGGGCCGACGGCGACGGGGCCAGCAGCCTCAAGTACCAGGTGGTCCAGAAGTGGACCCTCGACACCCCGGGAGAGGCGTTCGCGCCTCTGCCGTCCCGGGACGGGGGATTCTTCTTCCCCATCCCCCATGAGAAGGGCGAGGGGTTCGCCGCCGTCATCGACGGCACTGCTCTCGCCGTGGACACGAACGGCGACGGCCGCCCCGACACCAAGGTGAAGGGCACGGCGGGAGCCGTCACGCTGACGGGCCGCACGGCCGACGGCCGGAAGCTCACGGCGGCCTTCCGCCTCGAGAAGCGAGGCGAAGCCTGGTTCTTCGCGGCCGGCGGCGTCATGGCCGGATCGCTCCGCGGAACCGCCGTCCGGCTCATCGATCTCAACCGGAACGGCCGCTACGACGACCTCGGCGAGGATGCCATGATCGTCGGGTCGGGCGAGGCCGCGTGGCTCCTGTCCCGCGTCGTGAACCTCGGAGGCCAGCTCTTCGAGACGTCAGTGACGCCCGACGGAGCCTCCATCACGACCGCGCCCTTCCAGGGCGAGACGGGCCGGATCGACGTCGAGGCGAAGTTCGCATGCTTCGGCACCCTCCGCTCCGCCGTCCTCCGCGACGTCGCCGGCAAGATCTCCTTCAACGCTGCCGGCGCCAGGGGCGGCATCGTCGTCCCCGCCGGCGAGTACACGCTCGTCCACGGGACGGCCGTGAAGGGCGCCGAGAGCGTCCGTATCCGCGCGGGTGGCATGAAACCCATCACGGTGGCTTCCAGCGCCACGGCCTCGCCGGAATGGGGCGCGCCGCTCGACGTCGACTTCACGTTCAACCTCGCCGGCAGGAAGCTCACGGTCCCCACGCAGCTCCGGTACCACGGGCGCGCCGGGGAGGAGTACTACGACTTCCGCCCCGACGGCCAGCCCCCGAAGATCCTGGTCCTCGACCCGGCTCGCCGCGACGTGGCCCTCGAGGGCCGCTTCGGCGGATGCTGAGGTGGCGGATTCACGGAGTACACCGGGAGTGTACCTGAGAACCGCAAGACCGAGGACCTCGAGATCACGATGAAGCACGCCCGCGCGCTCTTTGGCGGGATGACGTCCCCGAGGAAGCCGCTCGACGGCCGGCCGAGTCCGGCGACGGGCGGAGTCACCCCTGCGGGAGCCTCGTCCGAGAACTGATCGTCGCGCGCTCAGCGCCGCCGGGCGCCGGCCGGGAACTCCCTGCCGGCGCCCGCATCGTTTCCGGGGCGGCACGGCGGCCGGGCCGCGGGGTGCACGACCCCGCGACCCGGTCCCGCACCAGGGCGGTCGTCCTTCCTCTCCGGTCCGCCAGTCCGAATCACTCGACCGCCGCGTAGAAGGCCTGCGCCGTGATGAGCCGGAGCGCCATGTAGGTCCCGCCCCACTTCCCGATGTTTCCGAGGATCTTCGACTCGGCGTTCGGGTACATCGTCATGCGCGCCGAGATCGCCGACCAGGTTCCTGAGTCGAAGACGTCGACGGGTCCCGCGCCGGGGCTCCGCTGGTGATAGCGGGTCACGGTCTCGAAGAGCTGGCCCGCGAGGTTCATGGCAACGGTGTCCCCGAAGAGCCCTCCGGCCCAGGCAAGGGCGTCGGCCATGGGCCAGGCGAGGTGGATCGAGGTGCCGCCGTCCCAGCCCGGAGCCCAGTCGCTCCGGACCCTCGGGAGGCTCAGGTTGTCGATGGGCCCCGATGCGTACTCGACGCCGTGCGTCTTGAAGAAGGTCGTCATGCGCTGGAGCAAGGGCAGGACGCTCGTGTCGAGGGATGCCGCAAGGTACTTGCACGTGGCCAGGAAGACGACGTTGTGCTGCCAGATGGATGCGTGGGCCGGGATCCCGAGGGAGGGCGCCGCGCCGGCGGCATTGAAGACGTAGCCCTGGCCTCCGTACTGCTGCTCGAAGGTCTGGAACCGCTGGATGGCCGCCGAGGCCATGTCGAGGTAGCTGCTGTCGCCGAGGTAGTTGTAGAGTTCAACGAGGTTGTCGATGGACCAGCCGACGAGGCGCTCGCCGTACTGGCCGTCCCAGAGATCCGGGCGCATGCGGAGCA
Organism: uncultured Planctomycetia bacterium; assembly: GCA_964419995.1. Classification (GTDB taxonomy): domain Bacteria; phylum Planctomycetota; family CAYQRN01; genus CAYQRN01. The sequence goes on from CAYQRN010000205.1 coordinate 3,645, forward strand.
GGTACGAGCCGTTCTCCACCGCGGCTTCCCGGGCGCCCTCGTCCCCCGTCATCATGTGGTAGAGCAGGAGCCCGGCGACCCAGTTGTGCGAGAGGACGCCCCACTGGTAGTTCCCGTGCCACCAGCCCTTCTCGTAGTTCTGCGCGCCCCGGAAGAACTCGACGGGATCCGTGGAGTGGTTCTGGGCGATGTCGCGCCGGAAGGCCGCCATGTCCCGGCCCGCGTCGAAGAACGCGTAGTCGCCGGTCCGCCAGTAGTTGAGGAGGACGTTGAAGGGCCAGTCGTAGTGCAGGGAGGCATATCCGTCTCCCCAGACCAGGTCGCCGAAGTTGAACCACCCGTAGAAGTCCCAGCCGCCGTAGGTTCCGCCCCGGTTGCGGAACTGGGGAAGCCCGATGACGCCGAGGCCGGGGATGTCGTCCGCCGGAGAGTCCTTGGCCAGGATGCCCATGAGGCGCTCATAGCGTTGCCAGCCCGAGCCCGGCCAGTTGCGAGCCTCCACGTGGAAGTTGCTGAGGCAGTGCTGGCGGAAGTACCAGTGCGGATGGAGCATGCCCATGAGGGGGCGATTCGTGGTCTTGGCCGCCAGAGTGACCTCGGCCGGCGTCACCGTCGTCGGCCGGAAGTCGACGACGAAGCGATGGGTCTTCCAGCGCCCCCCTTCGAAGCGGTAGTTGCTGAGCGAGAGCGGGTCGGGGAGCACGGGCGAGGACGGAGAGGCGTACTGTCCCTTCCAGTGCGGGCCGCTGCCCCATTCGGGGAAGAGACCGATCCTGAGCGAGGTCGAGTCGACGACGAAGGACTTGGGATGGCTCTGCCAGAAGCGATCCACCGCGGCCGTGATGGATCGCCCGCCGTTGCCCGCCGCCACGGCGCCCTCGTAGCGGCCGCCCGACGCAAGGAGGACGTCGCCGCGGAATTCGGTGAAGGCGAAGTTCGCGAGCAGGTCGGTCTGCGACGTCCAGGTGAAGCTCTGGGAAAGCCGCCACAGGTCGCCCTGCGAGAGGATTCGGACGGCATCCGTCGTCACGGTCCGATCGACACCGCCCGAGACGGGCAGCCGGAGGTAGAGCGAGTCGAAGTACTGGTGCGACGAGGGAATCCCGAAGAAGGCGCCGTAGGCCCCGGGATTCTCGAGCCGGAAGTCGACGCCGACGTCGCTGCGCCCCGTGGCGAAGGTCGTTCGGCAGGTGAATCGGAGCGGACCCACGACGCCGCGCTGGCAGATGACGGCCCGCATGGATCCCTGCTCCTCGATGACCGTGGAGCTGAGCGCCACGGGCCAGTTCGTCCCCTGGCTGTCCACCATCTCGAGAGCGCCGCCGCCCGAGAGGACCGTCGTGCCCTGGACGACGGCGCCCTGCAGGAGGGTGAAGGCGGTGCGGCTCACCGTGAAGAGCCCGGCCCCGGTATCCACGGTGATGAAGGACGGACCGTCCGTGACGGAGAGCGCGCCGGGAGCCGTGAGTCCGAGGTTCAGCGTGTAGACGCGGGACGAGGCGGCGGGAACGGTGGCCGGAAAGGACACGAGCACCCACTTGAGGCGCTTCGACGTGTCGTCCCGCGACCCGTGCCATCGCCCGAGGACCTTGAACTGGGCCGGCACGGGAGCCCCGGTGTCGTCAATGACCGTGAACCCCGCCGTGCTCATGCAGGCGACGAGATTCCGGATGGGAACGCCCGTCGTCACGAGCTCGCCGACCCTCGCCGCGGGAAGGTCGTTCGTGACCGTGAAGGGAAGTTGCGCTCCGGCGGGCGACGCGGCCCACAGGAGGAGGAAGATCACCGGAAGAAGAACGACAACGCCCACCCCCGCGACGGATCGCCGCATGCCGACCTCCGATCGGCGCCGATGCCTCGGCGCCTCCCCCCCGTGCGACGACCTGCGAAATGGGTCGATCCGCGCGGGGAACCGGAGACCGGAACCCGCTGGATCGTCCGGGCAACCGGCTGCCACGACCGCCGCTCTCCGCTCCGGCGATCAGAGGCCCGTGGTTTTGCGTCGCCGGCTTTCGCCGACTTTGCCTTTTTCCGCAACGACCCGCGAGGGCGGGAATGAAGACTGGAAGACCTGACTCGGACCGTCTCAAGAGTACACTGCGTGTCAGGCGCCGTCCAATCGACGTCCGCCAGTGCTGGAAACGGCCGGAGCCCCCTGCCGGAAAAGACCTTGGAGCGGCCGACGCCCGCGTTCCGCCGCAAAAGAAAGAAGCCCGGCCGCCGCCGGGCTGGTCTTTCGATGGAGCGGAAGGGGATCGAACCCTCGACCTTCGCATTGCGAACGCGACGCTCTCCCAGCTGAGCTACCGCCCCGGGGGAGACGGGTCCAGAGACCCGCGGCGCGGATCCTAAGTACGGTCCGGCGTGGAATCAAGCGAGTCCCGGCGCGGGCTGCCGTTGGAAGGGGCGCCGGGCGGGCTCATAATCCCGCCCTCCCCACCGGGATCGCGCCGGCGACAGGAGCCCGGCTCCCCGCCCCGATCGGGACCGAGGGCCACCATGGGCGAAGAGCGACCTCCGGCCTCGCAGAAGACCCAGTCCCTGCTTGCGCCGGGCGACCGCGCCTTCGAGGACTATCCGCTGTCGCGGCAGGAGTACATCTCCGCCATGGTCCATCTCTACCGCGGCGAGATGTCCCGATCGACCCAGTGGCGCACACGCCTCGACACGACGACGAACTGGGCCATCGTGACGACGGCGACGATGCTCTCCCTCACCCTCGGCAGCACGCAGGCGCACCACATCGTGCTTCTCTTCGGCATGCTGCTCGTCACGACGCTCCTCGCGGCCGAGGCCCGGCGCTTCCGCTACTTCGATCTCTGGCGCTCCCGCGTGCGCAAGATCGAGGAGAACTTCTACGTGCCCCTCCTCCGTCGCGATCTGCGGAGCCCCATCGAGAACTGGGGATTCCTGGTGGCCGAGGACCTCATCCACCCCCGCTTCAAGATCCGCTTCCTCGTGGCCCTGCGCACGCGCCTCGCCCGGAACTACCTCCCCCTCTTCATCGTCCTGCTCCTCGCCTGGCTCTGGAAGACCGGCGGCGAACGGGAGAGCTGGACGTGGGCGCGGGCGTGGGAGCACATGGGCATCGGCAGCATCTCGCCCGCCGCGGTCCTCGTGGCCGTCGCCTCATTCTACGGAGCGCTGATCGTGCTCCTCCTCACTGTCGAGACCCACCGCACGCTGGAAGCGCAGTCCTGGGGTCCGCGGGGCGAGGAATCCGTGGACGACATCTGCTGAGCCATGGCTGCCCCGCCCCCGCCACGGGTCGACGGCGCCAGGCGCGCGCCGTCGGCGGCGGGCCTCCTCGGACGCCTGCTCCCGTCCGACGAGAACACGCGGTTCTTCCTGCTCGCCATGCTCGTCGGCGCCGGCGCCGCGGCCGTCTCCTCCGCCGTGAAGCTCGCCATGTCAGCAACGGCCCGTCTCGCCGCCGCCGTCACCGAGACGGGGGGCGCCGCCGCGATTCTCTGCGTTCCCGCGGCGGGCGCCGCCCTCTCCGCCATCCTCATGGCCGCCGTCCGCCGGAACGCCCGATCGCTCCCGGCGCGGATGGAGATCCTCGAGTCGCTGCCCACGGACCGGACTCGCGTCTCGGTCCGCCGGGGACTCCTCCGGTCCATCGCGTCCACCCTGGCCATCGGCGCCGGCGTCCCTCTCGGCCGCGAGGGCGCCATGATCGAGTTGTCCGGCGCCGCCGCGTCGCGCCTCGGCCTCCTCGCCCGCCTCAGCGAGACCCGGCTCAGGACTCTCGTGGCCGCCGGCGCCGCCGCGGGTCTCGCCTGCGCGTTCCGCACACCGGTCGCCGGCACTCTCTTCGCCATCGAAATCATCGTGGGTTCCTTTGCTGGCGAGATCCTCGGCCCCACCATCGTGGCGGCCGCCGTGGCGACCTTCACGACGAGCCTCATCGAGGGAACGGGCCTCGCCGATCCCCTCGTCGCGGAACTTCCTTCCCTGCGTTCCGGATCCGCCCTGTCCCTCCTTCCCTGTCTCGCCATCGGCCCGGCCGCCGCCGTGGCGGGCGGGCTCTTCGTTCGCGCCGGCCGGGGCCTCACGGCGCGGCTCGCCCACTGGCGCCTGCCGCGGCCGGTCCTCCAGGCCGCCGGCGGGCTCGTCGCCGGAACCCTCCTGCTCGCCTGTCCGGCCCTCGGAGCCGCGGGGCGGGATCCGGCCCGTCCGATCCCCGCCGCGGACCTCGCACTCCCCGCGCTCCTGCTCCTAGCCACCCTGCGCCTCGCCGGC
>CAYQRN010000206.1:0-7874 GCA_964419995.1 uncultured Planctomycetia bacterium
CGCGGATCTCGGCCGCGCCATACACCTCTCCGGCTTTGGCCAGAATGACAACATCAATGAACGGCGCCATGTCCTTGATCAGCGCCAGGTCGAGATCGTATTCAGTGGTGCGGAACGGATTGATGCGCAGCGCGATCTGGAAGCCGCGTTGCGCGGCGCTGTCACCGAACGCCGGCAGTTCTCGTCCGCGGGACACCTCCGGATCCTCCTCGCAGAGGACAACGTCGTGAACCAGTCCATCGTGCTCCGGATGCTGCGCCCGCGGGGATTCGACGTGACCGTGGCGGGCACCGGCCGCGCAGCAGTCGCGGCCTTCGAGCAGGCGCGATTCGACGTCATCCTCATGGACATCCAGATGCCCGAGATGAACGGCCTCGAGGCCACGGCCGAGATCCGCGCCCGCGAGCACGGTCATCGCACGCCCATCATCGCCATGACGGCTCACGCCATGAAGGGCGATCGCGAGCGCTGTCTCGAGGCCGGGATGGACGACTACGTTTCGAAGCCCGTGAAGCTCGAGAGCCTGCTCGCCGTCATCGAGCGCTGCCTCGGCCGCCCGCTCCGCGATCCCCGGCCCGGCCCCACCGCCGTCGCCTGACAACGCCCCCGCGCCTCCCGGGAGGAGCGCTCGCGCCCCCGGGAAGACCCGCCCATGCGGGGCCGACCCGTCCCCCCGTGACCGGAGAACCATCCCTGCCATAATGGCGCCCGCTCCTCTCACCCGCCGGAGTGCGCCATGAACGTCCTGCCCGCTCGCTGCATCGCCGTCCTCGTCCTTCTGCTCCACGTCGCCCTCGGCCTTTCGTGCGGCCGGAAGGAGGGCGCTGGCGGGCGCCGCCTCGTGGTGGGCTTCTGCCAGGTGGGCTCCGAGAGCGCGTGGCGGAGCGCCAACACGGCGTCGATCCGCGAGGAGGCCGCGAGGCGGGGAATCGACCTGCGGTTCGCGGACGCCCAGCAGAAGCAGGAGAACCAGATCCGGGCCCTCAGGGCCTTCCTCGCCCAGAAAGTCGATGTCATCGCCTTCGCCCCCGTGGTCGAGACGGGATTCGAACCGGTGCTCAGGGAGATCCGGGAGGCCGGCATCCCCGTGATCCTCTCGGATCGCACCGTCCGCGTCACGGACGAGAACCTCTTCGCCTGCTTCCTCGGCGCCGACTTCGTCGAGGAGGGGCGACGGGCCGCCCGGTTCCTCATCGAGGCTTCGAAGGGCACGGCGCGGATCGTCGAACTCGAGGGAACCCCCGGCTCGGCTCCCGCCATCGACCGCAAGCGCGGCTTCGCCGAGGAGATCGCCGGTCATGACGGGCTCCGGATCATCAAGTCCCAGAGCGGCGACTTCAACAAGGCGAAGGGCCGCGAGGTCATGGAGGCGATCCTCCGGAGCCCCGAGGGCCGGAACCTCACGGCCGTCTACGCCCACAACGACGACATGGCCCTCGGCGCCATCCAGGCCCTCGAGGCCGCGGGCATGAACCCCGGGAAGGACGTGCTCATCGTGTCCATCGACGGGGTCCGGGCCGCCTTCGACGCCATCGTCGCGGGCCGTCTCAACTGCACGGTCGAGTGCAACCCCCTTCTCGGCCCCAGGATCTTCGACCTCGCGGAGGCGCTCGCGGCGGGTCGGACCGTCTCGAAGCGGGTCGTGGTGGAGGAGGGGGTGTTCACGGCGGCGGAGGCCGCGACGGCCCTGCCCGGCCGGAAGTACTGAGCCCCGAGATGGCCTCCCGGAGCATCGCCGGAGGGCGGCCCGCGCATCTCGCGGCCCGGGGTCTCGCGAAGACTTTCGGCCGCGCGCAAGTGCTGCGGGACGTGGACTTCGATCTCCGCGCCGGGGAGATCCACGCCCTCGTCGGTCAGAACGGCGCCGGCAAGTCCACGCTCGCCCGCATCCTCGGCGGATCGCTCCGCCCTGACGGCGGCAGCATCCTTCTCGACGGCGCGCCCTGTCGGTTCACCGGACCCCGCGACGCCGAACGTCACGGCATCGTCACGGTCCCCCAGGAGGGGAACCTGATCCCGGATCTCGCGGTGGCCGAGAACATCACGCTCGGCCGGGAGCCGCGGCTCGGCCCCTTCATCCGGCGGCGGGCGCAGGACGCCCGGGCGTCCCGCGCCCTCGCCCGCATCGGCGCGCGGATCGATCCCCGGCGCCTCCTCGGGACTCTGGACGTCGCGGCTCGCCAGCTCACGGCCATCGCCCGCGCCATCGATGCCGCGCCCGCCTTCCTCATCCTCGACGAGCCCACGGCCAGCCTCCCCCCCGCGGAGGCTCGCGCCGTTCTCGACGCCGCGCGGGCCCTCCGCGCCGAGGGGCTCGGCATCGTTCTCATCAGCCACTTCCTCGACCAGGTCCTCGGCGTCGCCGATCGCGTCACGGTCCTGCGGGACGGCAGCCGCACCGGGTCGCTCGATGCCGCCGGTCTTACCCGGGCCGATCTCATCTCCGCCATGGTGGGCCGAAGGATCGAAGTGCGGCCCGCACCGGCAGCGGACGCCGGTCGCCCCTCCGGCCCGGCACGCCTCGAGGCCCGGTCCATCGCACGCCGGGGCCACCTCGAGCCGATGGATGTCACGATCGGACGGGGCGAGGCCGTGGGAGCCGCGGGTCTCCTCGGCGCCGGCCGCACCGAACTGCTCCGCCTCCTCGCCGGAGCGGATCGCACGGACGAGGGACGGGTCCTCCTCGACGGAACCCCTGTCCGCCTCCGCACTCCGCGGGACGCCGTCGCCCGCGGCATCGTCCTCACTCCCGAGGACCGCCGGGCGGCCGGCATCGCGGCTGATCTCACCGTCTTCGAGAACATCGCCCTCGCGCTCCTCGGGCGCCGCGGGCTCCTCGGACATCTCGACCGGAACCGCCTCGCCGTCCGGGTCATCGCGCTCTGCAACGCCGTGGCGCTCCCGGTCGTGTTCCTCCGGAGCCCAGCAGGCACGCTCTCCGGCGGAAACCAGCAGAAGGTCATTCTCGCCCGGTGCCTCGCCCTCGAACCCGCGGTCCTCCTCGCCGACGATCCGACGCGGGGCGTGGATGTCGCCGCGCGCTTCGAGATCGAGGCGGTCCTCGCGAAGGCGGTGCAACAGGGCGCGTCGCTCCTGCTCACGTCCTCGGAGCTCGACGAGATCCTGCGTCTCTGCACGAGGGCAATCCTCCTCCGCGACCGGCGGAAGGTCGGAGAGCGCGAAGGCGACGCGCTGACGGAGGCCGGCATCCTCGAGGGCCTGGCGGCCGCGGAGCCGGCACCGTGACCCGGTTTCCCGGATGGCGCGCCCGCCCCTCCGCCGTCCCGGCGTTCCTCGCTCTCGCAGTCCTCGCGATCACGAATCTCGCCTTCACAGACGGGTTCTTCGACGTCGAGATCCGCAATGGCCGCCTGCACGGGGCGCCCATCGACATCCTGAACCACGGCTCGCGCCTCATGATCCTGGCCCTCGGCATGGCCCTCGTCGTATCGACGGGTGGAGTCGATCTCTCCGTGGGCGCCGTCATGGCCATCGCCGGCGCCCTCCTCGCGGTGCCCCTCCCGGGAGCCTGCGGCGCGGCCGGCGCCCGCATCGTCATTGCGCTCGCCGCCGGGCTCGCACTCGGCCTCTGGAACGGCGTCCTCGTGGCCTTCTTCCGCCTTCCGCCGGTGGTCGCCACGCTCGTTCTCATGGTGGCGGGGCGCGGCATCGCGCAGCTTCTCACCGGCGGTGCGAATCCCGATCTCGCGAGCCCGGCGCTTCGTTTCATCGGCAACGGCGCCCTCGCCGCCCTGCCGGTCGCCTTCTGGGCAGCGGCCGCCGTCGTCGCGCTCCTGGCGCTCGCCCTTGGCCGCACGCCGCTCGGAACGCTCCTCGCGGCCACGGGCGGCGCCCCCGAGGCGGCTCGTCTGGCCGGAATCCCCGTCGCTCGGGCGCGGCTTCTCGCGTACGCCGCCGGCGGGCTCGCCGCCGCGGCCGCCGGGATCCTCGCCACCGCCACGATCCAGACCGCCGACACGGGGAACACGGGCATCGGCGTCGAGCTCGACGCGATCCTCGCCGTCGTGATCGGCGGCGGGAGGCTCGCCGGCGGTCCCGTGAGCCTCGCGGGGACGCTCATCGGCGCTCTGTTCCTCCAGGCCCTCACGACGACCCTCTGGCTCTCCGACGTGAGCGCCGCCGTCGCGCCGCTGCCGAAGGCCGCCGTCCTGCTCGCCGTGTGCGTGCTCGGCTCCGACGCGGTTCGTGAGCGCTTCGCCGGGCTCTGGCGGAGTCCGGCGCCATGAGGCCGCCCGACGCACCCGGCCGCGCCTCCCTCCTCGCCGGCATCACCGTCTTCGGCGCCCTCGCCGCCCTCGGGTCCTGCCTCTTCCCGGAGTTCGCCACGCCGCGCGTGGCGGTCCACCTCATCTGCGACGGCACGGCCCTCGGAGTGGCGGCCCTCGGCGCCACCTTCGTGATCATCGCCGGTGGCATCGACCTCTCCGCCGGAGCGGTGGCCGCCCTGTCGAGCGTCGTCGTCGCCCGGCTCGTCATGACCGGCCACGTCGCCCCCGCGACGGCCTTTGCCGCCGCGGCGGCCCTCGGCCTCGCCCTCGGCGCAGGCCAGGGCGCCGCGATCACGTTCTTCCGCCTGCCGCCCTTCCTCGTCACGCTCATCGGGATGTTCTTCGCCCGGGGGCTGGCCTTCGCGATCTCGGCATCGTCCGTGGCCATCGATCCGTCCGCCCTCGCCGGGACGCCGGGCCTCGGCTTCCGGATCCCGGTCGCCGCCGGCGCGGGGCTGCCCCTCACGGCGGCCGTCTTCATCGCCGCCATCCCGGCAGCCGTTGTCATCCTCGCCCGGACGCCGTTCGGGCGGCGGGTCCACGCCGTGGGAAGCGACGAGGGAGCCGCCACCCTCATGGGCCTTCCGGTCCGGTCGACGAAGATCGCCGTCTACGCGATCTCGGGCCTCGCGGCGGCAGGCGCGGGCGTCGTCTGGACCATCGACATGCAGTCCGGGAATCCGGCGGGGTTTCCCGGCTTCGAGCTCGACGTCATCGCCGCCGTGGTCATCGGCGGCACGCGGCTCGCGGGCGGCGCGGGCTCCGCGGCGGGGACGGCCATCGGAGTGCTGACTCTCGGGATCGTCCAGACCCTCATCACGTTCGACGGACGGCTCGACTCGTGGTGGGCCCGCATCGTGATCGGCGTCCTCCTGCTCCTCTTCCTGCTCGGCCAGGGAGCCCTCGAGGGCGCGATCCGACGCCTTACGACGCGTCCGCCGGCGGGTCCTTCGGCAGGTCCTTGCTGCCGACGATCGTGAGGTTGAGGCCGATCTGCACGGAAACGGGCGTGCCTTCGATATCGACCGTGACCTTGCCGCCCAGATACCAGCCGAAGGATCCGGTCGAGAATTCCTTCACTTCGGCCATGAGGGGCACGCCGTTGATCTCGACGCGCACGGGCTTCGCCCGGGTCCGGAACTCCGCCCGCGAGACGGGACACGTCTTCGCCATGATCATCCCTCCGTTCCCCGCAGTCACCGGCCACGGCGGGCCCTGAGCCCGCCGGAGGTCCGGCCGTCACGGGGGACGTGGAATCTACGAGTCCCCGATCGCCCCGCAAGGCGCCCGTGGTTACGATCCGCCCCGTGGCCGATTCGCGATCCGACGACCGACGCCTTCTCGCGCTGGCGCTCCTCGTGTCGGTACTCGTCATCATCGTGACCGGCCTCCGCGACATCCTCTCGCCCGAGGAATTCCCGGACGACGCGCGGCAGCACGTCTTCTGGACGTACCGCTTCGTCGACCCGGAGTTCTTCCCCGACGACCCGCTCGTCCGCTTCATCTCGTCGACGCGCTTCGACCCCTGGGGATACCAGGCCGTCTTCCGACTCGCCGCGCCGATCCTCGACCCACTCGTCGCGTCGAAGCTGCTCGGCGTGGTCCTGGCGCTCGGCTCGACCGCGATCTTCTTCGCCGTCGGCCAGCGCATCGGCGGCGGGCCCGCGGGCTTCTTCGTGGCGATCGCCGCGGCGGCGACGCTCAACGGCCTCTGCCTCGAGGGACTGCCGCGCTCCTTCGGCGTCCCGCTCGTGGCCGGCGGCGCCCTCGCCGTCATGTCGGGACGCGTCCGCCTCCTTTCAGCATCCCTCGTGGCCGCCGCCCTCGCCTACCCGACAGCACTGCTCTCCATCGGCGGCCTCCTGCCGGCCGCCCTCTCCCGCGGCCTCCGTTCGCCCCTCCGGGAGTCCGGCGACCTCTTTCTCCGGATCCTGCCCGGGCTCGCGCTCGCCGCCGTCATCCTCTGGGTCTCCTACGGCGTCGTGGACCGGGAGTTCATCGGCCCCATGGTCACGCGGGACGAGGCCCGCGCCATGCCCGAATTCGGCCCTCACGGGCGCAACCGGTTCTTCCTCGACGATCCGGTGGCGTTCTTCCTCGGCGAGAACCGCTACAGCCGGAGTTCGCTCCATCTCCTCGAGACACGACGCGGGATCCTGGCAGGCGCCACGATCCTCCTTCTTCTTCTGCGACGCCGCCGCGCCGTCGTGCCGGGGATCGCCGCCTGGATGCTCATCTCCTCGCTCGCCCTGTTCGCCGCCGCCCACGTCCTGCTCTTCCGCCTCTACCTTCCGTCCAAGTACGTCTACATCACGATTCCGGCAGCCCTGGCCGTGATCCTCGGCGCCACGCTCGGCGCCGCGCCGCGGCTCTCGCGCCTCGCCGCCGCGCTGGCCCGGCCGCGAGCCCTCGCCACCGCAGCCGTCATCGTCACGGCCGCGGGAATCGGCTACTCCCTCTCTCCGGCCCGCGGCCTCGAGCCGGACCACCGCGCGCTCATCCGTTACCTCAGGACCCTTCCGAAGGACGTCCTCCTCGCCGGCCATCCGAAGACGCTCGACGACGTGCCGCTGCTGTGCCGGCGCTCCGTCCTCGCCAACCGCGAGCTCTCCCTGGCCTGGTACCGCGGCCACTACGACCGATGTCGCGAGCGCATCGAGGACAGCCTTCGCCTCCTCTACGCGCAGACCGATGCGGAAGTCCGGGCGATCCGGGACCGTACCGGCGCGTATCGCCGCCGGATCACTCACGCGGTCGTCGAGAAGCGCTGGCTCGTCGCGCAAATCGCCGGCCGCATCCACAATCCGCCCTTCGACGCCCTCGCGGAGACTCTCCGCCGCCGTGGCCCGTCCGTCTTCGCGGCGACGGAACGCCGGCCGGTCTTCGAGAACGACCGCTACGCCGTCTTCGATCTCTCGGACTGGTGATCCGGCCGTTCGCCCGCGCCGGGATCATAGGATGGAATCATGACGCACGATTCCGATTCGACACCGCCGCAGCGCCCCGTGAACTACGGCGAGTATCTGCGCCTTCCGGAGATCCTCGCGGCGCAGTCGCCGGGGCGCCCCCTGCTCCACCACGACGAGATGCTCTTCATCATCGTCCATCAGGTCTACGAGCTCTGGTTCAAGCTGATCCTCCACGAACTGACGGCAGCCAGGGATCTCCTCGTGGGTCTCCCCGCGCCCGGCGGACGCCGCCGGGTGCCGGAGTCGGACATTCCGCGGATCGTTGCGCATCTCACGCGAGTCATCGAGACGCAGCGGATCCTCCTCGACCAGTTCCGGGTCATCGAGACGATGCCGCCGCTCCACTTCCTCGCATTCCGGGATCGCCTCGCACCGGCGAGCGGCTTCCAGAGCGTGCAGTTCCGGGAGCTCGAGGCCCTGGCGGGGCTCGCCGAGGCGGAGCGGGCCGACAGCCCCGCCGGGAGCCTCGCGGAGCCCTTCTCCGAGGCGGAGCGCCGGCGGGTCGCCGCGCGCCGGCGCGAGACATCCCTCGCCACGGCCCTCGTCGACTGGCTCTCCCGAACGCCCGTCGAGCTGGCCTTCCCGGGGTTTCGCGAGGCGTTCTTCGCTGCCTTCC
>CAYQRN010000207.1:0-7855 GCA_964419995.1 uncultured Planctomycetia bacterium
CGCCGGGCCGTCGTCTTCCTCCTCTCCGACTTCCTCGCGCCACTCCCCGCACGCCCCCTGGCGGCGGCAGCGCGGCGGCACGACCTCGTCGCCGTCCGCCTCCTCGTTCCGGAGCTCCGACTCCGAGCCGTGGACGCCGCCGTGCGCCTCCGGGATCCGGAGACGGGCCGGTCGCGCCTCGTCGACCTCCGCAGCGAGGCCGTCGGCGCCGCTCTCGCCGCCCGGGCGGCAGAGCTCACGGTTGCGGCGGCCGAGGCGCTCCGGCGAGCGGGAGTCGACCTCATGGAGGTACCCGTTCCGCGAAGCCGCAGCGAAGACGCCATCGCCGGACCGATCCTCCGCTTCTTCCGGATGCGCGAGGGCCGGAGGGGACATCGCTGACATGGGCCTCCGCCGAATCCTCCCCCTCCTCCTTCTCGCCGCCTGCACCGGCGAGCCCATCGCCGATCACGATCTCCACGTTGAGGTCGCCGTGCCCGCGGACGGCGTGGATTTCGGGCGGGCCTTCCCCCTCTCGGTGACCCGGATCTGGCGGCGCGAACTCGTGCCCGAGGCCTTCGACGACCGCGCGCTCTCGCCCCTCGTCGTCCGCCTCGTCGAAACCCGGCGCCGGGATGACGGCCGGCGATTCGAGGAGACGCGCGTCTACGAGGCGCGGGCCTTCGAACGGAGCGACGTGCGCCTCGCGCCCGTTCTCCGGGCGAGGCCGGGAGGGGTGGGGGCGGAAGTCACGGCCACCGCGGCCGCCGTGACGATCTCCGTGCGGCCGTCCCTCGATCCGATGAAGCCGGGGACCGTGGAGCTTCCCTGCGCCCCCCTCGTCCCGCCCCTCTCGTTCTGGCAGCGCCGCGGGCCCCTCGTCCTCGGCGGTCTCGCAGCCGCCATCGCCGTCTCGGTGTTCGCGCTCCGCCGTTCCCGCTCCCGGAGGGCGCCGCCCCCGACGCCGCCGGCTCCGGTGGCGGCCGAGGATGCGCCGGCCCTCCGGCGGCTCCGAGCCCTCGGCAAGGCCCTGCCGCCGGACGACGCGGACCTCGTCCGGGCCTTCTACGTCGCTCTCTCGGACATCGTCAGGGAACATGTGCGCGACCGGACCGCCATCGCGGCCCTCGAGCGCACGACGGAGGAGTTGCTCGCCACTGAGGCCCTGGCGTCCTCGCTCGGGGCCGCGCCGCGGGATCTCCTCCGCGAAATCCTCGGACGCTGCGATCTCGTCAAGTTCTCGGGAGCCCTCCCCGCCGCGGCCGCCCGGGCCGGCATCCTCGAGGACGGCCTGCGTTTCGTCGCGGACACATCGACAGGGGCGCCCCCACGGCCCGCGCCGGCAAGGAGCGCCTCGTGAACGCCCTCTTCGAGTCTCTGGCGGACCTCTCCTTCGAGGACCCGGCGTTCCTCTGGCTCGCCCTCGCGGTGGGCGCCGGCCTCGTCGTGCGCGGTCTCCGCGGCGCTCCGGCCCTGCTTTTCGCCCCATTCGTTCTCCTCGACGGGCCGGCGGCCGGCGCCGGCCCGAACCGGCGCCCACTGCCCTCATCCCTGCGCGTCCGCCTTCGTCCCCTCGCGCGGTGCCTCGAGGTGGCCGGCCTCCTGCTCCTCATCGTCGCCGTGGCCCGCCCCGTCCGCCGGAACCCGCTGCCCCTCACGACCCTCGGCATCGACATCATCCTCTGCCTCGACATCTCGTCATCCATGGCCGCTGACGACCTCGAGGCGGGACGAACGCGCCTCGATATCGCGCGGGAGTCGGCCCTGCGGTTCATCGCAGGCCGCCCCTCGGATCGCATCGGCCTCGTGACCTTCGCCCGCTGGCCCGACCTCCGCGCCCCCCTCACCCTCGATCACGATGCGCTCGCCGCCACCCTGTCCGCCGTGACGCTGGTCCCGCGGGACGGCCCCGAGGACGCCACGGGGATCGGCGCCGCTCTGGCCCTCGCCGTCCGCTCGCTCCGCGACGCCGGTCGACGGTCCCGCGTCGTGATCCTCCTCACGGACGGCGAGGAGAACGTCGCCACGGGGGCGGCGGAGGGCGAGATCGCCCCGGTCCACGCCGGACAGCTCGCGCAGGATCTCGGCGCGCGCGTCTACACGATCGCGGCGGGCGCCGGCACCCCTGATGGAACCGGCGGCCGGATCCCCATCGACACGCGTGAGGTCCGGAGCCTCTCCGAGCGCACGGGCGGCCGCTTCTTCGAGGTCCGCGACCCGGAAGCCCTCGACACCGTCTACACGAGCATCGATGACCTCGAACGGGCCGAGGTGGCGACGCCGCGGCACCGCATCGAGGAGCGGTTCGCCCCCTTCCTCGGCGCGGGAATCGTCCTTCTCATCCTCGCGCGCGCCCTCGCGGCAACGGTCTTCAGGAGCCTCCCGTGACCCTCGGCGGGATGTTCCTCGACCCCGCACCGGCGCCGTTCCTCCTGGCCGCGCCCCTCGCCGCGGCCCTGCTCCTGCGGCTCGACCTGCGGCGGCGGCGGCGGTTGCGCGAGCTGACCGGCCCCCGCACGGACGTCCTCGCCTCCGAAGTGGCCACGGGCGCGCGCCGCGCCCGGCGGTGGCTCGCGGCCATCGCCATCGTCCCCCTCGTCCTCGCGTTCATGCAGCCCCTCGGCGGCGACGCTCGCGGATTCTCCGCCGGACGCGGACTCGACATCGTGGTCGCCCTCGACGTCTCCCGTTCCATGCTGGCCCGCGACGCCGCGCCCTCCCGGCTCGCCGCGGCGAAGCGCGAGATCGGGACTCTCCTCGCCCGATCGGGCGCGGATCGCTTCGCCCTCGTCCTCTTCGCCGGCGAGGCACGTCTCGCTGCGCCCCTCACTGAGGATACGGGGGCCGTCCTCGCCCTCACGTCGGAGGCGGGCCCCGAGAGCGTGTCCCTCGGCGGCTCGGATCCGGCGGCAGCCCTCGCGACGGCAGCGGCCGCTCTCATCGATCCGGACGGCCGGCACGCGGCGGTCATCCTCCTCACCGACGGCGAGGATCCGGATGGCCGCGGCGCCCGGGCCGCCGAGGACCTCCGCCGCCGCGGCGTCGTCGTGCACTGCCTGGGCTTCGGGTCCGACCGCGGGAGCAAGATCCCCGTGGAGGGCGAAGGCGGAGAGATCTGGCTCAGGGATTCGCAGGGGCGCGAGGTCGTCACCGCAATGGACCCTGCGAGCCTCGGCCGCGTGGCCGAAGCCACCGGCGGCGTGTTCGTCGAGGCGGCAGCGCGGCAGGATCCCGTCCTCTGGCTCTACGACCGACAGATCCGGCCGCGGGCACGCCGCTCCCTCGCCGCCAGCGAGGAGGGAAGCCGCGAGAACCTCTTCCAGTGGCCCCTCCTCCTTGCGATCCTCCTCCTTCTCGCGGAGTTCTGTCTCGCGGAGCGCGCCCGGTCATGAGATCGGCCCTCGCAGGCCTCCTCCTCCCCGCCCTCCTCGCCGCCGGCGCGGTCGACGAGCTGTCGGAGGGGATCCGGGCGTTCCTGGAGGGGCGCTTCCGGGACGCCCTTGCGGCGTTCGAGCGGGCGGAGGCCGCGGCTGGCGACGACGCGCCGCCCGAGATCCTCCTGAACCGCGCCCTGGCGGCGCTCAGGCTCGGCGAGATCGACATGGCGGAGGCCGCGGCGGCGCGGGCCGCGGCCCGGGGCGGAGCGGACTTCGCCGCCCTCGAGGTGTTCATCCGGGGCAGCACGGACTTCGTCCGCTGCGAGCGCGCCGAGGCGGCCACCGACCTGCCCAACGCTCCCCTCCGGGCCTTCGACACGGCGATCGCCCATGCCGAGCGAGCGCGAATCCGGTGGCAGGAGGCGGCCACGGCCCGACCCGACTGGCCCGAAGCCCGCCGCAACGCCGAACGGGCGATCCTCAAGATCGAGGAACTCCGGGAGCGGCGCGAGCGGAGCCGTGAGGCGCGGCGGCCGAAGGAGTCGCGCCCCGTGCCGCGCCCCGTGCCGGAGACCCGCGAGTCGGCGCCGGAAACCGACGGGCCGCGCGTGCCTGAGGAGGCGCCGCGACCCCCCGCCGCGGCCCGCGAGCTTTCCGAGGCCGAAGTGCAGGCCCTTCTCCGGACCCTCGCCGAGAAGGAGAAGGAGCGCCGGAAATCCCGCCGAGCGGAGCGCGAGACGCGGACGGCGGGGGGGCGGGACTGGTGAGACGTCTTGCCCTCGCCGGCCTCCTGCTCGCGAACCTCGCGATCCTCTGCGCGGTGGCGTCGGGCCAGCGTCTGTCCGTGAGGGGGCCCGATCCCTCGCCGGTCCGCATCGGCGATCAGGCGATCCTCGCGATCGTCATCGACGGAGCCACGGAGCCCGTGGCCCTCGGCCCGCTGCCCCGCATCGAGGGAGTGGAGATCGCCGCCGCGGCCCCCCGGCGCGGCAGCTCGCAGAGCGTCATCGACGGCCGCATCGTGGAGCACACGACCGTCACCTTCGAGATCCGCCTCTCGCCGGGGCAGGCGGGGGAGTTCGACATCCCTCCGATCGCGGTGGCGACCGGAGCCGCCACGCTCCGGACGAAGCCCTCGCGGCTCGTGGCCGTGGCGGACGAGCTCGGCGACGCCCACGCCTTCGTCGCCCTGACCGCCGAGCCGCCGGAAGTCCACGTTCATGAGCCCTTCCAGCTCACGATCACGATCGGTTGCGACAGGGCCTTCTTCGACGCGTCGGTGGTCCAGGTGTTCCGCCGGCGGCTCGATGTGCCCGTCGAGATCCATGCCCCCGCGCTCGACGCGCCGCCGGACGCGGAAGTCGTACATGGCGGAACGGCGGCCGGCGACAGCGGCCCGACCCTTGCCCTCAACGGGGGCATCGTCCGGGCCTCGCCTGGCGAGGATGTCCTGAGGAACGGGCGCCCCTTCCGCATCCTCGTGATCGAGCGGATTCTCGTGCCGGAGCGCTCGGGGGATCTCAGGATCGGCGCCCCCACGGCGCGGTTCGCGGTGGCCACGGGATTCCGGGACGACCTCATCGGAGGCCGCGTGCCCGTGGGGCTCCGGCCGGCGCTCGTGGCCGGCGCGCCCCTCGTGGTCCCCGTGCGCGCGCTCCCCGAGGAGGGCCGGCCCGAAGGCTACGCGGGGGCCGTGGGGCGGTTCCGGGTGGAGGCCGCGGCGGAGCCCGCGTCCGTCGCCGCGGGCGAGACCGTCCGGCTTCGTCTCCGGGTCTTCGCAGAGGGACCCGCGGGATCCCTCGGCGTGCCGCCGTTTCCCGCAACCGAGGGCTTCCACGTCCTCGGCGCCCGTGCCGAAGAAGGCTCGGACCCGCAAGTGCGCACGTTCGTCTACGAGGTCGTCCCTCTCCGGGCGGATCTGCCGGAACTGCCGCCCGTCCCCTTCGCCTTCTTCGATCCCGGACCACCGGCTGCCTACCGGGTCGTCCGGACTCGGGCGATCCCCATCGACGTCACGCCGGCCGCGGGCGACACCGGAGCAAGGGGTACCGGGGAGTCCGGGAGAGATGGCGAGGAGCGCCTCGACATCCGTCCGCTCCGGCGATCCACGGCACGGCATCGCGTCTCGACGACTTTCCTGCTCGCGGCGCTCCTCCTGCCCTTCGTGCCGGCTTTGCTCCTCCGCGCCTGGCTCCGGGCCCGCGAGCAGGCCCGGCTCCACCCGGAGATCATCCGCGCTCGTCGCGCCGCCTCCGTCTTCGCGGAACGCCTGCTCGCGCCGGACGCCGATCCCGCCGCGGCCCTCGTCGAGTATCTGGCCGCCCGGCTTCGCTGTCCGGACTCTGCCGTCATCGGCCCCGACCTGCCGGAGCGCCTCCGGAGGACCGGGCTTCCCGATATCCTCGCCGCCCGGACCGCCGAGCTTCTCGACGCACTCACGACCGCCCGTTTCGGTGGCGCGGCGCGTCCGGACGCCATCGCGTCGGCTCGCGCCATCGTCGCGGCCATCGAAGCGGAGTTCCGAACCGGCGGAGAGCACCCATGACGGCGATGCTCCTCCTCGCGCTCCTCGTCCAGTCCGATGAGGCCGGCGCAGTGGCAGCCTGGCGCGCGGGACGAGTCGAGCCGGCCTTCGAGCACTGGCGCGCCGCTGTCCGGTCCTCGCCCGATCCCGATGGGGATCTCCTCTGGAATCTCGGCGCCGCCGCCCTCCGGCTCGGCCGGAGGGCCGAGGCGCTCCACGCCTTCCGGCGCGCGGCCCTCCGCCTGCCCCGGGACGGAGCGATCCGCGATGCGGTGCACCGGCTTCAGCGGGATCTCGGCGCCGAGCCCGAGGATCTTCCCACGCTGGGACGCGCCCTCGCCGCGGCCGCATCGTTGTTGACCCCCGCCGAGCTTCTCCTCCTCACCGCCGCCTTCCAGACGCTCTCGCTCATCCTCCTCGTCTTGTCAGGACTCCGGCGCCGGCTCCGGCGCCCCGCCTTCGCCCTCCTCCTCGTGACGCTCCTCCTCGCCGCCCGCCTTCTCTCCGTCCACTTCCTCCCGCCCCCGCCCTCTGCAATCGTCCTCGCACCTGGGGCGACGTTGCGAGCCGCCCCCGATCCCTCCGCCGCACCGCTTCTCCGCCTCCACGTCGGCGAGTCCCTCACGGTCACCTCCGTCGGCCCCGACTGGATCGAGGTTTGCCACGGCGCGGGCGCCGGCTTCGTACCCCGCTCCGTCGTCGGCATCGTCGACTGACCTGCCCGGCGGAGGCCCCACAGCTGTTCGCACGTGCGGACATGAATGGAACCGGAATGGGAGGCTCCAGGGCGAGGGCGACTCCAGGAATCCCCGGAGAGACGCTCGGCCTCGCCGAGGAGAACGCGGGGCGATGATCAGCGGCAGGGGCAGGAAGGTCCGTGGAGGGAGTCACCGGTAATCCCGGAGAGATCGGGCCCCCGCGGAAGGGGGACGGGCGCCGGGAGGACCTGATCGAGGGTCGCCGCGTCATAGAGGCGCCCTCCCTTCATGACGAGGCGAAGATGTTCGGTGTCCCGGATGCGCGTCAGGGGATCGCGGTCGGGAGGATAGATGACGAGATCGGCGAGCTTCCCGGGTTCGAGGCTGCCGATCTCGCCATCGAGGCCGATGGCGCGAGCCCCCATCCACGTCGCCGCTCGCAGCGTCTCGTGGGGGGAGAGGCCTCCCTGGGCGAACATCCACATCTCCCAGTGCGCGCCGATCCCCTGCATCTGCCCGTGGGCCCCGATCTCGGCGAGTCCTCCGGCGCGGATCACGTCGGCGACGCCCCTGGCGATGCGGACGTGGTGGAAATCCTCTTCGGGAGCGAGGATCCGCCGCGTGGAGCGGGGATCGACGACGGAGGCAGGCACGAAGCGCCGGAGCCGCTCGTTGCGGAACACGTCGGTGTGCTGGTACCACCAGTTCTCGCCCCAGAGTCCGCCGTAGCCGACGACGAGCGTCGGAGTGTAGGCCGTGCCGGAGCGCGCGAAGAGCTGCACGACGTCGTCATGGATCGGCGCCACGGGGAGCGCATGCTCGATGGTCGTGTGACCGTCGACGATCTGGTTCACGTTGTGGAAGAAGGTCGATCCGCCCTCGGGGACGACCATCATGCCGAGCGACCGCGCCGCCGCCACGACCTGCTGGCGTTGGTCCCGCCTGGGCTGGTTGTAGCTCTTCACGCTGAAGGCCCCGAACGCGCGGAGGCGGCGGAGGTGCGAAAGGGCGTCGTCGAGATCGTCGATCACCGCTTTGAAGGACCCCTCCGCGCCGTAGAGGATCGTGCCCGTCGAGAAGATCCGAGGCCCCGTGAGCAGCCCGGCTCGGACGAGTTCCGACTCCGCGAAGACCGTCTTGGTGTCCGCCGAGGGATCGTGGGTCGTCGTGACGCCGAAGGCCAGGTTGGCGAGCAGCGGCCAGCATTGCCGCGGACTCTGGCCGAGCGTGGCGCGTGGCATGTGAGCATGGATGTCGACGAAGCCCGGAACCACGAC
>CAYQRN010000208.1:0-7843 GCA_964419995.1 uncultured Planctomycetia bacterium
GAATCAGGGCGCCCTGGATGCTTGCGTCCTCGGGAGCATTGACCCCGAGAGTGAAGGCCGAGAGGTAGTTTGATCTGTTGACATCGTCGAAGGCGTCCCCCACCGATGTGTGAGGATAGCAGCGCACGAGGCCATCCGGGTCGACGCTTCCCAGCACATAGAGGCCGGCCCCCGTGGTGTTGGCCGTGATGGTGGCCGCGGAGCCGCCGTAGGAGAGCACCGTGCCCGGAGCGACCGTCAGATCGGCGGTCACGCTGTGCACCGCGTTGGACAGGTGGTAGTGCGCGGCCGGATAGTGATAGCCGATGTCGTCCTCGTCCTCGTCGAGTTCGACACCCGAGTTGGCCGGCGACCATGTGGCCGCCGCCGTGATGTTGCCGGTGATGGCGACGGGCGCCTCGGTGGTCAGGCCGGCGACGCCGGCGCCCGACACACCGGCGCCGAGGTTCATCAGTCCGTTCTGATAGAAGAGGCCGTTCCCAGACGTGGGGAATGTGCCCCGGGTCTGGGCATTGGATCCCGGGTTGTTCTGGAAGAGGGGTCCCTCGAAGAGCGCGACGTCGGTGTCGTCGTACGCATTGTACTGATACGGTGAGGCCGATCCCCCCAGACCGGTTCCTGCCCGGGCGTCGATCAGGTGCTCGTAGCCCGGCGAGCTGCTTGTCAGGCAGTTGTACTGCAGATCGAAGTTCACGGTGGAATTGCTGGAGAGCTGACCGGCTGGAGTCCCGACGCTGACACTCGCATCGCGGTGGCCGTTGAAGGTGCAGAACAGGGTGGTGACGTTGACCGTGTCAGCATCCCGGGTGCTGACCTCGATGCCTGTGTAGGCCTGGGCCTCATAGGCGCCTGGGATGGCGGGGGCGAACAGGCAGTTGATGATCTCCTGGGTCTGGCTCTGGCTCCCGCTGCTCGAGGTGATGATGGACACCGCGCTGAAGTAGTCCCGGAAGATGCAATCGAAGATGGGATTGTCTGCCCGGTTCATGTTTCCGACCAGTGAGACACAGCCGACCCCGCCGGAGAACCGGCAGTGGCGGATGATGCTCTGGTTGGTGCGATCCGCCGTTGAAGTGGAGTTCCCGTTGATGATGATCATCGCGGCCGAGCGGCCCGTGCCGGCCCCCGGGATGGACTCGCCGATCGGTGCGGAGGGATTGACCGTGTTGTAGTCGGCCCGGAGGAAGTGGATGGGGTCGTACGGTTCGCCCTCGGCGATGATCTGCCCGCCGTGGTCGATGATGATGGACTCCGTGCCGCCATCGAGTTTGACGACCGCCCCCGGCTCGATGGCCAGCGTCTGGCCGCTGCCGACCACGAGGTCGCTCGAGATGTAGTAGGTCACCCCCCGGACGAAGGTGAGGTTCCGCGGAGACTGGCTTCCGCCGAACGCTTGGTAGTCGATGGTCACGGGGAGCTCGGCGGCCAGGAGCCATTCGTACGGGACCGAGTCCAGAAGGACGGTGTTCCCCGCGAGACGACAGACACTCTCGGTCACCGGCGAGGCGTTCGGCAGGCCCTCGGCGGAGTCCCAGGCCTCGCCGGCGCGGAAGGTCAGGACCGTCTCTCCCGCATCGGAGACGACACGCAGGGGCGCAGCCTCGGCGATCACCGCCTCGGCCCCGGACTCGGCCAGCAGCGGGGCCACCTCGACGAGCTGGGATCCGTCCGCCGCGGCATCGCCGGCCGCGGCGGCGATCACGCCAGAGGGCGAGGCCAGGTCAGCGGACGCCAGCTCGGCCACGAGCCGATGCGGCTGAGCCTCGAGGTCCATCAGCGATGCGAGCCCGACGATGGTCGTCGCGGGGTTCATCCCGAGCGTGGCCGGGTCGGGGAGGGCCGCCCGGTTCCGGAGGATGAGGTTCTGCTTGAACCCGCTCGGCTCGTACACGTACTCGATGTCCCCTGCGGTCAGAGCCCCGGCGTAGAGAACCCGGTTGCCCTCGACCTCGGGCTCGACATCCCGGGGGGCCTCGATGAGATGAAGTTGCCCGGTGGCCGTGTCCTGCATCGCCAGGCCAACCACGGACAGCGGAAGTGCGGTCTCTCCTTCGCCGATCCGGACGTGACCTGGCGCCGTCAGGTTGCTCCCGAGGCGCACGGCGATGGGGCCGGTCTCCACGGAGAGACCTCCTCCCGGCGCGATGACCCAGTCGGAGTCGGTGGGCTGCCACTCTGGGGGCGCTCCCGCCTCCCGCTCCTCTGGGGTCCGCGCGTCGTAGCAGAGGCCGGTGCCGACCTCGACAAACTGCCCCCTTCGTTCCTCGGTCTGGCCCGTTGGCTGGCCGGTGGCGTCGAGCACCGGCACCTCATAGACGTTCTCCCAGACGCGTGTCGAGGCGTCGCGCCCCGGCAAGACCTCGACGGTGTCGATGAGCTCCGCGCCGGGCGGCTGCGGCTGTGCGACGGCGCTGCCCGCCGCGAGTGAGGCCGTGATCAGGAGACCCCGAAGAACTTCCATGTCCATCCCTCCTTGCGAACTCCGCCGGACGCCGTCCCGGCGCCCCCGCGTGCTATTCATCGCCTGTACGGTGCAAGTTGCCGTCCTGTCAAGGGGGCATCCCACGCGGTGACGCGGGGCGATGCGGGCGTGCGTTTCGCCGCACACCTGGGGCCGGGACCGGCGTGGAAACCCGCTGACTCAGCTCATGACGCTGCCAACGCATGAGATAGCCGCCGGGTGGGCCGGGCGCGGGGCCGCGGTTGGACCGGGCCAAGATGGGCCAGACGAGGTGAGCCGTGCAGTTTTTGGCACTCGCAAGTGACGCGAGGGGCAGCTTCTCAAGGGAGGACGCGGTGGTGGATCGACTGTGGCGGGTGCTCGGCGGCGCCGCCGGCACCTCAGGATGTTGTGATGTGGCCGCTTGAGGAATCGGGACTTGACTTTGGGGGTTGCATGTGAGAGGGGTTGCACGAGACAGGCAAATTCAGGGGGGCATCATGGGGCGCCGGGCGGGATCAAGAACCAGCGGGCAGGAGGCGTGGCAACAGTTCCTCTCGGCCATCGGTGCCGGGTGCGAGGAGATCGGGTGTCCGCTGGGCGGGGAGCAGGAGGCCTGGTTCCGGGGGCAGACGAATGCAGAGCGCTACCGGTTGCTTCCGGGACTGTTCCGTGGGGTGGAGGCCCCCGACTCCGAGCCCGGCTGGACACATGTGCGGCAGGTCGAGTCAGATCTCTTCTACGAATTCTCGACGCGCGCCCGGGAGCTGCACGAGTCGAACATGAGCGACTGGGACATCCTCTTCGCCATGCAGCACTATGGAACGCCGACCCGGCTCCTCGACTGGACAGAGACGCTCGGAGTCGCCGTCTACTTCGCGACTTGCCGTCTGCCGGTTGAGCCGGGCGATCTTGCCCCTCCCTGCGTTTGGATTCTCAACCCATACCGTCTCAACGGCATCAGCTGGGTGGGGGAGGACCTTGTGCATCCGCCGTACCTGGGGTGGGATCGCGAGTCGGGGGAGCATTGGGAATACGGGGACATGGTCGCCGGAACCGCGCCCATGGGCTGGAAGTTCCCCGTGGCCATCTACCCGCGGCAGAAGACCAGCCGGATGCACTCGCAGCGAGCGTGGTTCACCATCCACGGAGACAAACACCGGCCCATGGAGTCCATGAAGAGACTGATGGGGGCCCTGCGGAAGGTCAGTCTGCCCTGGGAGGCGGTCGGCGCGGCGAGGGAGTTCCTGCGGCACGCGGGTCTGGATCAGTACGCCCTGTTTCCCGATCTCCAGAATCTCAGCGATCACCTGCGGGCGAAGTACAAGCCCCGTCACAGTCATCTCCCACGGAAAGGCGGCGATGCGCAGGCCGGAGCCGCCAAGGGAAGGAAGGCGGGGCCGGGGAAGCGGCTGTGAGGCTGTCATCGGACCCCCCGGAAAGGGCTGGCGCCCCGGGACATGGGTTTCACACCGGCTCTCGCCGGTGATCATCGAAAGCAGAGCGGACGGCTCATGGGGCCGCCAGCAGGGAGGACATGGCCATGGCAGAGCGGAGGGCAGATCGGAAGACAGGGGATGACCTGAGGCCGACGGTCATCTACGTGCACGGGCTCAACAACAAACCCGAGCTGGCGGTGCTGAAGCGGGACTGGGACATGGCCCTGTTCCGGTGCGACATGGGGGCGGCGACTCGGATGGCGTACTGGGCCGATCTGCTCTACGACGAGCCGGTGCTGAGAGAACCGGGCACCCAGAGGTCTGGCCCCCTGGGCTCACGACCGGTGCCGCTGGCGATCAGGACTCCGGGTCTGCCCGAGGTTGAGTTGACTCCACTCGCCGCTGAGGGATTGGACCTCGGGGGCGCCAGGGATTTCATTGCCCGAGCCTCCGAGGAGATGAAGCTGACCGGGGCGGGACGCGGCGGGCTCAGGGCCGCCATCGTTCCGGGGCGGCGACTGCGCGACACGGTCACTCGCCTGCTGGCGGGCCGGTTTCTCAAGGACGCCGCCGCCTACTTCTACAACCCCGCGATGAGGGGGATGATCCAGTCCCGGCTGCTCCGTCTGCTCGTCCCGGGTGGGGGACCGTATGTCGTCATCGGTCACAGCATGGGATCATTCATCGCATACGACGTGCTCTGCGCCCTCGAAGCGGCGGGGGGAATGGACGTGCCCCTGTTCCTGACCCTGGGCTCTCCGCTGGGTCTCCAGGAGGTCCAGGACCACATCAGCCAACCGCTTCGGGTGCCCAGGACTGTTCGGCGGTGGGTGAACATGGCCGACCCCAGGGATGTCGTCTCCTGGGCAGATCCCCGGATCGCGAACGATTTCAGGCCCAAGGGGACGATCAGGGACGTGCCGGTGGAGAATCTGGACGGGGCTGGGGATCTGGGGGTCGGCTCCGCCTCCCACAGCATCACGGGGTACCTGCGAACACGGGAAGTGCAGGAGGAAGTTCACGCGGCGATGGGCCGGGGGTTCTCGCCCCAGCAGATGCCCCGGGTCGCCGTGGCCCGTGATCTGGCGATCGAGGTGGATGAGAGGACTGACCAGGAGGTCTTCCCTGTGCTGATCGAAGTGCATGAGGACCGCAGCAAGCCCGTCCCGGATCTCGCGGAGGCCAGGGCGACGCTGCACCAGGAGCTTCTGGGGCTGCTGAGAGCCCGCGACCCGAAGAGAAGGGATCCGGAAGCCCAGATCGACGTGCTGGAACGCTACATCAGCGCGGATCTCACGCCGGCGGAGATCCAGATCATTGCGGGACGGCACCGGGGGATGCGAGTGCACCGGCTGTGGCGCAACAGCCTCAAGCGCGCCCTCGTTCGGCAGGCGGCGATGACGCTTCAGGTCGAGCCGGCGAGACGCGGCTACGACGCGCTTGGCAGCGGGATCACCTGGGCCGTGCTCGACACCGGTGTGCAGTCCGATCACCCGCATTTCAATCATGGGCAGCCCCGGCCGTTGAGGACTCTTCAGGCGATGTACGACTGCACCCAGACAGGCAAGGCCCCTGTCGAAGTCCCATCGATGCAGGACAGGGACGGGCACGGCACCCACGTGGCGGGCATCATCGCTGGGAGACTCCCGCGCCCAGAAGAGCTGAAGAGGGCGCAGCGGGTGAGGATGAGAGAGGAGATTGAGGGCTTTCAGGGAATGGCACCAGAGGCCAAGCTCGTCGTCTACAAGGTGCTCGACAATGGGGGCTCGGGGAGGGACTCCTGGATCATCAAGGCCCTGGACCACATCGCCGCCACAAACGAGCGCGCCTCCCGCCTGGTCATCCACGGCGTGAATCTGAGTCTCGGCGGCCCGTTCGACGATGAGACCTTCGCCTGCGGCCACAGCCCGCTGTGCGACGAGCTCCGAAGACTGTGGCGGCAGGGGGTGATCGTCTGCCTGGCCGCGGGAAACGAGGGGAGAATCCGGGTCTTGAGCGAGGGGAGCGAGGTGAGCATTGGCCTGGACCTGAGCATCGGGGACCCCGCGAACTTGGAGGAGGCAATCGCCGTGGGCTCCACCCACCGGGAGCACCCTGGAAAGTACGGGGTCTCACACTTCTCGTCCCGGGGCCCGACCCAGGACGGCCGTTCCAAGCCCGACGTGGTGGCCCCCGGAGAGCGCATCCTCTCATGCAACAGCCGCTGGCAGAAGGGCGAACTCTACGTTGAGATGAGCGGGACGAGCATGGCCTGCCCGACCGTCTCCGGGCTGCTCGCGGGGTTCCTGTCGGTTCGCCGCAGGCTCATCGGTGCTCCAGACCAGGTCAAGTCGATCCTCAAGTCGCGGTGCACGGACCTGGGGCGGGATCGGGATTTCCAGGGCGCTGGTCTGCCAAACCTCGTGCGAATGCTCCTCGAAACCTGATCTCATCGAGAGGCGTCATTCGAGTCAGAGGGCGTGCCGCAGATCATGAGCCGAGGAGACTCACCGCGTCCTCGTCGATCCGCCCCTCGGCGAGGAAGCCGAGAAGCTGCCCGACGACCGCATCCTGCTCTCCACACCGCCCGTGCAGCGGGAAGAGTGAGAGCAACGCAGGCCCTCCGCGTGGGGGCCTGCTTTTCGTGTGGGGGCTGAGGCTCAGAGGAGTGACATGAAGCCTTCCTCCATGAGTCCGGCTTGGCGGAGGATGGCCCTGAGTGTCCCGCGGGCGAGATCGCCGGGGTGCATGGGAACGGAGGTGAGGATGTCGCGGATGGGGTGCCAGAGGTAGAGGTGACTGCCGCGCTGGTGGTGTTCAACGAAACCGGCCCGCTTGAGGGCCATGACGAGAGCGCGGGCCGTGACCGTTGGCAGCCGGGTCATACCCCGGCGGGAGCTTGCACCTGAATGAGAGTTTCGGCGGGCGGGACGGCGCGCTCGACGGGGATGGAGCGGTGGTTGCGCAGGAGTGCTTCGAGGAAGCCCTGGATGCACTCGCGGGCCATGGCGAGGGCGTGTTCGTAGGTCTCGCCCCATGTGACGCAGCCCGGTAGGGCGGGGACAGTCACGGTGAAGCCCCCCTCGGGCTCGGGCTGGAGGCGGACGCGGTACGTGTAGGAATACGTCTGCATCCGTCCATTCTACCAGAGAGCGGCACACGCGTCAAAACGGCCGCCGGCTGTTTGGTGGGCCTCCAGCCCGAGTGCTAGACTGAGGTGCAACGTCATGTGAGTCGTGCATCGGCGCTCGGGTTTCGCAGCGAACCTCCATTACCGCGGCGGCTCGGAGACAAAACGCATGCCGCCGGGGAAACCGCGCGGCCAGCGCGGTCTCCCGTGAGAGGCTCAACCCCACAGTTCGCCTCTCCCCGGAGTGGGGGTTCGCTTCGGCATCCATGAGCAATGAGCACTTCGCACAGATGGGCACGCGGCACGTCTGGGGAGGGGAAGCGCCCTTCGGCCTTTCGCGTGCCGGTCGGCGACAGCACCTCTACACGGTCGGGAAGACAGGAACAGGGAAGACGACGCTGCTGCGCAATCTGATCCTGCAGGACGTGGAGGCGGGGCGCGGCGTGGGGGTGATCGACCCGCACGGTGACTTGGCTGAGGACTTGCTCGATCACATCCCGTCATGGCGCACGGATGACGTGGTGTACCTCAACCCCGCTGACAGGGAGTTCCCGGTGGGGCTCAACCTGCTCCCGCGAGTCTCGGAAGAGCGATTGCCCCTCGTCGCTTCGGGCGTGGTGAGCATCTTCCGCAGCATCTGGCGCGACTCCTGGGGGCCGCGCTTGGAGTACATCCTCCACAACGCCGTCGCCGCCCTTCTCGAATGCGACCACACGACGATTCTGGGTCTGCCCCGGATGCTCTCGGACGAGCGCTACCGGCGCTGGGTCGTGCGACAGGTGACAGACCCCGTGGTGCGAGGCTTCTGGGAGGGGGAGTTCGCACGCTACGACAAGCGCTTCCTCCAAGAGGCCA
>CAYQRN010000209.1:0-7681 GCA_964419995.1 uncultured Planctomycetia bacterium
GCTTCTCCACGAGGAGGCACTGCGTCGGCCGTCGGCCGGACACTTCCTCCCACTCGTCCTTGGTCTCGGGCTTCTTCCTCAGGTGCGCGGTGGGGGGCAGGTGCGGCTGCCGGTCCTTGACCTCGGGCAGTTCACGATCGTAGGTGACAACGGCCTTGGCCATAACTACTTCACCTCGACCTCCAGCACGCGGGAGGTGTCATTCCCGAAGATGTCCACCACCTTCACCATGATCCGGTACGTCCCCGGCTTCTTGTAGTTGTGCGGATCAGATTCGAGCACCAGTGTCCGGTCCTGCCGCGTGCGGTACGCGACCCACCCGTTCATGAACGTGTCGTTCTGGAAGTCCCAGTCCACCGCCCAATAATCGATGTAGTCGGACCACTTTTTGATCTTCGACCGCACGTCCTCCGGGATGAGCTCGGTGTTGGGGAGCACGAAGTCCTTGAGGGCCACACGGACCTCGCGGTTCTTCGCGACCTCCGCCTTCGCTTCCAGGTAGGCGAGCTCGAAGAACTGGACGTCCCCCTTGTCGACGGCCTGCTTCTCCATCACCTCGCGCGGGATGCTCAAGAGGATGAGCTTGACGCCGCGCTTCGAGGCTTCCTCCTGGATCGGGCCGACGGCCTTGGTCTTGGTCGGGTTCCCGCCGACGATGCCCATCTCCCATTCCCAGCCGAGCACGTGGAGCTCGTCGCGCTTGAGCCGGAGGCATTCTTCGACGGCGGCGTTGATTTCGTCGATGGTGACCGGCGCGTCCACCGCGCCGATGTGAACGACAGCCTTGCCTTTTTTCCCGTGGAGGTGCTCCATCCCCGTGACAGGCTCAGCGCCGTAGACGCGCAAGATGAACGCGAGGTACTCGAAGAGCGCCTGCTCGCTGACGGTCTTGTTCTTGGTCCCAAACGTCACGCCCTGCCAATATTGGCGCTCGTACTTGCCGAGGTTGAGGACCTCGAACGGCTTGCAGCCCTCAATGGCAAGGAGTCTCTTCCGTGTCGTGTGGATCGCAAACCGGGAAAGGTCGCAGCCAATCCATCGGCGGCCCAGCCTCTCTGCGACCGCAAGCGTCGACCCAGACCCACAGAAGAAATCAGCGACCAGACCACCCTCCTGGGAACTCGCTCCCACTACTCGTTCCAGGAGTTTCTCAGGTTTCTGAGTAGGGTATCCCAAGTATTCGTCACCCTGCACTCTATATGTCGGAATGTCGTCCCATACATCACCGGTGACCTTTCCCTTCTCGATGTCCACATAGGTCCTAGTGAAGGCTTTCGTCTTGATCTCTTCCGCAGAAGCCTTCCGGGTTGATCGTCCACGCGTGTAATAGTAGCCACGCTCGTCTTTTGATAGGTTGTCGGTTATTCTTGGTTTGTAAGGTACACGTGCATACTTGCTCTGGGTATCGAGCATGGACTGAGAGGAATCAGAAGCATACCACAGAAGAACCTCGTGGCTCTTTGGGTACCTGTTTTGGGCGGCTCCGATTATTGTGTGGTACCAAACGATTTCATTAAGGAAGTTATCGGCCCCGAACACCTCGTCCATCAGCGCGCGAACCCAATGTGATACGCGCCAATCAATATGAACGAATATGGTGCCAGTTGCCTTCAGTAGCTCTCTCATAATAGTGAAGCGCTTGGCCATCATCGACAGATAGGACTCTAATCCACGACCCCAAGTATCGCGGTAGGCCTTCTCCTCGATCAGTGATTGTTCCTTGGAGATTTCGACGTCACCCTCGCCAACTTGTGCTACGAACGAGAAGTCTGTTCCCGTCGCGAACGGCGGATCGATGTAGATGAGGTCGATCTTCCCCGCGAACTTCTCCAGCAGGGACGCCATCACCAGCTTGTTGTCCCCCCAGATCAGCTTGTTCTTCCACCCGGTGTCGAAGGTCGCGCCCTCCTTGCCTTCCCACATGTCGAACAGCGTTCGCTGCTTGGGCTTGCTCGCCGCCGCCATGTCCGGCCGGCTCTGGTTGATGGACTCGATCACCTGGAACGGCAGCGTCACCCTGTCGACTTCGCGGAGCCTGCCCTGCTCGTCATACTTCCCCGGCCACACCAGCTCGGTCTTCTTGATCTCGAAACCCGCCATCTCAGTTCGCCTCCTCGGGTGGGAGCGTGATCGTCCCCTCGCTCAGGCAGTGGGGCCGGAAGTCGCACTCCTTGCACACCTTCTTCTCCGGCGGCCGCTTCACGCTGAACTCCTTGCTCCGGATCAGCGCCACCACCTGCTCAAACTCCGCCACCGCGGCCTCCACTATCTCCGGCCGGTACGGAAACACCATGAGCGCCTGCTCGCGCTTCTCCTCCCCGGTCCAGTAAATCATTAACCGGACCGGCTGCTGCCCGGTCCGCTGCTGGAGGATGTGCGCGTAGATGCACAACTGCTTGTGGTAGCCCGCGATCCGCGGGTCGCCTTCTGCCGGCCGGGTCTGCGCCTTGAAATCCAGCAACTCCAGCTGCCCGTCCTGCCCCCGCACGAGGTCCACCTTTCCGACGAGGATGTACCCCTCTTTTTCAAGGGACACGTCCACCTCGGCCTGGAGGACCCGGCTCATCTCGTCCCGGTTCTGGTTGAAGTAGCTCATCACCTGCCGGAACGCGGACTTCTTCGCCTCGGCCCCGATGGGCCGCACCCCTGCGGCTGCGAGCGTCCGGAAGTTCCAGTCGAACCACTCCCGGACCTTCGGCTCGTCGATCTCCGCCAGCTTCCCGTCCAGCACCCGCCGGTGGATATCCTCGACGGTCTGGTGGACGAGGGTCCCGAAGAACACCTCCGCGGACCGCGACGGCGCGAACTCGTACTCGTGGAAGAACTGGTACTGCCGCGGGCACGTCTCGTACGCCCGCAGGTCGCTGGTGAACCCGAACGTCCGCTTCGGCACCTGCCGCGCCCGCAGCTTGAAGTTGAGCACCTTGAGCAGGTCCTTCTGGACGTACGGCCACTGGGGCAACCCCTGCCAGATCCGGTCGAAGTGGGCCTGCGGCGGATCCGTCGCGGTCAGGACCAGCACCTTCTCAGCGCGGGAGAACGCCACGTAGTGGAGCCGCATCCGGTCGAAGCCTGTCACCCGGTTCTCCGGCTCAAACGGCGGCCGGTGGTAGAACGGGCCCAGGATCCGATCCACCTGCTTGGGGGTGCTCGTCTGCGCGTCGAGCGATCCCACGACCACCACCGGGAACTCCAGCCCCTTGGACTGGTGGATGGTCATCACCTGGACATGGCCCTTGGGCATGGGCTGGTCCGGGTCCTCGTACTCGTTGATGCCGCCGTCATGGAGCAGGCGGAGGAAGCTGTTGAAGAAGTGAAAGCGGAGCGGCTCCCGGTTGCGCGCGCCGACATTCGTGTAGTGGTAGTAGTTCTGGAACGCGCCGAGGAGCTGGGAGAAGATCGCGAGGTTTCGGGCCCGGTTCTCGTTCTTCACGTAGCCCGCGAACGGCTCGTACGCCAGCAGCCCGTAGAAGTAATCGGCGACCCGCTTGTTCAGCTCCTGATCGCCCGCCAGCGCCGCGATCTCACTCACACTCGCTTGCAGGTGCTTCGCGAGCGGATGCGGATCGTGGTAGCTCCGCGCGAGCTCGCCGAGACACTCGTCCGCGTACCTGCCCAGCGCCTGGAGCGCGGCCCCCTGAACGCCTCCCCGCCCGTCGCCGTGGTATCCGAAGATGAGGGCGAGGCATCCGACCATGGCCCGCACCTCCTCGTTCTCGAAGTACGCGCGGGCTCGCGGGCAGAACGCGGGTATCCCCGCCGCCTGGAGCGCCTCAAGGTACGGCCCGCTGTGGTCGCCGCGAACACTATGGAGAAGCAGCGCGACCTGGCTGTAGTCCTCAATCACGCCGTTCTGCCGCAGGAAGCGGACCAGGTCCGCGAATCGCGCCGCCTCATCCTTCTTCTTCTCGCCCCAGATCGCGAACACTGCCGGGTATTCGGCGAACCGCGCCGAGGGATCCGGCACGATCTCCTTCCCGAACCGGTGGGGCGGTCGTCCGGCCTCGCCGCTCCAGTCCCATCCCGCCATGAACTTGTTGTACGCCGCGACGATGGTCGGGTGGGAGCGGTAGTTGATGGTCAGCCGGACGCTCCGGCACTCCTTGAAGGTGACCGGAAACTCCAGGATGTTCCGGACCGTCGCCCCGCGGAACCGGTACAGGCTCTGGTCCTCATCGCCGACTACGCAGAGGTTCCCGGTTCCGCTCGCGAACTTGGCGAGCAGCCGCTCCTGCACGTAGTTGGTGTCCTGATACTCGTCCACCATCACATACCGGATCCGCTGCAACAGTTTCGGCCCGGCCTGCGGGTCTTCGAGCATCGCGTGGCAGACCTTCTGGAGGTGCGCGAAATCGATCCTGTTCGCCTCGACCAGCACCCGCTCGTACGCCTGGTACGCGCGCGCCACCGCGCCGACGAACGCGTCGCCCGCAACCGCGAGTTCCGCGGGATCGAGCAGCTCCTCGGTGATCTTGTCGAAGTACCGCCGGGCCCCGTCGATCGCGGTCCACTTGGTGGACCAGCGCTGGAGGTACTGGCCGTTCTGCTCTGGCCCGACGACCTCGTCGAAGTGATCAAACAAGAACAGCAGCTCGGTGAGCTCGTCGAGGACCTCGTAGTTGTTCCTCAGCGGCGTTCGATGGCGGTTCCTCTGGATGAAGTCGTTGCAGATCCCGTGGATGGTACCCACCACAAGCTCGGACAGGTCCTCCCGGTATTCGACCTTCCGCGCGGCCGCCGCGATGCGGTCCCGAAGCTCCAGTGCCGCCTTCTCCGTGTACGTGCACACAACCAGCTCGCGGGGCTTCGCGAGCCCCCGGAGGAGGATGTTGAGCGCACGCAGTACAAGGACGAGGGTCTTGCCTGTTCCCGGCCCCGCGATGATCAGGACCGGCCCCTCCACCGCCGCGATCGCCTGCCGCTGCGCGTCGTTCAGGTCGGGGTACGCCCGGAGGATGGCGGGGGCGATGCCGCTTTCCGCGCTGGCAGAAGACTCCGCGCCCGGCGCGACCAGCGACGCCTCGGTTCCGGTTGCCTTCCTCTGTCCGCTCATCTTGATTCTTTTGGCGACCAGGCTCTTAAACTCATTGTCCGTGCGGAAGACCGGGACGCAGGTCGGTTCTGCCCCGCTCGACCATCACCTGCGCCTCGTCGGCCGCGGTCACGGTGCGGTCGATGGCTCCGACCCCATCGGCGGTCGCCGTCAATTCACGCCAGACAGCGTGCAGTCCGTCCACGGTGATCCTGGGTGTTGTCGCCGCCACGTCGATCGAGGCCATCGTCCGCATGCTTCTCTTGTGCCAGCAATGATTTGCGTGCGCGAGCGCCCCAGTCTATGGAGCCGCGGAAACCAGTCAAGCCTGCGCGTTTCCTTCCCGGCCCGGGCAAGCCCGGCGGCGTCCGCGGCGCGGGTTAATCTCCTCGGCCGCCCAGCAGGTCCGTGGTCTCCATGTCACCGGACGATCCTGCTGCCGGCTTCCGCGACCGGATCCTCACCGGCGACGCGCTCACCGTTCTACGCACGCTCCCCAGCGGCATCGCCGACGCCTGCGTCACCAGCCCGCCCTACTGGAGCCTCCGGGACTACGGCGTGGCGGGCCAGCTCGGCCTGGAACCAACACCAGGCGCCTACGTGTCCGCCCTAGTCGAAGTCTTCCGCGAAGTCCGCCGCGTCCTGAAACCCGTGGGCACGCTCTGGCTCAACCTCGGCGACACTTTCTTCACCGCCGGCGGCCGCTGCCGGAACCCGGGAGGCGACGCGCACGACCAGCATCCTGCGGGCCTGCCCCCGAACCGCGGGCCGCCCCCTGCCGGTCTCAAGCCGAAGGACCTCGTGGGCGTCCCCTGGCGCGTGGCCTTCGCCCTCCAGGCCGATGGCTGGTGGCTCCGGACCGACATCATCTGGCACAAGCCGAACCCGATGCCGGAGCCGGTCCGGGACCGGCCGGCCCGCAACCACGAGTACGTCTTCCTCCTCGCGAAGTCGCGCAGCTACTTCTACGACGCGGACGCGGTAAAGGAGCCCGTGACCGGCAACGCCCACGCGCGCGGCTCCGGGGTGAACCCGAAATCGTGGCCGCGTTCAGCCGGTTGGGCCTCAGGGTCGGGCAGCCACTCGGTCCTGGTCCACAACACCACCGCCCGGCAGCCGCACCGCGTCGGCCTCCCCCGCGTGAAACAGAACGCCAGCTTCTCCGCCGCCGTCGCCGGCCTCGTGTCCCGGCGCAACCTCCGGACGGTCTGGACCATCGGGAGCCAGCCCTTCCGCGGCCCGCACTTCGCCACCTACCCCGAGGCACTGGTCGAACGATGCATCCGCGCGGGATCGCCAGCGGGCGGCCTGGTCCTCGATCCCTTCTGCGGAACCGGCACCACCCTCACCGTCGCGCGGAGGCTCGGCCGCCACTTCCTCGGGATCGACCTGAAACCGGAGTACGTCGAGATCGCGCGGGAGCGGGTCGCTCAGGTGCGGCCTTGAGCCTCGGGTCGTCCGTCCTCTCCCCATGTCGTTCTCTCCTTGCACCTGTCTTCTCCCCCCTCCTTCCCATGCCTGTTCGCGCGATTGGGGCCCGGGATGCACTCATACCACAGGAGCAGGAGAAGGGGATGCTCCCCTCATCCCCGTCGTCCTCTCGCTTTCCTCTTCTACTTGGTTCTCTTTACCCGCCGCGGAATCCGTCTGGTTCTGCCGTCCCGCGCGGGAATCCGTCCGAAGAGTGCCCGAGACCTGGGAATCCGTCACCGTCTCCCGTTGGCGAGCACCTGCCACGCCACCTCCCACGCCGGCAGGATCAGGACCCGCTCGTCCGAGGGCCCGAGCGCTGCTTGCAGATCGCGATGCACCGCCCACGTGGTGGCGGCCACGATCACTTGGTCGAGGCCGGCGCGCAGGCACTTCTCCACGTTCCCCTTCCAGTCCGCCTCGCCGGTCTCCACCTCGATGCCCACCCGCTTCCCGCGGACGATCGCGAGCAGGTCCACCGCCTTGCCGTCGCCGAGCGGGGCCTCGCGTTCCACCCGGATGCCCGCCTTCCGGAGCTCTGCGCCGATGCACGCCACCCAGTAGCGGTGGGCCAGCCCACCGTGCCGGAGCGTGCCGGTTTCCGGAAGACCGAGCGCGCGCAGCCCTGCGGGCGTCAGGTCGAGAAGCCGGCGCCGGGTCCGGTCCACCTGGACCACCACCTCGCGGAGCAGGCCTCTGTCCACCAGACGGGAGACGATCCCCGTGCCCGCGGTCGCGCTCAGTTCCAGCCGCCGGTAGCGCTTCGTCACCGCGCTGAACGGATGATCCGCCACGTCGCGGAGGAACCGGCTCTCCAAGTCTGTCCACTCCTCGGGATACGCTTCCGGGCCGCTGCGTGCCGATTCTTCCTTCAGCACGACCTGTTCCGGCTCGATTCCAACCCCTGCGCGAAACCGCTCCGCCACCTGCGCGTCCGTGACCACGCCCTTCCGGATCTCGAAGAGCGGGAACCGGACGAGGAACGGCTTCGGCCACCGGGCCTGCAGCTTGACGATCCCGGAACCGACCGGGAGCTGCCCGAGGTAGCGTGCCTGGTCCGGCTCCAGCAGCATCGCCTTCGCCGCCGCGGTCACGTCGCCCTTCTCCTTCAGGTTCAGGCAGAGCGTGGTGTAGCTGTTCTCCAGCGCGGGCTTGCTCACGAGCGCGGGGAGTTGGTCG
>CAYQRN010000210.1:0-7588 GCA_964419995.1 uncultured Planctomycetia bacterium
GTGCTCGCGCCCCCGGTGGTGGTCGCCCGGCATGGGCTGCTCGCCGGCGAGGAGGACGAGATCGCCACCGGCGAGGCGCAGGCGGTTCACGGCTTCGACCGCCTCGACACGCAGGGCGGGCCGCGCCGGGGCCGGGCGGCCGCGAGGTTCGGGCGGCGCGATCTCGAGGCGCGCCGGAACCGATGCAACGACGCCCGGGGCGGCCCGCGACTCGAAGGAGACGCCGGTGGCGAAAAGACCAAGACGCTCCCGGATCATCTGAAGCGCATCGGCACCGCCTGCGTAGCCCACGAGACGCCGCCCCTCGCCCTCGGCCGCGAGGAGGGTGGTCCCGGTGCCGAGGAAGGGATCGAGCACGGTCTCGCCCGCGAAGGTGAACATCCGGATGAGCCGCTCGGGGATCTCGAGGGGGATGTCGCCGCCGTCCCCCCGGCGGCGCGTGCTCCGTAGGTTCCAGTGGCCCGAGAAGCAGCGGTTCCACTCGTCCGCGGAGAGCCTGGACGCCTCGCGGCTCTCCGACGAGGGCGGAGGGGTCTCGCCGGGCCTGCGAAAGAGGAGGATCGACTCGTAGTCGATCCGGAGGATGCCGTTCCGGGGGTACGGCCACGATCCCATGACGCCGGGGCCCGGACCGGCGCGTCCGGGAGCCGCGGTCTGCCAGATGACCGTGCCCATGGGGTGGAGGTCGAGGGACCGGAGGATTCGCGAGACGTCGTCGCGGACGGGGAGGACCTGGAAGTGGCCGAAGGCGCCTGCGCTCAGGAAGCGGTCCGCGAGGTTCACGCAGAGCCGGCATCCGGGGGCGAGGACGCGGGCGCACTCCGCGAAGACCAACCGGAGGGACTCGAGCCATGTCTCGTAGCGGCCGCCGCGGCCGATGTCCGCCGGATCAGGAGGGTCGTCGGGACGCCAAGGCGGCGGCATGGCGATGACGAGGCGAACCGACCCATCTTCGAGCTCCGGCATGGCGCGGGGGTCGCCGGCGATGAGGCGGTGCCTCGGGCAGGCCTCCGCCGTCGCGCCGCCGGAGATCCGGTCCGCCGATTCCGGGGCGCTTCCCGGCGCCGTCAGATCCGGGTCCGGATCCCGAATCCCCGGAGCACTCACCAGCCGGCCCAGGCCTCGGCGACGTTCAGGATTCCGAGCGCCGCGGCGCCGAGGGCTGCGAGGGGCTTCCACGGCGGCTTCGAGGGGACGTCGAGCAGGAGGGACAGGCCCGCCGCGGCGAGGAGCACGAGGCCGACTCCGAAGCGGAGCCTGCGGCCACGGCCGTCGATCCGGCCGCGACCGTCGTGGCGCACGAGACTAGACACTGGAGGCTGTCCCGAATCCGGTGATGACGAACGAGCCGCTGCGCTTGTCGCGCTCGAGGTTGATGAGCCCCTGGTCGCGGGCATCGAGCAGGAGGGCCGAGAACGTGTCGTACCCGTAGTACGTCTCATCGAAGTTCGGCTTCTTCCTGCGCAGGGTCTGCTTCACCATGGAGCCCCAGAGGACTTCCTTGTTCTCGCGCATGAGGCCCACGACGACGTCGATGAGCAGCGTGAACGCCTCGGCCTGCTTCTTCGACACGTGTTTCGGAATGGCCGGGACACGATGCTGCGTCCGCACGAGATCCTCGTAGTAGATGAACTCGTCGCAGTTGTCGACGAGGAGCGCCGAGGAGGAATCCTTCATGCCGATGCCGATGACGGAGCGGTCGTTTTCCTTGAGCTTCGAGACGAGCGGCGAGAAGTCGGAATCCCCGGTGACGAGGGCGAAGGTGTCGATGTGCTCGCGCGCGTAGCACATCTCGAGCGTGTCCACGACCATGCGGATGTCGGCGCTGTTCTTCCCGGTGATCCGCTTTCTCGGGATCTCGAGCATCTCGATGGCAGCCTCGTGGAACTGTCGCTTGTACTCCTTGAAGCGGTCCCAGTCCGCGTAGGCCCGCTTCACGATGATCTTGCCCTTCTCGAGGAGACGTTCCATGACGAGGCCGATGTCGAACCCCGGGACCTCCGCTTCCTTGATGCCGAGGACGAGGTTCTCAAGATCGATGAACAGGGCGATCTTCCGCTCTTCGCTGCCCGTGTTGGTCATGAGGCGGTCTTCCCTTCCAAGCGGCTCCGGAACCCTGTCGGATCGGGGCATGGCCTCATCGTAACTGCCGCAGGGGGAACAGGGAAGGCGCGGACGCCTTCCGTAGCTCCCCGCCGCGTGTCATGGTGGTCGCTCATGCAGTTCAGCGATCTTCCGCTCAAGGCGGAGCTCCGGGCGTCCCTCGAGGCCCACGGCTTCCAGCGCGCGACTCCCATCCAGGCCCTCGCGATCCCTCCCCTCCTCGAGGGCCGCGACGTGCTCGGCAAGGCCGAGACGGGCACCGGCAAGACCCTCGCCTTCGGGGTGCCTCTCCTCGAGAAGGTGGAAGGGGCGCGGTCGAGCATCCAGGCCCTCGTCCTCTGCCCGACGCGGGAGCTGGCGCTCCAGGTCTCCGAGGCCCTCCGTCCCATCGGACGCTCCCTCGGCATCGATGTGGCTCTGGTCGTGGGCGGGGAACACATCCACACGCAGCGCGGCCGGATTCCAGGGCGGCAGGTCATCGTCGGGACGCCGGGCCGGATCCTCGACCTCCTGCGGGAGAGGCTCCTCCGGGTCGAGTGGGTCCACTACCTCGTGCTCGACGAGGCGGACCGGATGCTCGACATGGGCTTCATCGACGACGTCACCGAGATCATCGGCAAGCTGCCGCGGGACCGCCAGACAGCCCTGTTCTCGGCCACGGTTCCTCCGGAGATCTCCGGCCTCGCGACCCGGCTCCTCCGGAACCCCGTCACCGTGGAGACACGGAAGGGCCTTTCTCCGGCGCGGAGCATCCGGAACCAGTTCCTGAAGGTCGGAGAGGCGGACCGGATCCGGGCTCTCGTGGCCCTGCTGCGGCGCAAGCCGGAGGACACCGTCATCGTCTTCTGCAATACGCGCCGCGGCGTGCGTCACACGGCCCGGGAACTCTTCGGCCACGGATTCCTCTCGGCTGCGATCTCGGGCGAGCAGGAGCAGGAGGTCCGCTACCGCGTCCTCGATGGCTTCCGCCGCGGGGCCGTCCGCATCCTCGTGGCAACGGACGTCGCGTCCCGGGGGCTCGACATCGACCACGTGGCCCATGTCGTGAACTTCGACGTTCCGAAGGAAGTGGAGGACTACGTCCACCGGATGGGTCGTACGGGGCGCATGGGCCGGGCCGGAATCGTCACGTCGCTCGTGTCGGGGACGGACCACCGGGCCTTCGAGCGCATCCGGACCCGCCTGCCCGGGCCCTTCGTGGAACTCCGTTACCGGCCGGCGCGCGGGACGCCCGCCGCCACGGGTGCGGATCGCCACCGGGAGGCCGGATCGCGGGGCCGGGGGGGTGGCCGGTCGCAGGGCGGCGGAGGTCGGTCGGGCAGCGGAAAGCGGAGGGGCGGTCGTGGAGCGACCCGCCGTCGCGTGGCTCGTCCCTGACCGGGACCTCGCCGTCCGCGCCGTGCGCTCCGGCGGTCCGGGCGGACAGAACGTCAACAAGGTGGCCACGCGGGTCGAGATGCGCCTCGATGTCCGCGCGTGTCCCTCGATCCCGGCGCCCGTGAGGGCGCGGCTCCTCGAGGTCCTGGCGGGGCGGCTTACGGACGACGGGATCCTCATCGTGACATCGTCGCGCCACCGGACACGGGAGCGCAATCACGCCGACGCGCTCGAGAAACTCGAATCTCTCCTCCACCGGGCCCTGACCCCGCAGAGGGCCCGGCGCGCCACCCGACCGACGCGGGCTTCGAGGGAGCGGCGGCTCTCCGACAAGCGCTACCGGAGCGGGAAGAAGGCGCTGCGCCGGGGCGAGTGACGGCGAGCATCTCCGGCCCGGCCCCCTCCGCCCCTGCCCTTCCGACCTCAGGCTCGAGTCACAGCCGGCGCCATCCCGGCGGATCCGAAGCGCGCCAGAAGCTCCCTCTCGCGGAACGCGAAGATCCCCTCGATGTCGGGACGCACGAGACGATCGTGGACGAGGCGGTCGAAGGGCACGGAGTATCGGACGACATCGCGGATGAGGGTGGCTTCTCCGCGCGCCTCGAACGTATGTTCGTGGACCCAGAGGCGATAGGGCCCCCGGATCTGCTCGCCGATGAAGCGGAAGGGAGGCTCGAAGACCGCGATGCGGCTACGCCATCTGACCGGCAGGCCTCTGATCGTGAGGCGATGATCGATGATGGCGCCGGCCGCCATGGTCGTGGGGAGGGGCGTGACCGTCCTGAATCTGAGATAGTGTGGTGCGTCACACAGATGCGAACATATTCGCCGAGAGATTCTCGTGCGGGGCGAGGCGCGAGCCCGGAAGCAACCCTGGATGGGTTGTGGGGAGGGCGAGCAACGAAGCCCCGCGCGAGAAGATCCGGCGAGATGGAGCAAGTGAATCTCGTCCTCGTCGGGATATGTCACGGTATGTGTGACGCACCACACTATGGCGTCGAGATTCCGCGGATCGACAAAGAAGGCGAAGACCTCGTCGCGGGGCCTCGGGACGAGGACTTCCGATCGGTACTCGCGGAGCTTCATGTCGTGTCCCTCCTCCCGGATGTGCGGCCCGCGGACTCAGAGCTTCTCGTCAGCGGGACTCCCTGCCGAGACGGGCCGGACGGCGATCTGGACCTCGAACCACCTGAGCCCGTCCCGCACCTCCGGCCCGTTGTAGTGAAGGACTCTCACGGGCCCCTCGGCCTTCCACGTGCCGAGTTCTGAGAGCGCCAGGCGCAGAGTGCCGAGGACGCGGCGCACCTCATCCGTGCCGTAGCCGCCGATCGCGCCCGCGGAGAGGAACGTGGCGGGAACGCTGTCCCGTACGACCACGGATCCCGCGGGTCCGACCGGCCCGAGGGAGGCGCGGCGATAAAGGAACGCCATGGACCACGCCCCGCCCGTGTCCGTACCGTCGACGGCGAGACCGGGATAGCTCATCTCGACGGGGGCCGTCATGGCGATGTCGCGGGATCGGATGTGGCGGAAGAGCCTCCAGAATCCTATCGACGAAGCCAGGTCGGGGAACATGGCCCCCGACGTCTCGGCGAGGCGCAGGGTCGGATACGTCTTGAGTTCGATGGCTCCGGGGGATGTCGGACGAGGGTAGCCGTCGGGAAGCGGCGTGGTGACCCGTGCGCGACCCGCCGTCCAGACGTCGGGGGCGCTCAGGACCGGCTCCTTCACCGCGTCGGCTCCGAGGATCGAGACCTGCCCCTCCGGAGGCGGGACGGAGGGAAAGTGCTTCAGGACGGGCCGCCGGGGCCCGTCCTGTGCGGCTGCCGTTCCTGACGGAGTCGGAGCCGCGGAGAGGGCGAGTGCGAGGAGTCCGAGGCGTGCGGTCTTCATGGCGAGCTCCTTGACGGCCGAACCACCGCCCGCAGGAGGCGGGCGGAGGCTCGACAGGGTCACTGGGGAAGGATGACGCTGTCGATGACGTGGATGAGTCCGTTGCTGGCGTTCACGTCGGCAGCCGTCACTTGAGCTCCGTTCACGGCGAGGCCGACGCCCTTCTTCTCGAAGCGCAGCGAGCCGCCTTCCAGGCTCGAAGCACGACCGGCGCCGGCTGCCGTCGTGGAATCGACCCGCCCGCTCACGACGTGGAGCTTGAGGATCCGGGCCAGCTTCTCGTGGTTCTCAGGCTTGAGGAGATCCTCCACCGTACCTGCGGGGAGCTTCCTGAAGGCCTCGTCCGTCGGCGCGAAGAGCGTGAAGGGGCCGCCCTTCTGGAGCGTCTCCGCGAGGCCCGCGGCGCGCGCGGCCGCGAGCAGCGTAGAGAAGGTGCCGGCCTCGGCCGCGACGTCCACCAGGTTCTTG
The DNA here is from genome assembly GCA_964419995.1 of uncultured Planctomycetia bacterium. Classification (GTDB taxonomy): domain Bacteria; phylum Planctomycetota; family CAYQRN01; genus CAYQRN01. Next base: position 5,842 of record CAYQRN010000210.1, read on the forward strand.
TCCGTCGGGATCAGAACGGCATCGATGACGTGGATGATCCCGTTTCGGGCCATGATGTCCGTCTTCACGGCGCGGGCTCCGCCGATGCTGACTTCGTCGCCCGACACGCGGAAGGGGATGATCTGCCCCTCGAGGCTGGGGGTCCCGGACGACTTCACGACCACCGACGCGGGGAGGCATCCTGGGACGACGTGATAGCGCAGGATGGCCGCGAGCCGGCCGCGGTTCTCGGGACGGAGGAGCGTGTCCACCGTGCCGGCCGGCAACCGGCCGAAGGCCTCATCGGTCGGCGCGAACAGGGTGATGGGCCCCTCGGCCTTCAGCGCGTCGACGAGACCCGCCGCCTTCGCCGCAGCGAGGAGGGTCTTGAAGCTCCCGGCCGCCACCGCCGTATCGACGATGTCGGGGCGGGACACAGCCGCAGCCTTGGCATCCGGCGCGGGGCACGTCCCCTGGCCGGACGCCGCGGGATGTGGAAGTGCGAGGGCGAACGATGCGGCCAGGGCGATGCACAGCGATCGATGGATCATGACACCATTCTCCGTTGTGAGTGGACTTCGCGGCTTTGCCGCTTGCAAGGGCGCGGTCCGCGCCCGGCCGCTCCAGGAACCCGTCGGGGCGCCGGCCGGCTTCACTCCACTGTTCGCCGCCGACGGCCGCCGGATTCACCCGCGCGCGACTCTCGTCTCCCGGCCGGAGGATCCGCCCGTATCGCCCGCCCCCGCCTTGCGGCCGTCCCGAGCGGTCGCTAAGTTCGCGGGGACGCCCGTCCCGATCCGACACGATTCCGGTGGAGGGAGCACCATGAGATCGTTCCAGCTCATCATTTCGGTTGCCGTCCTGTGCCTTACGGTCCCAGGGTGCGGAGGCGGCGATGGCGGGGGCGGCGAGGCCGGCGGCTTCACGGGCGACCAGCTCGTCATCAGCGCGTTCCTCGAGGACTCATCGAACCCGGCTCCGGCGGGCGTTCTGATCCTCGTCAACGGCGTGGAAGTCGGCAGCACGAACAGCAATGGCCAGCTCGCCGTGTCCACGGGCGGCGCCACGGGCAACGTCACCGTCCAGGGCATCGCGTCCGGCGTCGCCGCGGGCTCCGCGCTCGTGTCCGCGGGAGACGACGGAGACGCCATCGCCGTCGATGTCGTCCTCGAAGGCAAGGGCCTCCGGCGTTCCGCCATGCTCGAGATCGAGGAGGCGGCGGGGGGCGTCGTCGCCGGGACGACAGCGACGTTTACGGCGAAGTTCGTCGCCGGGGGCACGCTGATCCCCGCGACCGAGCTCAACTTCGTTCTGGCTCGCGGCGCCTCCGGCGCCGTGCAGAACCTCACGGAAAGCTTCGGCCTCACGCCGGAGGGCAGGATCGCGGCGACGGATCCCTACGGCGTGCTCTCGGTCTTCGGAGGATTCACGGGCGCGATCGAGCTCGAGGTGTCCGCTGGCCTCGCGTCGACCGAGGTCCTGAACGGGGACGCGACCTTCCACCTCGCCATCGACTCCGTGACCGGCACGGTCGCGCCTCCCCCGTCGAACGGCGCCGTGCCCGTGGCAGGGCTTCCGGTCACGCTTTCGCTCATCGGCACGTCCATCCTCTACTCCGGCGTGACCGACGGCGCCGGCGGATTCGGGTTCTCCCCTGTGCCTCAGGGCAGCTACACGCTCGCCACGGGCACGACCTTCGGGGGTGTCACCTATAACGGCCTCGGGACGGTCTTCGTGAACGGCTCCACCACCGTGACCGTGACCCTGG
>CAYQRN010000211.1:0-7540 GCA_964419995.1 uncultured Planctomycetia bacterium
GCAGGGGAGGTCCTTCGTCCTGCGGCTCGATCCGTCAGACCACGGTCTGAGCGGCGAGCAGGTCCTCGTGGAGCGGACCGGAGACCGGCGGAAACTCCTGCGCATGGTGAACGGTGCTTTCGAGATGCCACTCACGCTGGCGCCGCGATCGTTGCTGGCGCTCGAGCTGGTCGGGTTGGAGGCGATACTGGCCGCGGAGATCGAGGAGCATCTGGGCCTCTACCGCCTCATCGATGCCATCACCCTCGTCGTTCCGGCGGGCTCGACGGGGATCCAGGTGGCCTCGCGACCCGTGCCGCTCGCGACGGGCAACGGCGCCCTGGCGCGGATGACCCTGCGAAACTCCCTTGCCGCGGGGTCCTTCATCCAGCTCATCGTCGAGCAGAGCCAGGATTCCGCCTTCTGGCAGGCCGTGACCCGGGTCGTCGCGACGGAGGCAGGAGACTATTCGGTCCAGACGCCCGCGGTCGGGGGCGCCTGGGTTCGCGTCGTCCTCGACCTTCGGGCCACCCCCGGACGCTCCGCCGGAGTGCTCGGCGTCATGCTCTCGCGATCCACCCTGTAGGACCGTTGCGGGACGGCGGGAGGGAAGCTCCGCGTCCTCGTCCACGGATGCTCCGGCAGAGCGTCAGCGGGGGCCCGGAGGGGAAGGCTTCAGGCCGGCGAGAAGGACCGTGAGGGCGCGCCGGGGGGTGACGAGGACGTCGTTGCGCTGCGTGATCCAGGTGGGCCCGTACCAGCCATCGAAGGGGGGGCGCTCCGCCCGGCGGAGCAGAAGGTCGAGCTCATCGAGGGGGACGAGGGCCCGGCGGCAGAGATCGAGAGCGGCGTCACGGTCCGGTTCGGCCATGGCCGTCACGAGGTGGAGGGCCGCCTCCGTGTTGAGGCGGTCGATGGCGGCGGCGAGCTCGAGATTCTCGAAGAAGAAGCGGCCGGCGGCGGGTTCGGCGATCTTCGCCCGAGCCCTCTCGAGGAGCGCGAGAAGGAGAACCTGCCGCGCATGACGCTCCCGGAGCACCGGGAGAGTGTCCGGCAGGGCCGGCGCGAAGGGCCGCCCCGCGAACTTCGACTCGAGGGAGCGGAGCGCGCCCGTGCACTTCGAGGCGCCGTGGGCGAGCCAGCGGGCCTCGCCCACGAGGTCGAAGAAGGCGATGTACGCCTTCACGGCGTCGGCTTCCGCGGCGGATCCGAAGGACTCGCGACACCACGTGCCGAGGAACCGCCGCCCGGCCTCCGGCACCGCGAAGGCGGCGGCCGCATGCCACTGGATGTCCGCGATGAGTCGGATGCCGAGAACATACTCCCGGAGTTCCGACACGTTGACGAGACAGAAGGCCGTGGCGCCCCGCTCGACGACGGTCCGGAACTCGGACTCGATGAGATCCGGGGAGATGACCTGGTGCGCCTGGGCCGTCTTCGCGCCCCCGAGGTAGGCCAGGTGGTAGTAGATCCCGTGCCGGTGGCGCCCCGGGGCGGCCGGCAGCGCCCGCATGCGGCCGTTGTTGTCGTCAGGCCACACGAGGATGACCGACTCGGGCACCGGGAGCCGCCCTGTCTGGAAGTACGGCAGCATCTCCGTGTACATCGTGAAGTGGAAGAGGCGATCCCGTTCCGGCGGAAGAGCCCCGTCCACGAGGCCGACCTGGATCTCGATGGCCTCCCGGTAGGCCTCGAGCCGTCGGTCCTCGGTCCAGTCCCGCGGGAAACGGTAGGCGTAGTCGTTCGTGCCGCGCATGCCCACGGGCCAGATGCACGAGAACCCGCTGTTCTCCTCGACCCCGCCCTTCCAGTACCGGATGAGGCCCTCGCGGTTCGTCGTCCAGTCCCACTCCGGACGGACGCCCCGCCTGGCCGCCAGCCCGCCCCGCTCGAAGTGATAGGGATCGGAGAGCAGCGTGTCGTAGTGGTGGGAGGTGTAGAGGAGGCCGTAGCTGTTGGCGAGTTCCGGGACCGCCGGGGGTCTCTGCACCCGGACCCACGGGGCGACCATGTTCATGCGGAGCCGTACCGCCGTCTCGAAGAAGCGCTCGTACCAGATCGCGGGCACCGTGCCGTGCCGATCCGGGATGCCCTCGGGGGTCCGCGGCATGGGCAGGATGTCCTCGTCGTCGTGGAAGAGGCCGCGGTAGCGGAAGACCGGGGGACCCTCGGACACACGGAGGGGTTTCAGGACGAGGGGAATCCGCCGCGCAGGGGCAAGGCCCGTGAAATGATGGAGCGGGTCCACGCCGATCCGCTCGCAGAGATCCGCGATGCCGAAGGCCGTTCCCCTCGGGTCGCTGCCCCGGATCTCCACGCGGTCCGGCAGGATGGCGAGGTCGTAGCACTCGAACCGCGACGCATCCGGGATCGTGCGGATGTCGATGCAGGGACGGTCCGCGGAGGGCTCCCCGAGCCACACGGGCCGGACGCCCGTGATCCGCTCGATGTCATCCGCGAGGAACCCCGCCGCCCGCCGGACGTTCTCCGGTTCCGCCGCGCCGATGACGAGCACGGCAGGTCGGGCGGCGTCCGCCACGAGCACGAGATCCCCGGGACGCGGATCACCTGCGACCACGGCCGATCCCCGGCGCGCCGAGGTCCAGACGTCCTGCGCCCTCACGGAGGTCGCGCAGAGGATCGCCACGACCAGACCCCTCGCCCAAGCGCCCATCACGCGGATCTCCGACGGCCTGCGCCGCTCTTCGCGGCGCGGCCGGGAAGCGACATGGCCCTTAGAAGACCTCGATCTCCACCGGGGCGCTCGTGCTGAAGCCGTCGGCGCTCACGGGGTTCAGGATCACGAACTGGACGACGCCGATCATGGGAACCGCGGGCGCCGTGAAGGTCGCCGCGACGGAAACCTGGGCACCGTTCGACCCTCCGATCCCGGGCAGCGCCAGCGCTCCCCCGAAGGGCGCCGAGAAGACGCCGTTGGCGAGGTAGAGCGTCGGCGAGGCGGCATTCACGTTGATGATGTTCTCCGCCAGCACGATGCCGTTCGCGATGGCGTTCCCGGAATCGAAGGCCAGGTCCCAGAGCTGGCCGCCCCGGTTCGAGCGGAGGTTGAGGACGAAGGGTGCGCCGAGGGGGACCCGGGCGCGAGCGGGCGAGCCGGGCGAGCCGATCGCGCCATTCAGATCCGCGTACGCGGCCGTGGTGTTCTGCTGGTATCCGCTCCCGAGGCCTCCGCCCGCCATGATGGCCGCGACGTCCACCGCCGAAAGCCCATGGCCCCAGAGACGGACGTCGTCCATCTCTCCGATCCAGTAGTTGCCCACGGACGCGCGCCCGACCGCGCCCAGCACGACGCGGTTCATCGTGAAGGTCCCGAAGCGCGTGTATGTGAAGTTCGCGGCATCGGGAGCCCCGTCCACGTAGAGGACACCGTAGCCCCCGTTGTCCACCCAGGCGATGTGATGCCATGCACCATCGAACACGGGCGTCGCCGAGGCCTGCGAGAGGTTCACCTGGTTCGCGTCGTTCCGGATGTAGAGGAGCAGGCGGTCCGTGAGACCGAGGGACGACTGCCCCGTTCCGATCGCGAGGAGCGGATACGCGGACACGGTGGATCCCTCGCAGTAGACGCGGCGGTCGTGCTGTCCCGCCGCGCCCCTCACCCACATCGTCACGGCCTGCGCCGTGAGCCCCATGAGCGGAAGACCGCCCCCCGGGGCCAGTGTGACGTCCACGAAGGAGCCCGCGTTCAGCGTCGTCGTGCTGTTGGTCGCCGGAAACACGAGCGAGCCGCCGCTCGCAGGCGTGGCGCCGCCGCTCTGCCACACGAAGCCACCGCCGACGAGCAGGCCGTTGTTTCCGTGGCCCGTCGCGTCGGACGCCGTCGTGCCGCTGCCGTCGTCGAGGGCGAAGTGAGCCGCGGGGACCTGGGCTCTGCCGTCGGACCCTGAAACGAGAAGTCCGGCGAGAACGAAGGCGATGGAGGCGAAGCCCTGTCGCGTCATGTGCCACCTCCGGATGGGGGTCGGAGCGTCAACGACGGGCGAGTCTACCACGGGTTCAGGCGAGCGGGTTGCCGTCGTGTCGACGTCCCGGAAGCGCCGCGGCGGCGGAGCGGAAGTGAGCCCTGCGCCGGCGCGCCGGACTGCCGCACCCCCGGACGGCGCTTCGTCCTGTTGCAGAGCGGGTTACGTCGAACGGCCTCGGCGGCACGGCCGCTTCTCCGGCAAGCGGGAATCCGCGGGACGTTAGAAAAGGCCCGCTGACGTCGTAGTCTGACCCCGAATCGTATCGGCCGCGGCGCCAGCCGCCTCGCGTGGAGAACCCTGATGTTGCGCCCGCCCCTTGCTGTCATCCTCGGCCTCTGCACCCTCGCCACGGCATCGGCCCAGATCACGCTGCCGCCCGGCTACTACGTTGCGTCGGTGACGCCGTCGGGCGCCCTCGGCATACCCGCCAACCTCGGCGGCATCGAGTTCAGCGCCGATGGATCCACCCTCTACGTGGGCGGCTCCGCGAACGCGCCATCCGGCGCGATCTACGCCGTTCCCGTCACGCGCGACCCGAACACGCTCTACGTGACCGGGCTCGGGCCGGCGACTTTCTACGCATCCGCCCCCTACATCGACGGCGGCCTGCAGTTCGGCCCCGCCGGGACGGTCTTCTTCACGGGATACCCCGTGAACACTCTCGGCCAGATCACCGGAGGCACGACGACGAGCCTTCCGCTTCCTCCCGAGACGACGTCCGTGGGCGGACTCGTCTTCGTCCCCGCGGGGCTCCCGAACGCCGGCGACCTCATCGTGAGCTCCTACAACGGCGGCAGCTTCCATACCGTTGCGTTGACGGACAACGGCAATGGCACCTGGACGCCGACGACCGCCGCGCTCTTCGCGACGCTTCCCTTCGGCAGCGAGGCACTCCGCTACATCCCCTCGGGCCCCCAGGCCGGCGACATCATCTTCACGAACTACTCCATCGGAAACGTCTCGATCCTCGACATCGACCCCGTGACGGGCCTGCCGGTGGGCGGCGCCGCATCGCCATCTCTCACGACCTTCGCCACGGGGATCGGAGGCGCCGAGGGCTTCGCGTTCGACCCCCTCACGAACGACTTCTTCGTCTCGACGTACGGTGGAAACCCGGGGAACTCCATCATCCGCATCAGCGGATTCATCGCTCCGCAGTTCCCCCTCGTCCCGAGTTCCCTCACCGTCCCGACGTCGGGCGGGCAGATCCAGTACACGCTGGCCGCGGGCAGCAACGCCGCGCTCCGGGACTACATCCTCCTCGGAGGCGCGTCGGGCTCGACCCCCGGGATCATGATCGGGTACATCAACTTTCCGCTCAACATCGACCTCTTCACCCAGATGATGTACCCGCTCATCAACGGCCCGGCCTTCGCGAATTTCTCCGGCACGACGGACCTGAACGGCGACGCCACGGCCACCCTGTTCGTGCCGCCGATCCCGCCGGGCTGGGTCGGAGCCACCGTCACCTTCGCCGCAGGCCTCGTGAACCCCTTCAACGCGGCGTCCGTCGCCGTGGACCTCACGATCGTACCGTAGCGTTCCGCAGCCGCCCGCAGACCCCCTGACGGAGACGCCGCCCCGTCACCGCGTCCCGCCCTCCCGGGGCGCAGGACGGATGCGGGCGGCGAATCCGCCTCCCTCGCCCACCTTGAGGCGGAGGCTCGTCGACGCGGTGACGTCCCGCCGCTCCACGGCCAGATCGTTGGGATCCGCGGCGGCGCGATCGCCGTCCCTCCAGAGCCGGAGCTCATGGGGCCCCTCCGGAAGGCAGGACAGCGGCACGGCGATCTCGCGGGCGTCGCCCGCCGCCAGCCCTCCGAGCCACCAGACATCTCCGCGGCGCCGCGCCGTGATGAGCAGGCGCCCCATCTCCGCCGCGAGGACGCGGGTCTCGTCCCACCACGCCGGCACGTCCCGGATGAACTCGAACCCGGACTGTCCCTCGTAGGCCGCCGGATAGTCGGCCACCATGGGGGCGGGGTTGTCGATGCAGATGTAGAGGGCGAGGTGATGCGCCCGCGTTCCGAGGACCTCGGGCGCCTCGTTGCGCGGCCGGAAGCCCTTTCGATGGACGGCGCGGAAGCCGCCGAGGTGATAGTCCATGGGGCCTGCGATGAGCCGCGTGAACACGACGCGCAACGTGTGTTCCGGCGTGCAGAGATCGGTCCACTTCAGGTACTCGAGGTTCAGCGAACCCTCATGGTTCATGAGGTGGGGAAACGTGCGCTGCCAGCCCGTCGGCTTGTACATGCCGTGGAAATGGACGAGGACGTGGTGCCGGGCGGCCGATCTCAGCACGTCCTCGGCGAACTCCACGGTCTCCTGGTCATCGCTGTCGAGGAAGTCCACCATGACGCCTCCGAAGCCATGGGCGGCCAGGGCCCGGAACACAGCATCCACGCGGCCGCGGACGGCCCCGTGGTGGACCCACGTCCAGAGCCGGACGCCCTTCTCCTCCGCGTGACGTCTCACGACAGCGAGGTCGAGCCCCTCCCGCGGACGGGTCGCATCGGTATCGGGCCCCGGAAAGAAGCCCTTCCGCGACTGGACGTACCAGGGCGTGTCGTGCTCGTCCGCCACGAGAGCGTGGAAGTCGATCCCGTTCGCCGCGCACCAGTCGATGTACCGGCGCGCTGATTCGACGGAGAGGATCGGCTCGGTCCGGCGAACCTCGAAGAGGCTCCCGTTCCACCAGGGCCACGTGAGCTTCCCCGGGCGCACCCACGAGGCATCGAAGTCCGGAGGGTCGTTGAGGCACCAGAGGGTCGTGGATTCGAGCAGCGCCCCGAGGCGGTCGGAGAGGAGCACGACCCGCCAGGGCGTCCGCAGGGGCAGAGGGCGCTCGACGAGGACGCCGTCGCCCCGCGGCGCCAGGGCGGCCTCGAGCAGGGCGGAGTCCTTCGCGCGCCGGAGCGACAGCCCCGCGTACCGGAGCAGCGCTGCCTCTGTGATCGAAGCCACGGTCCCGTCCGACCATACCGCCGTGACCGGCAGGTCGAGGAGCTGGCCCGCCGGGATCGCGGCAGCCGCTGCCGCCGTCACGGGATGCTCGTGGGACGTACGGAAGTGCTTGAGATGCTGCGCGTGGAGGACCGGATCGCCCGTGAACGAGAAGGTCGCTCCATCGGCGGTGATCCGGAGCTTCCCCGCTTCCCCCGCCTCACCCACCTCGATGCGATACGACACCGCGTCGTCGTGGCACCGGAAGACGAGGCGTACCGACGGAGAGCCCTCGCGCCGCAGCGCCAGGACGAGTTCCGCGAAGCGGTCCCGCGCCCGGTCAGCCTTCCCGAAGGCCATGGGGACGGTCTCGTCATGGGTCCGCCGCTTGACCGACAGAAGCGCCGCGCCTGCCAGGAGATCCGCGGTCCCTCCGGCGGCGAGCCCGATCCTGCACCCCTGAAGGCGCGTCCTCCCCAGGAAAGACGCCGACCAGCTCGGCACGTCCGCCGATCCGGGCTCGGGGAGGGTCACCATCGCCACGATGCGCCCGTCGGGGGACCGGATCTCGTGGGCGCGCCCTTCCGGGTCACGAGCCCCGGCGGTTCGCGGTGGCAGGACGGACAACGAGG